>JBPCNO010000114.1:0-36034 GCA_051001135.1 Acidobacteriaceae bacterium
GGTCATCGTCTACTCCGGCGCCATCATGGTGCTGTTTACCTTCGTGATCATGCTGTTGAACGCCGGCGAAGAGGAGCGCACGCGCGGCAGCCGCGCCGCCTATCTCGTGGGGTTTCCGGGCGTTGCAGCGCTGCTGGGCATTCTGACCTATCTCTTCCTCTCATTGCGCAGTCATTTGGGAACAGCCCGGCTGGGAGATTATCTAGTCACCACCGGCGACCTCAGTCGCGTGCTCTTCCGTGATCTGATGCTGCCCTTCGAGGTCACCTCGGTGCTCATCCTCATCGCTATTCTCGGCGCCATCGCTCTGGCGCGAAAGGAGATGTAGCGTGGTCGTTCCCATTGCGTATTACCTGGTGCTCAGCGCGATCCTGTTCTCCATCGGCGTCGCCGCCTTCCTCATCAAGCGCAACATCATCACCGTCTTCATGTCTATCGAGCTGATGCTGAACGCCGTCAACCTGACCTTCGTTGCGTTCGCGCACCAGTGGCACCAGGTCAGCGGCCAGATCTTTGTCTTTTTCGTCATGGTGGTGGCCGCTGCCGAGGCGGCCGTCGGCCTGGCGATCATCATCGCTATCTTCCGTACCCGGAACACGCTGGACGTGGACCAGGTGAATCTGATGAAACTATGAACGGCCCCCCTTCGCTGCACCTCTGGCTCATCCCCGTACTGCCCTTCATTGGATTCCTGCTGAATGGGCTGCTGGGGCGCCGCCTGCCCCGCTCGCTGGTGTTAGTGATCGCGCTCGCCTTTACCGCGGCGCCGCTGGCTTTGGTGCTGAACGTGGCCGCGCATTTCAATGCGCTTACCATGCCCTATGTCGAGCGCGTGGTGAACTGGCCTGCAAGTTGGCCCGCCAATTGGAGCTCCAGTTGGATCGCCACGGCCGGCTTTCACGCCGACTTCGCCTTCTCGCTCGATCAGCTCACGCTGGTCATGCTGCTCATCATCACCGGTGTCGGCTTCCTCATCCACGTCTATTCGGTCGGCGACATGGCGCACGAGGAAGGCTTCTGGCGGTTCTTCGCCTACCTCAACCTGTTCATGTTCTTCATGCTCACGCTGGTGCTGGCGGAGAACTTCCTGCTGATGTTCGTGGGCTGGGAGGGCGTGGGCCTCGCCTCTTATCTGCTCATTGGCTTCTACTTCAAAAAGCACTCCGCCGTGGATGCCGGCAAGAAGGCCTTCATCGTCAACCGCATCGGCGACTTCGGCTTTCTGCTGGCGATGTTTCTCACCATCGTCCACTTCGGCACGCTCTCCTTCAGCGAAGTCTTCGCGCAGATCACGCAGCACCCGGAGTGGCACGGCGGCTTTCTCACCGCCATTGCGCTCCTGCTGGTGCTGGGCGCGACCGGTAAATCGGCGCAGATCCCGCTCTATATCTGGCTGCCCGACGCCATGGAGGGTCCGACGCCGGTCTCCGCCCTGATCCACGCCGCCACCATGGTCACCGCCGGCGTGTACATGGTGGTGCGCGCGCATGTGCTCTTTGACCGCTCGCCTTCCGCGCTCATGGTGGTCGCCGTCATCGGCGCCGCTACCGCCTTCTTCGCCGCCACCGTCGGCATCGTGCAGACGGACATCAAGCGGGTCCTCGCCTACTCCACCATCTCGCAGCTCGGCTACATGTTCCTGGCCTGCGGCGTCGCCGCCTACTCGGCCGCTATCTTCCACCTGCTGACCCATGCCTTCTTCAAGGCGCTGCTCTTCCTTGCGGCCGGCTCCGTCATCCATGCGGTCGGCGGGGAGCAGGACATGGGCAGGATGGGCGGCCTGCGCAAGCGCATCCCGGTCACCTTCTGGACCATGACCATGGGCGTCTTCGCCATCTCCGCCCTCCCACCGTTCTCCGGCTTCTTCTCCAAGGACGAGATCCTGGCCGCGGCCTGGAACTCGCCCCACGGCGGCCACATCCTCTGGTTCGTCGGCGTGGTCACCGCCTTCATCACCGCCTTCTACATGTTCCGGCTGTGGTATCTGACCTTTTTCGGCAAGCGTCGTCATACCGACACCCATCCGCACCACGCCGGCGAACACGGCCATCCCATCCACGAAAGCCCCAGGTCCATGCTGGTGCCGCTGGTGCTTCTGGCCATCCTTGCGGTCGCCGGCGGCTGGATCGGCATTCCCCAATCGCTGGGCGGCGCGGACCGCTTCGGCAGCTTCCTCGATCCCGTGACCCGCGCCCCGGTCCCCCTCTCCTACGAGCAGGTGAGCATCGCCATGCGCACCTCTCCGGACGGCGGAATCCAGCAGCCTCCGCCCGAACAGCCCACGGAAGACGCGTCTACCGAGCGCATCCTCTCGGCCATCTCCGTCTTCGCCGCGCTGCTGGGCCTGCTGCTCGCCGACCTGCTTTACCGCCGGCGTCCCGCCCTGCCGCAGCGCATCGCGGAACGCCTGGGCCCCGTCTACTCCCTGGTCGCCAACAAGTACTGGATCGACCAGATCTACGGTCTGCTCATCGTCAAGCCACTGCTCTTTCTCTCCCGCTATGCCTTGTGGGCGACGGTAGACCGTGGCGCGATCGACGGCGGAGGCCAGGCGCTCGCCGGTGGCGCGCAGGGGTTCGGCGCGGTGCTGCGGCGCATGCAGTCCGGCAACATCCGCTCTTATGCAGGCTGGCTGGCCATCGGCGCTGCGGCCATCCTGCTCATCTCCTACTTCGGCTTCGGGACGCATGCGCTGTCCCTTCACTAAACCCGTTTCGCCGGTGCCCCTCCGAGCCGGACGAGACCTCACTCAGATCTACCGGGCATCACTTCTACCGGGCATCACTTTAGGCGGGAATCACTGACGTGCTGAACGACCACATACTGACGTGGATCCTCTTCCTCCCGGCGCTCGGCGCAATCGTGCTCGCGCTGCTGCCGGCTCGTGGCAAGCTGATCCAGATCTGGGCGCTGCTGGTCTCGCTGGCCACCTTCGGGCTGACCCTCCATCTGCCCGCCCACTTCAACTACGCGCTCCACGGTTTCCAGTTCGAGATCAACCGCGCGTGGATCGGCAATCCGCCTATCCGCTACCACGTTGGCGTCGATGGCCTATCGATGTGGCTCATCGTGCTCACCGGCATTCTGGCGCCGCTCGGCGTGCTCGCCTCCTGGCGCGCGATCGATCATCGCGCCAAGGAGTTCTACTTCCTCTTCCTGTTGCAGCAGACGGCCATGCTCGGCGTCTTCGTCTCCCTCGACCTCATCCTCTACTACGCCTTCTGGGAATTGGCCCTCGTCCCCATGGCCATCACCATCGCCATGTTTGGCCGCGACCGGGGTCCGCGCGCGGCAGTCAAGTTCTTCCTCTACAGCTTCATCCCCTCGGCGCTTCTGCTGGTCGCCATCCTGGTGCTCTACGCGCGCACCGGTACCTTCGACTTCGTCGAACTTCAGGCCTCGCTCGCCGCCACGCAGGGGCTCTTCTCCCCGGCCGCCCTGTGGTGGATCTCGCTCGCCTTCCTCGCCGCCTTTGCCGTCAAAGTCCCGGTCTTCCCCCTGCACGGCTGGCTGGGCGACGTCTTCAGCGAAGCGCCCACCGCGATGGCCATGGTAGTTGCCGGCAAGCTGGGACTCTACTCGCTCATCCGCTTTCATCTCGAACTCTTTCCCGCGCAGGCCCGCGCCATCGCGCCGCTCATGGTCGCGCTAGCCGTCATCGGCATCCTCTACGGAGCGCTGGTCGCCCTGGTGCAGAAGGACCTCAAGCGACTGCTGGGCTTTGCCACCATCTCCAGCCTCAGCTTTTGCACCCTGGGCATCTACACCTTCGCCATCAATGGCCTGGACGGCGCGGTCTACCACATCCTCAACGAATCCCTCTCCGCCGCCGCCATGCTCATGCTTCTGGGCCTGATGTACGAACGCTACGGCACCTACGAGATTGCCGCCTACGGTGGCCTTGCAGCCAAGGCTCCGCACATGACTACGCTCTTTGTCCTCACCGTGCTCTCGCTCATCGGCCTGCCTATTCTCAACGGCTTCGTGGGCGAGTTCCTTGTCCTTTCGAGCGGCCTCGCCACCCACACCGGCTGGGGCGTCGCCGCCACCATCGGTGTCATCCTCAGCGCGTCCTACATGCTCTGGATGGTGCAGCGTGTCTTCTACGGACCCGACTCACCCATGGTCGACCGCCAGGGACTGCCCGGCCTCAAGCCGGACCTGGTCGCCCGCGAACAGATCGCGCTGTGGCCGGTGGCCGTCCTCATGCTGATCATGGGTGTCGCTTCGCCCTACTGGATCCGGTCCATTGACGGCGCCATGGCTCCGCTCTCCCATGCCATGCACGTTCACCAACACCACGGGGTGCTGGCGAATAGTGCTTCGACCGCCGCTCCTGCATCCGCCACCACCGGCTCCGACCCCGCAGCCACGACCATGGAGGCCCAATGAATCCCGCCTCCCAATCTGTTCCGCAAGTTGTTCCGGATGTCCTCCGCATTCTGCCGGAAGTCATCCTCACCGTCGTCGGCGTGCTCATCATGGTCATTGACTCGATCACCCCTGCGCGCACCAGCCGCAAGCCCATCGCCTGGTTCAGTGTCGCCGGGATGATCGCGGCGCTGTGGGCCAGCGCCTGGCAGCTTCATCTCGCTCCCGGCACCGCCTACTTCGGCGTGGTGCAGACGGACGCCTTCAGCTCCTTCTTCCACATCCTGATCTGCGGCACGGTGCTGGTGGCGCTGCTCATCGCCATCGACAGCATGCGCCCCGTCTCCCGCGACATCGCCGAGTACTTCGCGCTCTTTATATTTGGCACCGTCGGCATGCTGCTGATGACCTCGGCGGTCGAGCTGCTGCTGGTCTTCATCGGGTTGGAGATCTCGTCCATCTCCACCTACATCCTGGCCGGCTACCGCAAGCGCACCGGCCGCAGTCCGGAGGCTGCGCTCAAGTACTTCCTGCTCGGTTCCTTCGCCACCGCCTTCTTTCTCTACGGCATCGCGCTCACCTTTGGCGCCACCGGCACCACGCGCATCAGCGCCGTCGCCGCCGCCTTGCCGCACAGCGGTATGCCCGCCCTCACGTTCATGGCGCTGGCGCTGATGATCATCGGCATCGGCTTCAAAGTGTCGGCCGCTCCCTTCCATGTCTGGACGCCCGATGTCTACGAAGGCGCACCCTCGCCCACCGTGGCGCTCATGTCCACCGCGCCCAAGGCCGCGGCCTTCGCCGTGCTGCTGCGCATCGTCTACGGCGCGTATCCCAGCCTGGTCCAGCACTGGTCCGCGCTGCTCTGGATCATGGCCGTTCTTTCCATGACCATCGGCAACTTCGCCGCGCTGCGGCAGACCAACGTCAAGCGCATGCTGGCCTACTCCTCCATCGCACACGCCGGCTATCTGCTGGTCGCCTTCAGCACCTACAGTCCGCAGGCGGTCGCCGCCGCCAGCTTTTACGTCATGGCGTATGTCGCCATGAACGTCGGCATCTTCGCCATCGTCAGCCATGCCGGCGGCTACGACGAGATCCTGAACTCCATCTCCGACTATCGCGGCCTCGCCTACCGTTCGCCGGTTATGGCCGGCGCCATGGCGTTCTTCCTGCTCTCGCTGATCGGCATTCCCTTCACCGGCGGCTTCTTCGCCAAGTTCTATGTCTTCTCCGCCGCGCTCGAGCATGGCATGGTGGTGCTGGCCATCATCGGCCTGATCAACAGCGGCATCGCGGCTTTTTACTACCTGCGGTTGCTGCTCACGCTCTACTCCCGCCCGGAAGCGAGCGCCGCCGTCCTGCGCGTGCCGCGCATGTCTATCACGCTCGGCTTCGCCATTCTGCTCTCCGTCTGGGCCACGCTCATGCTCGGAGTCGCACCGCGGGCCGTGCTCAATCTGGCGCAGCGCGGCGCTTCCACCTACTTCCCGCCATCTACCCAAGCCCCACCGCCGCCAACCTCCCGGGGCCAGTAATCCTTAGACACACGCACCGATTTGGGTGCCCCATCCTGCGCGAAGCAAAGGGTGGGTCATGCGCCGCCAGGCGCATCGGCGCGAAGCGCGTCCGCCCGTGCGGCCAGCACCACTCACTCGCCTTTCAGATCCAGGTCCCGCCGGCGAAACGCCGTGACAGCGGCGGCAAAGAAAACTGCGGCCAGGCACGCGCTCTCGACCATCGCCAGCACCGCTTGCCCCTGGCCCGCACCCTGCACCAGCAGCCGTAACTGCCCCGTCAGCGCAGTCTGAGTTGCAGGCAGCAATAATCCCGCAGTCAGCAGCAGCCCCAGCGCCGCTGCCAGCACACCCGGTAGCCAGATCGATGCCAGCAACACCAGCCCCGCCAGCGGCATCCCGATCAGCGTCACGGCGATCATCAAGCGCCCCACCATCTCTCCGTTTCCACCCAGCAGCAGCCCGGAGAGACCCACACTCGCCGCATACAGCAGCAACGGCAGCACCGTTGTAAGCCATAGCGCGAACAGATATTCCCCGCGCCCCACAGCGCGCGCCAGCACCATTACGATACGGCGCGACCGCTGCTCATTCCCCAGCAGCGCGCCGCCGGTGAACGCCACCAGCGCCAGCCCGTAGAGACACTCCTGTTCGACCAGCGCCACAATATCCTGCTGCGCCATGGCATCCTGCTGCGCCATGGCGCCCCCGCCCGTCATACGCAAAACGATTGCCATCGCCCACGGCCAAAGCACCAGCAGCAGCCACAGCCATCGCTTCGCCCGCAACAACTGCCGCGCGATCAGCAGGCTCTTCATCGGCCCGCTCCCGATCTCGATCCCGATCCCGCTCGGTCGTGTCCGGACGCATTCTCGCAGCTCTTGTTCCCCGCCGCCTTGCCGTCCCGGCTCCACTGCAGATAGAGCTCCGCCAAGCTGCGGGTGCGGGGCTCCGCGCGCACCAGCTCCGCGCCCGCGCTCCATCCCGCCTCGATGCACGCCCGGTGCAGGTCGCGCGGCAACTCCCATGCCACCGTGTCTGCCTGGGTCGCCGCCACTTCATACTCTTGAAACGATGCGAGCGGCGTACCTCGCATCACTACCCGCATCCATCCGTCGGCGCCCAGCGGCTCCGCGAGCGCGCCATAGCGCAGCAGACGCCCATCCTGCAAAAACGCGATGCGATCGCTGATCTCCTCCACCTCCGCCAATTGGTGCGATGAGAACAGGATGCTCACCCCCTGCGCCCGCAGTGCCTTGAGCAGCGCGCGCACCTCGACCACGCCCACCGGGTCGAGCGCCGCGGCAGGCTCGTCCAGAATCAGCACCAGCGGTTCATGAATGAGCGCCTGCGCCAAAGCCAGCCGCTGCTGCATCCCGCGCGAGAACGTACGCACATCGCGCCGCCACTCGTGAACGCCAACCCGCTGCAGCGTCTCCTCGATCCGCCCGCGCACCGGCCTCGCACCGCTTAAGCGCGCCGCGAAGGCCACCGCGTCCATGGCGTTTCCAGGAAAGAACACCGGCGCATCCGGCACATAGCCCACTTGCGCCCGGGCCGCCGCGTCACCCAGCGGCCTCCCCAGCAGCGAACCCCGGCCGCTAGCCGCTCGCAGCAACCCCAGCAGGATGTGGATGGCCGTCGTCTTCCCCGCGCCATTCGGCCCCACAAAGCTCAGAATCTCTCCCGGCCCGACCGTCAGGCTCACGCCATCGAGCGCCAGCAGCTTTCCGAATCGCTTGGAAATCCCCTCGAGCACCATTCGCGGCTGCGTTGCATCGCTCACCTTGCCTCCAAGTGAAACTTGGTTCGAGACGGTTTCGCGTGCCATTCTAGCGAACCGGGCTCCCGGCACGCGGTCGTGCATGGCGCGGTAGGACGCCAGGGTAAGTTTGCCGAGGGTCACCCCCAAGGCAAAAGCCCCCGGCAAAACGCCGAGGGCTCTTGAGCGGAAACCGCAAACACCTAGTGCACTCTGACGAACACGATCACCAGCGTGAAGAGCGAGAGCGACTCGATGAACGCGAGACCGAGCGTGAGCAGCAGCAGGATTCCGGGACGTGCTCCAGGGTTGCGGGCCAGCGCCTCGGTGGCTGATGCAGTCGCACGACCCTGGCCCAGGCCGCAGAGACCTGCCGCCAGACCCATGCCGAGACCGGCTGCGATGGAGCTGAGGCCAACACCGAGGCTGCCATTGCCCCCGCCGCCTGCTGCCTGTGCGAACGCCGGAGCGGCCAGGAACAGCACGCTCAGTGTCATGAAAAGGATTTGCAGTTTACGCATGATGCTTTCTCCAAAGCTTCCATTTGAATTGCCGTCAGTGGGTGGTTGATGCTCACCGTGCTGGCACCCTCACGCTTACGGCTGATGCATGCAGAGCGGAAGCGGCTCTCTGCACGAAAGGACGGGGTCGCACCGGCTCCATCGCGACCCTTAATTCAAAAGCGCGCACCCACCAACCGCGCTGTAAATCTCTGCGCCGCAGACGCGTCTGTCTGGGCGGCGAATTCCTTAATGGCTCTCCTGCGCTGTCGCCTGCGCGAGATAGATCATGGAGAGCAGCATGAAAACGTAAGCCTGAATGATCGAGACGCCAAGATGCAGGACCAGGAAGACCGCTGGTATGGCGATCGGAACCAGCGAGAAGAAGACCAGCACCACCATATCGCCGGCGAACATGTTGGCATAAAGACGGACGGTGAGCGACAGGATGCGCGCAAGATGCGAGATAATCTCGATCGGCAGCATCAGCCAGGAGATCCACCAGATCGGTCCCAGGAAATGCTTGATATACCCAACCACGCCCTGCTGCCGGATCCCATGCCAGTTGTAGTAAAGAAAGGTCGGAATGGCGACACCGAGCGGCACCCATGGCTTGGCCGTGGGCGAGATGAAGCCGCCGGGCAACAGCCCCAGCAGGTTGCACAGCAGGACAAACACCAGAACCACCGTCGCGAAGGCGACATACCGCTCATAGCCGTGACCGATGATTGCTTCCGCCTGCGAGTCCACGAAGCCATGCAGCATCTCGGCGATATGCTGCACCGGACCCGGCTTCTCCACGTTGAGGGTCACGCGCGTCGCGATGAAGAACAGTACGAGCACCAGGAAGACCAGGATCTCCATCGCAAGTGGGTTGTCGATGGGCGCCTGCGCATAGTGCGGCTGAATGTGCAGCACATGCAGGATGGCGTTCGCAATTCCAGCGAAGTGGTGGTTCAGAAATGCAGTGAAGGGTAGCTGAAGGGGCATACGTTTGGGCTTGCGGAACGGTCCTCAATCAAGTCTTGAAGCGGATCTTTGCACACGGCCTTCCGCCGCTTCTGTTCATAGGGACCAGGAACGCAGCAGCCGGATCGCCTCAATCATCAACGCGACCACTGCCAGCCCCAACCCTGCGCAGAGCGCGAACACCGAGCCGTGTAAACTCCTAAGGCTAACATAGAGAAGGACCGCGGCCAGGGCTAGCCGCAGGAAAAACCACAGCAGCACCGCAGCCAGCGGACGAGCCGTCCCGCCCTGGTTGAAGCGGCTCAGCACCGCCATCATCAGGCGCTGCCATTCGTAGATCCCGGTCGCCGCAATCAGCGCCCCCACCAGAAAGAGCAGCACCGATTGCCACCCGGCATTTCTCACCGGGCCGCGGGCCGCGGCAAACCACACCACCGGTATGCCGACCGCCGCCAGGATCCCCACCATGCGCAACGCGCGCCCCAGCGTGGCCTTCAGCTCCGCTTCGCTGAAGTCCCCGATGCCGCCCTGGTGCTGTTGCTCCTCCGCCATTCCGCTGTTCCGTTGCTCCTTCATGCTTTGCTAATCGTTCATCTGCCCCAGCACCACGCGGAAGATCTGCACGAAGCCGGCGGCTGCGCCCAGAATCAGCCCCGCGATGTAGATCCAATGTTGGTGCAGCCAGCGGTCCAGTCCTACGCCGATCAGCCAGCCGATCACCGTAGCCACCGGCAACAGCAAAGCCAACTGAATCAGGCTCTCCACCTGCACCAGGGACTTCATCGCTCCATGTTGATCCCTGCGTTGATCTTTGCCGTTGCCGCTCTTCGACACGCGCTAACCTTCCAGTCCTGGGTTGTTATACACCACAAATTTGTGAGCGGCTGGCCACCGTATACTTGCGACAGATCGACATCTCAGGGAGACCGTACCCGTGTTCGAGTCCGAATTTGAGCGCAATCTGTTTGCGCTGCGGCAGGAAAAGCTGAAGGAGATCGCCGCACTCGGCTCAGGAAATGAGCCCGGAGGTGGGCCAGGAGACGAGCCAGGAGACGAGCCGCAGCCGGTCTATCCCAACCAGTACGTCGCGACCCATACCATTCCGGAGATTCGGCAACAGTATGACGAGCAGACCGGCGAGCAACTGGACGGCAGCCGGGTGCAGGTCTCCGTCGCCGGGCGTATCATGGCCATCCGCGCTCAGGGCAAGGCAGGGTTTGCCCAGCTTCAACAGGGCGGCGTGCGCCTGCAGATCTATGTGCGGCTGGACGCGGTTGGCGAGCGCGCCTTCCAGCTCTACAAACTACTGGATCTGGGCGACCACATCGGCGTCACCGGCTATCTCTTCCGCACGCGCACCGGGGAACTCTCGGTCCACGTCGAGACCATCACATTTCTTGCCAAGAGCATGATGGCTCTTCCGGAGAAGTACCACGGACTGGCGGACGTCGAACTGCGCTACCGCCAGCGCTATGTCGACCTGTTCATGAACGCGGAGGTGCGCGCCGTCTTCGTCAAGCGGGCGCAGGTATTGCGTGCCATCCGCGCCTTCTTCGACGCGCGCGGATATCTTGAAGTCGAGACGCCCATGATGCAGTCCATCGCCGGAGGAGCCGCGGCCCGGCCGTTCCGCACCCATCACAATGCGCTCGATCTCGACCTCTTCCTGCGCATCGCCCCGGAGCTCTACCTCAAGCGGCTGGTGGTCGGCGGCCTGGACCGGGTCTATGAGATCAACCGCAACTTCCGCAACGAAGGCGTCTCCACCCAGCACAATCCCGAATTCACCATGCTGGAGTTCTATCAGGCTTACGCCAACTACCACGACCTGATGCAGCTCACCGAAGAGCTCGTCATCGCGGTGGCGCGTGAGGTCAACGGCACCATCCTCACGGAATTCAACGGCCATGCCATCGATCTCGCGCAGTGGACGCGCTACTCCATGCGCGAGGCTATCGTCGCCTTCTGGCCGGAGACAGCCGGCCGCGCGCCGGAGCAGAAAGATTTCGCCGACGCAGGCAAGGTCGGGCAGATGGTGGACCGGCTGCGTGTCGCGCATGTTGGAGTGGGCGTGCAGCCCGGCGAGCCGCTGGGCAAGACCATCGCAACTCTCTTCGAAGCCGTCGCCGAAGCGCACCTCATCCAGCCCACCATCATCTACGATTTCCCGCTCGCCATTTCACCGCTCTCGAAGACCAAGCCGGGCGAGCCGGAATGGGTGGAGCGCTTCGAGTTTTACATCGGTGGATTCGAGGTGGGCAACGCTTTCAGCGAACTCAACGATCCCGCCGAACAGCGGCTTCGCTTCGAACAGCAGCTTGCGGAACGGCACCGCGGTGACGAAGAGGCCCATCAGATGGATGAAGATTATGTGCGGGCCCTGGCCTACGGTCTGCCGCCGACCGCCGGGGAAGGCATCGGCATCGACCGGCTTACCATGGTATTGACGGGCGCAAAGTCGATCCGCGACGTGATTCTTTTTCCTCTGCTCCGGCCGGCAAGCGACGAGAAGCCGGCGGCCGCCGAAACGGCCCGAGCCGCCACAGAGGGCTGACGCTTATTTCTTCCCAGATTTGTTCTTGGCTGGCCGATTCTTCACCGCCTGATTCTTCACAGCCAGGTTCGATCGCTTCAGCAGTTGGGCCAGTGTCGTCCCCTCAAGCGCCTCCAGGAAGCAATCCCTGCCTTCGGCGTAGACCCTCTCGAGCGATGCGTTGATGCGCACCACCCCGCCTCCGCGCGCCACTGGTATGTGCAGCGCGTTTCCTGCATCCACTGCCCTATAAATGTCCGCAAGCGAGATATCCTTGGCTGAGTGGGTAGGCCGTGAGCCGCCCGCCGGCCCCTTCTGGCTTGTAATCAGGTCAGCCTGCTGCAACAAAGAAAGGATGCGCCGGATCACCACCGCATTCGTCTGCAGTTGCTCCGCCATTACAGACGAGGTCTTCAGAGAATCCGGGTTCGAAGCAAGCAGGACAAGCACGTGCACGGCAGTGGCAAAACGTGTATTTGCAGCCATAGTGGGACGCTACCATAAGACTCAGAGCGGTTGTATACAGATATGCATACACAATAGTTACTTACGATGCCGGGTTGGCCGTCCGTCCGGTGCCTATGTTCTGTAACTTCGTAACAGTCAAAGTAACCACCTCCGGAAAGTGATGCCCGTACGTGCGAATTCTCTTTGTAGGCGATGTCTTTGGAAGTCCAGGCCGGCGCATCGTGCGCGAACACCTCCCACACGTCCTCTCCGAGCGGTCGATCGATCTGCTGGTGATCAATGCGGAAAACTCCGCCGGCGGCTTCGGTCTCACTCCCGGCATCTCCGACGAACTTTTCGACCTGGGCGCCCATGTCCTGACCACCGGCAACCATGTCTGGGACAAGCGCGAGATCATGGACTACCTCAAATCCGTGCCCGCGGACAGCAACGCGCGTCCACGGCGCATTGTGCGCCCGGCCAACTACCCCGCGGGCACTCCCGGCCATGGCGTGTTTGAAGGGGTCCTGCCCAGCGGTGAACCGTACGCGGTGGTCAACCTGCAGGGTCGCGTCTTCATGCAGTCGAACGACGATCCCTTCCGCACTGCGGACGCCCTGCTCTCGACCATCCGCGCCAAAGTCATTCTGGTCGACTTCCATGCCGAAGCCACCTCGGAAAAAATTGCCCTCGGCTGGTATCTCGACGGACGCGTCACCGCCGTCCTGGGCACGCATACCCACGTCCCCACGGCAGATGAGCGGGTGCTGCCCAATGGAACCGCATATCAGACGGACGTCGGCATGAGCGGTCCCTACGACGGCGTCATCGGGGTGGAAAAGGAGCAGGTGCTGCAGCGCTTCCTCACCGGGATGCCGGGTAAGTTCGATGCCGCTCGCGGCGACGCCCGCATGTGCGCCGCCCTGATCGAGTGCGACCCCGCCACCGGCCGCGCCTCCTCCATCCAACGGCTCATGCTGGCCGAGTAATCGGGCAGCATGCTTCCGATCACTGGATGGCAATTGATTTCACCGCATGGCAATGAAAAGAGCGATCCTGCACACTTCGGGCGGCTCTGAAACATCGCAGGGCATCCCTTTATGGAGCGTCGCGCTGTTTTCAGCATGCGCGACCCCATCCAAGGAGACATTTGAATGACCGATTATCGTGTGCATGCGGGGGACGTGGAAGAAGATCAGGTAACGTCCCTGCTCGAGAGCTATTCTTCCCAACTCCCTAGCAGTTTCTTTCTAGGCGCGGCAGGCGCATCCATTGTCGGCTCGCTGATTGCGAAAGTGAGCGGGAAAGACCACATGGCGCTCTTTGTGGGCCAGTGGGCGGCACCGTTCCTGTTGCTCGGCATCTACAACAAGATGGTGAAGCAGCACGGCTCCGATCATCATTCCTCGAACCATCATTCAGGAGTCTAACGGCTTCCCCCACCCCTCCCTCTTAACGCCAGCGTACCCTTCGCGGTATGCTGGCGTTTCGTGTCTCCCGATCCCCACTCTCCCTCTCCAGCTTCCGATTCCCCCGATGTTGCTGGCCTCTCTGCCGGCGCCAGTTCTCCGGTTCCCCGATCGCCTGACCCGGAGGAGCTGGCGTCCACACCCCTGATGCGCCAGTACACCACGGCCAAGAGCCAGCATCCCGACGCCCTGCTCTTCTTTCGTCTGGGCGACTTCTACGAACTCTTCTTCGAGGATGCGAAGACCGCCGCGCGCGAGCTGGAGATCACCCTGACGGCCCGGGATAAGGAGCGGCGGGTACCGATGTGCGGCGTGCCCCACCACGCGGCCGAGAGCTACATCGCCCGCCTGCTGCGCAAGGGATACCGCATCGCCATCTGCGAGCAGATGGAAGATCCCAAGCTCGCGAAGAAGATCGTGCGGCGGGAGGTCACGCGCGTCCTGACCCCGGGCACCGCGCTCGACGCAACCCTTGGCTCGGAGCGCAACAACTTTCTCGCCGCCCTGCATGCCACTGCTCTCCACGGTAGCGAGTCAGGCGTGGGCCTGGCGCTGCTCGATCTCTCCACCGGCGACTTTCGCACCACGGAGTTTCGTGGCCCGCAGGCACACGCGTTAGCGTTGGACGAACTGACCAAAGCTCAGGCTGCCGAGCTGCTCTTCGCCGCCGACACGCCCCTCTTTGGCGGGCAGGCTGGCGGCCCACCCACGCTCGATGCCATCCGCACCCGCACTGCGCTGGATGCGTGGATCTTCTCCGCCGATTACGCCATTCCACTGCTCGAACGCCAGTTGGGCGCGCGCTCGCTCGATGGCTTCGGGCTGGCGCATCATTCCCTCGCGGCCATCGCCGCCGGAGCGCTCATCCACTACGTTCGCTCCACTCAGGGAACGGACCTGCCGCATCTCGACTCGCTGCGCTACTACGACCGGGCGGAACACCTCGAACTCGACGGGGTGAGCGTGCGCAATCTGGAGTTGGTCGATCCCCTCTTCGCGGACGCCGGCGCCAAAACCACCCTCTTCCATACGCTGGATTTCTGCCAGACCGCCATGGGCAAGCGGCTGCTGCGCGCTACCCTGCTCCGCCCGCTGATCGACCGGGCCGCGATCGAGGCGCGTCTGGAAGCGGTCGCTGAACTGCACCGCGACCTCGTCCGTCGTGAAGAGTTGCGCGGCGGCCTGGCTCGCGTGCTGGATGTGGAGCGCACCCTCGGCCGGATTGCGCTGGACTCCGCCGGCCCCCGCGACGTGGCCGCGCTGGGCGCTTCGCTGCACATCTTTCCTGCCATCTGCGGCACCCTGGCCGCGCTCGCCGCACCTTGCTGGCAACGCTGCGCCGCGCGCACGGATGGGCTGGAGGATCTCGGGCGCGCCATTGAGCAGACCATCGTCGCCGAACCTTCGCTCACCCTGGCCGATGGCGGCGTGATTGCCGCAGACGTGCATGCCGAGCTCGATGAGCTGCGCGGGCTGAGCCAGAGCGGCCGCCAATCCATCGCCGCCATCGAGGAGCGGGAACGCGCGCGCACCGGCATCGGCTCGCTCAAGGTGCGCTTCAACTCCGTCTTCGGCTACTACATTGAGATCACCAGGAGCAATCTCAAGGCGGTTCCCGCCGACTACGAGCGGCGGCAGACGCTGGTCAACGCCGAGCGCTTCACCACGCCGGAGCTGAAGGACTATGAACTACGCGTACTCACCGCGCACGAGCGCTCGGTCGAGATCGAGAAGCAGCTCTTCGCCGAACTGCGCACCACCATCCTCGCTGCGGCGCCACGCATCCGTCGCACCGCCACTGCGTTCGCTGAGGCCGATCTGCTCGCCAACTTCGCGCATGTTGCCGCGCTGCGCGGGTATACGCGGCCCGAACTGACAGATCCCGAGCTTCCTGACTCGTGCGTGATTGAAGCGGCGGGCGCACGTCATCCCGTGGTCGAGTGCCGCATGGAGGAGCAGGGCGAAGGACGCTTCGTTCTCAACGACATCCACCTCTCGACCGAAGGCCCCGCGGTCCTGTTGCTCACCGGGCCTAACATGGGCGGCAAGTCCACCTATCTGCGGCAGACCGCGCTGCTGGTCATCCTGGCGCAGATGGGCTGCTTCGTGCCCGCCGCGCGCATGCGTCTCGGGCTGGTGGATCGCATCTACACCCGCATCGGCGCAAGCGATAACGTGGCGCGCGGCCGCTCCACCTTCATGGTCGAGATGACCGAGACCGCTACCATCCTGAACACCGCCACCAGCCGTTCGCTGGTGCTGCTGGATGAGATGGGACGCGGCACCGCCACCTTCGATGGCCTCTCGCTCGCCTGGGCGACGCTTGAATATCTGCACGCGAAGCTTGGCGCGCGCACCCTCTTCGCCACCCACTACCATGAACTCACGCTCTTGGCCGAGCATCTGCCGCGCCTCAAAAATCTGCGCGTCGCTGTAAAGGAATCTCCATCGGGCATTGCTTTTCTGCACGCCATCGAGCCCGGAGCCGCCAGCAAGAGCTACGGCATCGAAGTGGCGAAACTCGCCGGTCTGCCCGCGACCGTCATCGAGCGCGCCCGTCAGGTGCTGCGCCAGCACGAACGCTCCGAGAAGCGCAACGTCGCCGTTGAGACCGATGCCGCCCTGCAACTCACCATCTTCACCCCACTCTCCCAACGCATCCTCGACCGGCTGGCGGAGACAGATACGAACGCGCTCACCCCCCTCCAGGCGCTCACGCTACTCGACGAGTTGCGCAACGAGATCCGCAACGCCTCCCCCGCAACCTAGAACATGGGTGCCCCATTCTGAGCGTGGCGAAGGCTGGGAGACCACAAAACCAGACTCCGCCACGAACCGGGTGCCCCATTCTTTGCGCCTCACCAGGTCTGGCGTCCTCCACGCCACCCCAGCGCAAAGGGTGGGCAATGCGCCGAAGGCGCATCCTTCAGCAACCACGATTTCCCCCGTGATGCTTTACGATGAGCACACATAACACCATGACCCTGCGGAACGATATAGGACAGTTGCTGATCGTCGGAGTGGCCGGTAGCGAACTCGACGGCACCGAGCGCGCGTGGCTGAAACTCATCGCCCCGGCCGGTGTCATCCTCTTTCGCCGCAACGTCGAGAGCGCCGCGCAAACGCACGCGCTACTTTCCAATGTGCGCTCGCTCGCAGGCGAACCGCTCTTCCGCTGCGTGGACGTCGAAGGCGGCCTGGTCGACCGGCTGCGCGATGCCGTAGCTCCCATACCTGCGCCCGCTATGGTTGCCCAGACCGGCGATCCGAAGTTGTTCACGCAGCACGGCCGCCTCATCGGCCGCGAACTGCGCCTGCTCGGCTTCAACGTCACCTTCGCGCCGGTGCTCGATCTCAGCACGGCAGCTTCGGCGGAGGTGATGCGCACCCGAGTCGTCGCTACCACGCCGCAAGGGGTGATCGCCTATGCCCGCGCGTTTCTCAAAGGCCTGCGGCGCGAACGCGTGCTCGGCTGCGGCAAGCACTTCCCGGGCCTGGGCGGCGGCACGCTCGATTCGCATCATGCAACACCACGCATCGACCGCACCTGGAAGCCGCTATGGAGTGAGGACATGGCGCCCTATCGCAAACTTCGCGGCGTCCTGCCCTTCATCATGGTCTCGCACGCCGCGTATCCGCAGGCCACAAAGAATGCGGAGCTTCTGCCCGCCTCCATCTCGCCCTTCTGGATCCGCCGCGTGCTGCTCTCCAAAATCGGTTATAGCGGCCTCATCATCTCCGATGACATGGAAATGGGCGGCATCCTCCACCACGCACCCATCGAAGAGGCCGCCATCGCTGCCATCGCCGCCGGCACCCACCTGATCGAGATATGCAAGGATCCGGCACTCATCCTGCGCGCCTATGAAGCATTGCTGCGCGAAGCCGAATCCTCGCCCGCCTTCCGCCGCATCGTGGAAGGTACCGCCGCGAAGGTGCGCCGGAGCAAGCGCCAACTACTCGGCCGCGACAGTCTGGCCAAGCCGCCATCGCTGCCCGAGGTCCAAGCCGTCCGCGAGTCAATCGAGCGCTTCTCGGCACACGTGGCCGCAGCTACGGACGATAGACTTTGAGCGGCATGTTGAAGCAGCAGGCAGCCCGGGCTATGACCGTCGCCGGCGTGATGAGCGGCACCTCCGCCGACGGCATCGATGTCGCGATCTGCCGCATCGGCCCGGGGAGCGCGCGCGCCGCACGCACCTCCACGTTCCCAGCTATCGACCTGCGGCTCCATCGCGCCTCTGCCTATCCAGCTACCCTGCGCAAGGCCGTGCTCGCCGCCATGAATGCGGATAGCACCTCTGCCGCCGAACTCGCCCGCCTCCATTGGCGTCTCGGTCAGGCGTACGCCGAGGCCGTAGCGACTGCAGTCGCGGACTACGGCAGGCCCATCGATCTGGTCGGCTGTCACGGCCAGACCATCTACCATCAGGGAGTTGCATCGAACTACGCCGGGCGCAGCGTGGCCTGCACCTGGCAACTGGGTGAGGCGGCGCTCATCGCCGCGGCAATCGGCGTGCCCGTTGTCTCGAACTTCCGTCCCGCCGACATGGCCGCCGGCGGCCAGGGCGCGCCGCTCGTGCCATTGCTGGACTTCGCGCTCTTCCGCCATCTCCGGCGCGCTCGCGTGCTGCAAAATCTCGGCGGTATCGGCAATCTCAGCGCGATCCCGCCCGGCGGGACGCCGGCCGATCTACTTGCATTCGATACCGGCCCCGCCAATATGGTCATCGACGGGCTTACGGCGCGCCTCTTCGCCAAGCCGTATGACCTCGACGGGCGCATCGCCGCCGCCGGCACTGTGCACCCGCGCCTGCTGGCCGGATTGCTGCGCGATCCCTTTTACCGCAAGACGCCCCCGAAGAGCGCGGGGCGCGAACAATACGGCGTTCTCTTCGTCGATCGCATCCTGGCGGACGCTGCCCGTCTCAAGCTCTCCGCGCCGGACACCGTCGCCACCGCCACCGCGCTCACGGCGGCCAGCATTCGCATCGCGCATGAACGATTCGTCATGCCGCATTTCGAAAAGCATGCGCGGTCCAGCGGCGCGTCCAGCCCGGTCGAATACATCGTCTCCGGTGGGGGCGCGCGCAACCGCACCCTGCTGCGCATGCTCGCCGAAGAACTCGCGCCCTTCGGCTGTACCGTGGCCCCCATCGACGCGCTGGGCGTTCCTTCCGAGGCCAAGGAGGCGGTCGCCTTCGCGCTGCTCGCCTGGCAGACCTGGCATCGCCTTCCCGGCAATGTGCCCGCGGCCACCGGCGCAACGCGCCCCGCCATCCTGGGTCAGGTCACGTATGTGTAGGCCGCGTCTGTGGCTGTTGTTATTTGTAGCAGCAGTGGTGACGATCTCAGGTTGCCATGCCACCCCACCCGATCCGCACACCGTCACCATGCTCATCGAGAGCAGCCCCACCAATCTCGATCTGCGCATCGGCACCGACGCCCAGTCAGAGCACATCGGCTCGCTGATCTTCGATGCGCTGGTACGCAAGGACGCGCACTACGACGTGCAGCCCTGGCTCGCCACCAGTTGGGACCATCCCGACCCGCTCACCTGGATCTTCCACATCCGCCAGAATGTGCGCTTTCACGATGGCCGAACGCTCACCGCCGCCGATGTCAAGTGGACCCTCGACTCCATGCACAACGGCGCCATCATTACCGCCAAATCGGGCGCCTTCGCCAAGATCGATCATGTGGACGCGCCCAACCCCGCCACCTGCATCGTCCATCTGAAGAAGCCCGATCCCTTTCTGCTATGGAATCTCTCCGATGGCGCCATCGGCATCGTTCCCAATGGCAGCGGCAAGGACTTTTGGCAGCACCCCATCGGCACCGGTCCCTTTCGCTTTGTCTCCGAAGTGCAGGACCGCGATGTCGTTCTCGAGCGCAGCCCCGATTCGTGGCAGCCGCTCCCGCCCATCGAGCGCATTCGCTTTGCTGTCGTGCCGGACGCCATCACCCGCGCACTCGAGTTGCAGAAGGGCTCGGCGGACGTGGCCATCAACGCGCTCTCGCCCGACATGGTGATGGCCCTGCGTCAGAACTCGCACCTGGTCATCGACACCTCGCCCGGCACCATCGTCAACTATCTCTCCTTCAATCTGCGCGATCCGTTCCTTAAAGATGAACGCGTACGCCAGGCCATCGCCTACGCCATCAACCGCCCGCTCATCATCCATACCCTGTGGCGCGACCAGGCGCGGCTCGCCGATAGTCTACTCCCGCCCGGACACTGGGCCCGCACCGGCGACATTCAGCGCTACGACTACGATCCCGTCAGCGCCGACCGCATCCTGGACGCAGCCGGATATCGGCGCGGGGCGAACGGCGTTCGCTTCCATCTGCAGATGAAGATCTCCACCGACGAGACCACGCGCTTGATGGCGCTGGTGCTGCAGCAACAGCTGCGCGAAATCGGTATCGCACTCGACGTGCGCTCGTATGAGTTCGCAGCCTTCTACTCCGATATCACCAAGGGCGCCTTCTCGCTGTACGCGCTGCGTTGGATCGGCGGCAACGAAAGTCCCGACATCTTCCGCTATGCCTACACCACGGAAGCGCTTCCGCCCCATGGCGCCAATCGCGGTCATTACTTCAACGCCGCCGTCGATGCCGCCATCGCCCATGCGTCCCTGGCGAGCGACGAGGCCGAACAACGGGCCGACTACGTCGCAGTGCAGCAGATCCTCGCCCGCGAGGTGCCGTCGATCAATCTCTGGTATCTGGATAACGTGCTGGTGCACGCGCGCCGGCTGCAGAACGCGCACGTCTCGCCGGCCGGCGACTACGACTTCCTCCGCCAGGCCACCCTCGCGCCCTAAGCCACATCATCTCTTCACGTAGCCACAACTGCGGGTGCCCCATCCTGAGCGCAGCGAAGGGTTAGGTCTTTCTCCTCAATTGTCATTCTGAGCGCAGCGAAGGATCTGCGTTTGGCCCTGCTTGTAGCGGCAACGCTGCTCCCCTAAGCGCCGCGCTTTGCGAGCGCCCCCATGCGATCCCGCGCCGTTTCGGTAGACAGATGCTGTAGCACTTTGCGGATCGTGGTGAGCGCAGGCAGATCGGCCATAGTGATCGCGCCCGGAAAACGGCGGTTCAGTTCCGCATGCAACCGGATCATCTGCACAGAGGTGCCCCCCGCGGCGAAGAAGTCATCATCCACGCCCACCTGCATGCGATGGAGGAGCCGTTGCCACACTCCGCGCACCTGCTCCAGCACCCCGGTCGCTTCTTCCGCCTGCGGTCCCTTTCCGGCGGCCAGCGTGCGCGCGTGTTCGAGCAGCCGCTGGCGGTCCGGGTCTCCGGCGGCATCGAGCGGCAGCGACGGCATTATCAGCAGGAACCTGGGATGCGATGCCTGCGGGACGTGCGCCAATATGTGCGCGCGGATCTTCGACTCACCTTTCGTATCCGGCGCTCGCAAGGAGACGAAGACGCAGGAGCCCGGCTCGCCCTGCGGCATGGGCACAACGGCGCATTGCAACACCAGCGGATGGCGCGCCACCAGCGCTTCGCGTTCTTCCGGCGTCAGCACCTGCGTCCACATCGTGGCCGCCATTTGCGAACGGAGTGCGAAGCTGCCGTCTTCGTCCTGCTGGGCCGCTTCGCCGGTCAGGAAGCAACGCCCCGCGCCGTCGGAACCGAACCGGCTTCGCGTGCGTTTCGGATCGTTCAGATAGCCGACCGCCAGCATCGCGCCGCCGATCGTAAGCTGTCCGGCCCAGGCTGCCGACTCATCGCGGGACACCTCTCCCGGGACCCCTTCATAGCCCGGTCCCCGATCCGCCGTTTCGCTTGAGGAGGCCGCCACACGCACGCCCGGAAGCGCGCGACCGCGCTGCCTCGCCGGTGCGTTCCCCCCTTCGGGCGCTTGGCTGGTTTCCGACAACGGAAACGCCAGCACATAGCTGGTCGTCTCCGGCCAACCCACTCCATACACCAGCCGCAGTTGCGGCGCATTGCCAAGCACCCGCCGGACATCTTCCGCGGCCGGCCATGCTCCGCCGATCAACACCTGACGCACATCACACAAGGCGTAGGGAGCCTCTTCAGCCATCGCATGAAACTCCGGCGTCTCCAGACATAGCGCCGTGACGGAAAAGCGGTGCATCCAGCGCTCACAGGCGGACGGCTCAAACGCGCCCGCGGGCGCAAGCACCAGCGTGGCCCCGGAGAGCAGGGCGCCCCACAGTTGCAGGTGCCAGACGTGCGAAGTAGGATTCCCGTGCAAAAGCAGCCGTTCTTCGGCGCTCAAATGCAGCAGGTCCGAGGATGACTGCAGTGAGGACAGTAGATGTGCCAGCCCGCGGTGCGTAATCAGGACCCCGTCGGCGTCATTTTGAAAGACCACGGCGGCCGGTCCGTCCGGTGCAACCTTCGGCAACTGCATCTGGGCAAACAGCGGCATGATCTCGCGTTCGATGGTCTGCAGATCGACCACCGCCGTAGACGCTGCCCAGGGAAAATCGGGAACACTGCCGCCGCTCCCGTCGGCCAGCAGCAGGCGCACCCGGCTCACCGCGACCTGCCGGCGGAGCGACTCCTTATCTTGGCTCACGGGGTCTCGGCTCACGGCGTCGAACATCACGTAGACCGCGCCGGCCAGGAGCGTTCCAACAATGGCGCTGATGGTCGCGAAGCTGCGATGCGCGACAACCCCCACCAGGTCGCCCGGCTGCACTCCGCGCGTGCGCAGCAGTGTGGCCACATTCTGCGCGCGAACCAGCAGATCGCTGTACGACAGGCTGCCCTCATCGCCCAGCAGGGCCGTGGCTCCTGGTGCTCGCACCGTTAGTTCGAGGAAGAGCTGCTCCAGAGTGGCGTCGGACTCCCGCGTCCCGGAGCCGGCATACGCCTGTGGTATCCGCTCCTCGATAGCGTGCTGCTGTGGCACTCGGACCGCTCCTTCTCACACAAAGACCCACAGCTTCGGGTCCAGAAGACAAATCATGCAAGGGGACTGCAACAACGTGAGGGATGCTGAATGCAACCTACAGTACTGAGGGCAAAGCGTTTGCAGCGAAGTGCTTGCAATCAGACGTCCGGGACAACCAACCGCATGACCGTTCGGGGTGGGCAGAAGGTTTGAACGGTTCGTGACTGCTCGTTTTATACACAGCAATCGACGATTGCGATGCCCCCATTTAGTAACCGGGTAGTAACCAAGGGCAGTTACCCACATTTCCACACGCGTCCACAAAGATCCACATGCATTCATCGGCGTCTCAACAGGGTTTTTTGCTTGACCGGCGGCCCGGTCTTCGCCTCCATTACCATGAGAGAAGCAGCTTTTCGCCTCGAACTGCCAGCCAGGAGCTTCCAGCCAGAAGCTAGGAGCTGGTAGCTAGTAGCTGGAAGCCGCTCTACCCATGATCCGCGAAACCTTCCCTGTCGGCCCGCTCCACTGCAACTGCACCCTGCTGGGGAATGAGATCACCCGCGAGGCCATCGTCATCGATCCAGGCGACGATGTCTCCGGCATCCTGCTACGGCTCGCCCGGCACCGCCTCACGCTCAAGCAGATCATCGTCACCCATGCGCACATCGACCACATCGGCGGGGCCGCCCAGCTCAAGCGGGTCACGGGCGCGCCGGTGCTGCTGAACCAGCGCGATCTGCCGGTACTTGCCATGATGGAGATGCAGGCCGGCTGGCTCGGTGTCGCCACTCCGGAGATTGTTGCGCTCGATGGGAGCGCCGAAGACGGATCCAAGGTCGGCATTGCCGGTCTCGAGGCCGAGGTGCTGCACACCCCCGGCCACACGCCTGGCAGTGTCTGCCTGCACTTTGCCGCGGAGAACCTGCTGCTCGCCGGAGATACGCTCTTCGCCGGCAGCATCGGCCGTACCGATCTTCCCGGGGGCGATACCCAGCAGATCCTCCGTTCCCTTCATACCCGCCTGCTACCGCTGCCGGAGAACACGCTTGTGGTTCCCGGACACGGCGCCGAAACCACCATCGGCTCGGAGCGCGAGACCAATCCCTTCCTCCAGCCGGGCTATCGTCCCAGACTGTGAATGCGCCGAGCCTATGGATGAGGCTGGTTGATCTCCACCAGCAACCGCCGTATGCCCTCGGCAAACTCCGCCACCGGCGGCAGAAGACTCGCCACCAGCCATCCGCTGTTGCTGAAGCCGAAGAAATGGCCCGCGTGTACGGCAACGCCCTGCTCTTCCAGCAGCCGAAGCGCCAGCGCGTCATCCGGTTCGAGCGCCGGAATCCGCAGGATGGCGTACCATCCGCCTTCGATGATCAGACGGTCCACCAGGCCCTCAGGCGCGAGCAAGCCGTCGAGCATGCTGAGATTCTCCGCCACTCGCATACGTATCTGTTGTTGTAGCGAATGGCGATCCGCCAGCCACCGCGGCAACGCGCATTGCACCGGCGCATTCATGGATAGGAAGGTGTCGGCGATCACCTCCAGCCGCCGCAGCGCCTCGCGCTGTTCGTCCTCCGGACCGAAGCACGCAATCCACGCCACCTTCATCTGCGGCAGCGCGGCTACCTTGCTCAATCCGCTCAGCACGAAGGTCAACACATCGTGCGGACCGGCGGCAAAGCTCAGCCCCTGTTCGTGACCCTCCGACGGGTAATCGAGAAACACCTCATCGACGATCAGCGCCAACCCGTGCTCGAGGCACAGCGCTTCCAGCTCCGCACGTTCACGCGGCTGAGTGAAATGTCCCGTGGGGTTGTTCGGATGCACCAGCACGATGGCGCGCGTGGTCTCCGTCACTCGTTGCCGCAAGCCTGCGATGTCCAGATGCCAGCCGTGGTCGTAGAAGAGCTCGTAGGGCCGCAAATGTACGTCGTCGAGCGTCGCCAGCAGATCGAACAACGGATAGCTCGGCTGCGCGATCAGCACCGTGTCGCCGGCATCGCACAGCAGCCGGAAGAGGAAGCTGTAGGCCTCGCTGGTGCTGGTGGTCAGCACCATCTGTTCTGGAGAGATGGCTAGCGGCCTGCCATCGCGGTCCTGGTGCTGACCGTAATAGTGCGCGACCGCTCCGCGCGCACTCAGCATGCCCCGCGGATCGGGATCGTAGTCGAGCGCGGCCGGATCCCTGAGCGGCGCCAGAAGCCGCTCCGCATCGTACTCAAAGCCGCAGCGCGTCGGGTTCGAGGCCGTGAGATCGAAGACCGCGAGCCCCCGCCGCCGGCGCTCCGCCAGCGCGCGCGACCACTCCGTCTCCTCTGGCTCCCAGTCCGTCCGTCGAGCGAAGCGACCACCTTCGTTATTGCCTCGGCTCACTGCCACCTCCGCTTCCCGCATAATAGAGGGAGAACCCCGCAAGCAGCGGAGGGAGGATATCCACTCATGGCTCTTCGCGCCGTCATCTTCGACTTCGGCCGGGTGCTCAGCGCCCCACCCGACGTCGATGCGCATACCAGTCTGGTCGCGACCGCCGGCGTTCCTGACGCCGTCTTCGAGGAGCACTACTGGGCCCATCGTCACGCCTACGACGCCGGAGCGCTCAACGGCACCACCTACTGGGAGAACGTCGCCCGGGGCGCAGGCTTTGATCTGACGGATGCGCGGCTCGCCGCGCTGCACTACCACGATGGCGTCATGTGGGGGAACCTGAACGCGCCCATGCTCGAGTGGGCGGCCGCGCTGCAACACGCCGGCATCAAGACCGCCATCCTGTCGAATATGGGCGAGGTGAACCTGGCCTACATGCGCAAACACTTTGGCTGGCTGGAAGGCTTCACCCACCTGACTTGGTCCTGCGAACTGCTGACCGCGAAGCCCGACCCCGCGATCTATCGGCACACGCTCGAAAAGCTCGGCGTGGCCGCCAACGAGGCCATCTTCATCGACGATCTCCAGCCCAATATCGACGCCGCCAAAGCGCTTGGCATCGACGGGATTTTGTTTACGGATGTCGCCCAGCTCCGCCGCGATCTGGAAGCCCGCGGTTTGGCTGGGAGCATTCCGTTTCCGGTTGAGGATGCAGAAGATTCGTTTGAGGACGAGAGCGCGTTCCAATCGACTGCTTCGGCCTCAGCCGCGAGTTGCTCGTCCGAGGGGCCGACTGGATAGGGCGTCCTCTGGCAAAGCAATTTCGACCGGAAGAACGTGGCGGCACTAGGGCGCGTTCAGGGCTTCGCTCTGCGCTTCTGCCCGCTCAAACGTCAGATTCACTGAGCGAGACCCAATCGGTCTTGTACGGTGGCGAACACCTCGACGGACGGTGAGCATATGACCAGGCATTAGCTCGACTGTTCTGCCGTCGAAGTCAATGAAGAGACCACCTTCCAATGCCATGAAGGTCTCATCCGAGTCGGGATGACAATGCCAATGGTAGGCCTCGGTCATGATGCTTATACGAATTACGTGGTCGTTGACGTGGTCGATTGGATGATTTTCATAGCTGGCCGACGTGGATGACTCGGCGGCGAGGTCGATAACCTCGGAAACAAAATCTGACATTCCATACCTCATCTTGCTGTTTTCGCGCTCCGATGCATAAACAGGCCGCCCAAGCGATGGGCTGGCGCCAACGATGAGATCACTCATCGATGTCCCAAGCAGTTTGCAAGCTGTCCGAGAGAAGATCCGTCTAGCGCGAGTTCCTCAAATGCAGGATATTCGAGCGGCAGTAACTCTAAAATTCCTGGCTTCCGACGTCCTAATCGTTGAATTGGTCCTAGAGCAGGTTGCACATGGCATGGTAGCTGCCAAAGCTATTCGTCGCGCTTCATCTTCACCCCAGTGATGGTCGTCTTGTGCTCTTTCCCATCGTCATCCAGGATGTACAGCTTGTTCTTATCCACATCCAGCTTCATGGTTTCGCCCACCGTCACGTTCGCGGGCTTGGACCAGGGAAACAGCAGGTGTTCACTCGCCGTATACACCTTGTTGCCGACTTCAATGGTGTAGATCTGATAGGTCTCGATATTGTCGTTGGTGGTCGCGGTGGTGTTCTGCGAGTAATCGGTCTTGTTTCCTTTGTTCTTGGCATTGCCATCGGTGTTGTAGGTGGTGGTGTGCCCCTCTTTCACCTTGTTCTGCTCCATACCCATCAGCATTCCGGACTTCCAATTGCGGGCAGCTATAGCAGGGAGGGCAGTGACCAGCGCCAGCAGTACGGTTGCGACGGTTCTGACCTTCATCGTTTCCTCCGATAGAATGTGATCTGGATACTATTCCCGTGTGCCGTGGATTGTCCCGGAGAATGTAACGATGAGAATGTGGCCGTGACGGATAACAAGACAGACAGGTCCTCGTTCACGGACGTCCCCGGTGCGATCGAGGAGATCCAGGCCGGCCGCATGGTGGTCGTGGTCGATGATGAGGACCGCGAGAACGAGGGCGACCTGACCCTTGCGGCGGAGTTCGTCACGCCCGAGGCCATCAACTTCATGGCCCGGTTCGGACGCGGACTCATCTGCCTCACCCTGACGGAGGAGCGCGCCGATCATCTGCGCCTGCCCCCCATGTCGCAGGAGAACACCTCGCGCTTCGGCACCGCGTTTACTGAATCCATCGAGGCGCGCGAGGGCGTCACCACCGGCATCTCCGCCGCCGACCGGGCGCATACCATCCGCACCGCCATCGATCCTCGCAGCACCGCCGCCGACCTGGCGCGGCCCGGGCATGTCTTTCCACTGCGCGCCCGCAAAGGCGGCGTGCTGGTACGCGCCGGCCAGACCGAAGGTTCGGTCGATCTGGCGCGCATGGCCGGCCTCATCCCGGCCGGCGTCATCTGCGAGATCATGAACGACGACGGCACGATGGCGCGTGTCCCCGACCTAAAACGCTTTTGTGCCGAACACGGCCTGAAGATGCTGACGGTCGCCGAGATGATCCGCTACCGTCTGCGGAATGAACGATACATTCACCGTGTAGCGCAGAGCATCCTGCCAACGCGCTTCGGCGACTTCACGATGATCGCCTACGAGAGCGAGGTGGACGGCGGCCAGAGCCACGTGGCCTTGGTGCGCGGGAGTGTCGGCCTGGGCGATGAACCCACGCTGGTGCGGGTGCACTCGCACTGCCTCACCGGGGACGTCTTCGGCGCGACCACCTGCGACTGCCAGCGCATCCTGGAGCGCTCCATGGAACTGATCGCGCTCGAGGGCCGGGGAGCGATCGTCTACCTGCACAACGCCACCAAGGGCTTCGAGATCGATCGCCGAGAGACGCCGTCTCAGATCGTATTGCATCGGGAGACGCGTGCGCGGGAGATGCATCGCGACGCGCGAGCGCGAGAGGTTCATCCAGATGAGCGCGACGAACGGCACCAGCGCGTACTGCGCCAGGTCGGGTTAGGCGGTCAAATCCTCGCCGACCTGAACATTCACAAGATACGGCTGCTCTCCAACACGCCCACGCACGTGCCGGCTCTGGAGGGTTTTAACCTGGAGATCGTGGAGCAGGTGCCGGTGCTGCTGGACTTCGAAACTGGAAGGACGGCGCAGACGGCAGCCGGTCAGGATCGGTGAGGACCCGGTCACGGTCCGCGGAAAAGCGGGCCCCGACGCAGAAACGCCGCCCGCGGGCGGCGTTTTGTCTATCGTGCAGGCTTGCTCTTTAGAGCGTCGATTCGATCTCGAAACCCCATGCTTCCAGCAGAGCCTCCGGAATGTACTTAGAGTTCTTGTTGCGCCGCGCCCATTCACGCAGCCGGGTGGACCGGACATACTGATCCGGCGTAAGCTTGAATTCCTTAACGACCTGCTCGAACGAAGTCACTGTCGGCACCACCGGTCCAATCGGCTCCGGTTTGCCCCAGTTCGGGTTCCCACGACGCTTTGCCATGAATCCTTTACACCTCAAAGCAAATAGATGACGGATCAGCCGTACGGCATATGGTCCGCCGCGCTGGTCTCACTAACCTCTTATTTTAAGGATTTTTGCTTCAAAAATCAATAGCTTAGGGGCGGAAAACGCACTCTTTCCTGTGCAATCTTTTGCCGCCTGCGGCCACAGGTCGCGACTGTCGGGTTTGGTTATGCACTGCCCGCAACTGCCCGGGGGCGCCTAACCCAATCAATGGACCGGAATGAAACCGATCCCCTCCCGTAACTGGTTCCGTTTTGGGCTACAACGGATTTGAACGCAGATACCACAACTGAGCCATTCCACATCTGATACACCTGAATCAAGCTCTTCTTACACGCGGGAACCTGAAACGGAACCCCCCCTCCCCGCGGATCCAGGCACCCGAGAGGCGCGCAGCCGCCGGAGTGCCGTCTAAGAGGTGTACCTGTGGAACTCGGCCGCCGCCTTCGCGCTCTCTTCTTCTTCGCTGCTTTCATCCTCTGCATGTCTCTTTGCTTTGTGTATGCCGAAGAGGTGCCGGCAAGCCGAACCACGGGGCCCGACCCATCCGCCGCTGAAGCCGCGTTGCCACCTGTCGCTGCCACAAGCCAAGTGTCCACTCATCTCACTCATCTATTGCTCTGGAGCGGGCCGCAACGCACCGGCTTCCTGCAGCCGAACCAGGCGCGCATTGTCGAGCAGCAGGCCACGGCAGCTCCGGTGGCCACGCCCTCCGTCCTGCTGCAACTCGAAACGGCAACGCACAGCCGCCGCCATCTCTTCCTCCACAGCCGCGCAAAGGCCAGAATCGCCTCGCCCTCGTCCTCCACCAGCGAGTCCTCAATCCTCGACCTGCTCCTGCATCGGCAGCTTTCCAGCGAAGCGCAGGTCACGCAGGCGCGCTAGAGATTCGGAGCGTCTTCCGATGACTTCGCCCTGCTCAGGAAGCCGCTGCGAGCGCCTGTTCACCGGCACGCACGCCAGATCGCAATGCACCGTGCACTGTGCCCCAATGTCCCGTAGTGTCGGTGTGCTCGCCCGCGAAGAAGATGGTCTCGCCCATCGGCTGGGCGAGCGCGTCGGAAGCTGAGTTGCCACCCACCCGCGGATAGCTGTAAGCGCCTCTCGCACATGGATCCGCCTGCCAGTCATGCCTATGCCACTGCACAAGCTGGTCACGAACTTCGGCAATCGGCCTGGAGAAGTAACGCGCGAGCCGGCCCAGATTGCGTGTGAGGGTATCATCCACTCCAGCCTGAGCAGGCACTCCAGCCTGAGCAGGCACTCCAGCCTGAGCAGGACTGACGGAGAGCGCACGTGGTCCCCCGATCCAAGTCGTCATCATCGCGGCGGAACGCGGATGGGGCGTCCAGTACACTGGAGATGCTGGTTCGCGGGAGAACAGGAAGCTCAGGTCGACAGCTTCCGGCGTTGATCTCCAGAAGCATTCCCGGAATACCAGCACCGTGCGCTCCACCGCCCCCATCGCTAACCCGTTCAGTGCCTCCCGGTGCACATCGTGCAAAGGCAGCACGCTAAGACCTCCGCTCTGCAGCACTGCCAGTGGCACGGCGACCACCGCGCACTTTGCGTGCTGAGTTCCTCCCTCGCCCGCCACTTCAACCTGGCCCTCGCTCCACCGTATCTCCCTTACCGGACTACGAGCACGGAAGAGCCCTCCCGCCTCAACGAAACATCGATGTAAATAGTGTGCGAGCGCACTGTAGCCCTGTTCCACCCGAAAGAGCCGATCGCCCTCGATGGCATCCTCCGCCCGCTGTTGACGCCCCAGCCCTAGCACGCTGATGTCTCCCGCATCCCGCCGCGTTGAAACCCTCAACATACCCGATCGCCCGCTCGGCGATCGCAGCAGCGAGCCCGCTCTCCGCCACGAAGGTGGCGAAGGAACGATCGGGACCCTTGCAGGATTTCAGCCGCTCCAGCACCTCGAAGGCTTCATCATTCCCGCAACGCTCAAGCTTGCCCGCCCCCCAGCACAGATCATCCCCGTCCAGCTCGAACACAGACAGGCCGGCTTCGGCGATCAGGTCGAGCAGATCTCTCGGGCGGCCATGGACGAACTCCGCCCCCAGTTCCACCGGCAACGGGCAGGCAGGGTCGCGCACGGTATAGAGGCGGCCGCCCACCCGCTCGCTCGCCTCCAGCAGCATCACCCGCTTCCCTGCCTTGGCAAGCCTGCGTGCAGCGACCAAGCCGGCGATCCCCGCCCCAATCACGATCACGTCCAATGCGTCTGGCGCGTTCATCCTACGGACGTGGGATGCGGCATTCGGGCGCGTCCGGAGCCTGAGTTAAGGTTCGTCTATTTGGCGTAGTGATTCGTTGGCGTAGTGATTCGGGATAACGGCTAGCATGGATGTATGGCGTCCAGTGCGAAGCTCCAGGCGAAGGATCGCGAATTCGTCCAGATTGTCCAGCATGCGCTGGAGGATGCGACAGCGCGGAGCGGGGAGTGGCTCAAATGCCGTCCAGGCTGCGCCCAATGCTGTCACGGTGTCTTCGCCATCAATCAACTGGATGCGGAACGCCTTCGTCTTGGGCTGGCAGAACTCGCGCGCTCTGATCCAGATCGCGCCCGTCGCATCCTGAGTCGCGCTGAGGATGCCGTGGAGCGTCTCTCGGCTGAGTTTCCGGGTGATGTGGCGAGTGGACGTCTGGCCGAAGACGATGCATCTGTCGCCGCGTTTGAACATTTCGCCAACCACGAACCCTGTCCCGTGCTCGATCCGCTCCACGGCACCTGCGATCTCTATGCCTGGCGCCCGATGACCTGTCGCATCTTCGGACCGCCGGTTCGTTCCGAGGACGGATTGGGAGTATGCGAACTCTGCTTCGTGGGCGCAAGCGTTTCCACCATCGAAGCATGTGAGCTGAAGCTGCCGCCTCCGGAAATCGAGCAGCAATTGAATGAAGCAGCGGAACGCGAAACCGGCGCGCAGGGTTCGACAATCATTGCATTTGCCCTGACGCGTCCAAGCCTCGGCACGTTGGCACATCCTACGATGAGCGATGGTGCGGCGCCGTTTGCAGCGGAAAGCTCAGCAGCATCTCGTATTTCGAACCCTCGGAGTGCGAAGATGTCCGGTAAAGATTGAAGCGTTCCGCGCAGAACCGAAGCCCGGAACGATCGTCTTGAGAGCGGCCGGCCGTCGATAAGTCCTTCTCGAGAGTGAGCGCGGCAGAGCGCGCAATACGGGCGATGGTGATGTGCGGATGATACGGATGCGCCTCACGCCGGAAGCCACGGGTTTCCATGCGCCCTGTCACTGCTTCAGCCAGCGCGAGCAGGGACTCTGGCCGACCCACTTCGAGATACACCGCTCCGGCCCGCGCAAAAACCCGCAGCGCTCCCGTCTCGACTGGAAATTGCGAACACTCGATTCCACGCAGTGCAGCGCCGGCCTCTGCTACCCGTTCTCCGGGAGTCTCACCTAGAAAATGCAGTGTGAGGTGAAGATCTGCCGGGTGGGTGAGGCGTAGACGTGCAGAGGAAGTGAGAGCCGCGAGCCGATTACTCGCCAGCGCAGCTATCGCGAGCGCCGGGCCGTCGGGAACTGGAACTCCAACGAAGAGCCGCATCGCCTCAAAGTACATGGTGCCGGCAGAATTTTGCAGCAACTTCGATTTAGCCAGTACCTCGGGCATGCGCGATAGTTCCGCAGTAAGTACTGCAAATGGGACGATGGTCACGGGTTCTCGTGAACGAAACCCGCGAAGTGAGTACCTTTTTATCCTTCGGTGATCAGTTCGTAATGCACCGGCGTGCGGGAGATTACCTGTTCCCCTGCGATGTGACTGAGCGATTACCAAAGCAGCGTGGCAAGACATTGTTGCCTCTTGTAACTTTGGCTCATCACACAGCGACTTCAAGCCGGACACGGCAAAGAGAGAACACATTGAAAGCTGACGAGCGTTCCATTTACCCCAATCTGAAGTTGACGATTTATAAGTCAGGGATGCGGCAGAACCGGCTCGCCAAGCTGGTCGGCATCCACGAAGCGTATCTCAGCAGGATCATCAATGGGACACGCGAACCGGGCGAGGCTGTACGGAACGCCATCGCCGCAGCATTGCACTCGGAAGTGGAGTGGTTGTTTGAGCGCGAGAAGATGGTCGCGTTTCCGGATGCAGAAGACAAAAGCCGGCGTGCCTCTTAGCCAGTCGGATTCCGGCTCCGTCGAGCGGTAGCCGCATAGAACAAAAATGAAGTGGTTTCAAAGACGCTGATCTCCAGCGGGGGCGGAGCTTTGCCTTCAACCTCCGATGTAGCTCAAGCGTTAAGCAACACCTGTTGTCCTGATGTCGCTTTTGTAACTGCCCTGGTTCTCAAAACTGCTGCGCCGCTTGGCTCGCATCTTTGAAGCGCCGATCGATCACTCTCGACCACCGCGAATGGTGCTGGAAGACAACTATGCCAAACGAGCAGGAAAATCCGGTCGCAGTTCTCGGCGTACCTATCGACAACGTAAACGTGGAGCAGGTTCTGGCGCGTTTCAACCATTGGATCGATCAGGGCGGCTTCCATCAGGTCGCTACCGCGAATACCGATTTTCTAATCCACGCGCAGACCGACGGCGAGTTGGAAGAGATCCTTCGCCGGTGTGACCTGGTAATGGCCGACGGTATGCCGCTGGTATGGACATCGAAGCTGCTCGGCACACCGCTCAAAGGCCGCGTCACGGGGGTCGATCTGGTCCCCCACATCGCCGCGCTTTCGGCGGAGCGCGGTTACAAAATCTTCATGCTGGGAGCATCCGAACGCAGCTTGAATGGCGCGGCCAGCAAGCTCGAGGCCGACTTCCCCGGGGTGCGGATCGTCGATCGCTTCTCGCCCTCCTATGCGCCGCTGGATGAGATGGATCACGAGGCCATCCTGGCGCGCATTGAAGCCGCCGCACCGCACTTTCTGCTGGTGGCCTTCGGGAACCCCAAGCAGGAGAAGTGGCTCTCGATGCATCGTCATCGGCTGCGCGTTCCGGTCTGCATCGGCATCGGCGGCTCTTTCGACTTCCTCGCTGGTACGGTGTCGCGCGCGCCGGTGTGGATGCAGCGCAATGGACTGGAGTGGCTCTATCGCACCATTCAGGAGCCGAGACGCCTGGCGCGCCGCTATGCGGCTAACGCAGCCGGGCTGGCGCGGCATCTGCCGGTGCAGATGGCCGCGCATACGCTGCAGGGAAGGCAGCGCGTCCTGCCAAGGCTGACCAGCGAGCTGGCGGGCGAATCGCAGATCCTGCGCGTTACCGGAGATTTCACCGGTCCTGTCATGCAGCGGTTCGAGGAAGAAGCGGTGATGGCTCTGCTGCACGGTACACATATCGTGCTCGATCTGAGCCGCTCTTCCTTCATTGGGCCCGACGCTATGGGCCTGCTGATCCGGATGGTGAGCAAGGCCAAGCTGTTTCGCCGTGAGCTTTGGCTGACGGGACTCAGGCCGCTGATGCAGCGCACCGTCCGCGCGGCGCGGCTCGGCCCCTCACTGCAGATCGCTTCGGGGGTTGCTGAAGCGCTTCGCCGCATCGAGCCGGCCAATGTTGGGCTTGCGATCGAGACCGGGCGCGACTGGGCAGTGGCTCGCTTCGGAGCCAGGCTGGTCTCATTTCCGGCGGAGGATACGTACACGGCCAGAGGCACGCGCGGAGTCCTGCAGGGTCACGGTACCTTTCGCCACTTTGTACAGGGTACTTCCGCTATGTCGCAACAGCAGATTCCTGCAGTCAGCAATTCATTGCCCGGATAGACTCAGGCTTCAGTTAACACATAACCGATAACTCAGACCAAGCAGAACTCCCCCGACTATGCTGATCGCCCTTATTGTCGTACTTGCCCTGGTAACTCTCTTCACGATCCTCCGCTCTACTCCGGAGAAGACCGTGACGAGTCTCTATCTGCCAGTGCTGCTGCTGTGGCCTTTCGGCTATGGCTGGAAGTTCAAGGGCGTCGAAATCGATCTGCTGATGACCGTGGCGCTGCCGTTGACATTGGCTCTGCTATGGCGAGCCGCGCCGCTGTGGAAGTTCTCCCTCCTCGACCTGCTGTTACTGCTCTACATCTTTAGCGCCACTCTCTCGGAGTGGCATGCGGACGGCCAGTCCAGCGGTCTGGTGCAGTTGGTTTCTTCTATCTGGGATGTAGTCCCACCCTATGTGATCGGAAGATACGTTGTCGAACGGCGTGGCGCTCGTGTGCCATTCGTCCGACGCATCGTCTTGCTGATGTTTCTCGTCTCGCTGCTCTCTCTCTATGAGTACCGCATGGAGGCGAATCCGTTTCGCCGGCTGGCCGGTGCCCTGACGCATCTCCCCTCGGAATGGGAGATACAAATTCGCTGGGGCTTCGGACGCATCGCCGGACCCTATGCGCACGCCATCCTCGCTGGCACGCTCCTGGTCGCGGGACTCCTGCTGTCGATGTGGCTCGCCTCGCGCGGACACTGGGAGGCGAAATTTCAGGGATTCCGCTGGCTGCCTGGACGGAAATCTACCTACATCACACTCGGCCTTCTGGGTGGCGTGTGGATGACGCAGTCGCGCGGCCCCTGGATGGGTGGCGTCTTCGGTCTGCTTCTGCTGCTGGCCGGCCGCGCCCGCAATGTACGCCGGGCGCTCCGCCGGAGTGTCCTGCTCGCACTGGCTGTCTTCGCGGTATTCACCTTCTACACCTCGATCCACACCGATCCACAGCAGGTGGCAGCGACCCAGAACCAGGAAAACACACCCTATCGCCGGGAGTGGATCGAGAACTACACGCCGGTAGTCGAAACCGGCGGTCTACTCGGCCATGGACTCTTGTTTCCCAGCATTGAGGGTCAGCGCTCGATCGATAACCAATATCTGAATGTCGCGCTGCAGCAGGGCTATCTCGGGCTGGGCGTCTTTCTGCTCATCATCGGCATGACTGGATGGCGGCTGTTGCGCGCCGCCCTGCTCTCGTCGAACGAAGAAGATATCACCTTCTGTTTCTGCCTGCTGGGCGTCTTCGCCAGCATCTGCATGACCATCTCGACCGTCTACCTCGGGGCGCAGCTCAATACCTTTTTCTTTCTGCTCGCCGGCTGGGCGCAGGCTATCCGCCTGCAGCCGTCCCAGGCGCCCGTATATCAGCCGATCGCTATGCCTGCGCGCTTCGCCTTTCGAAGGGTCTTCAACTAGGAACCGATCATGACGCTTAGTCCAATCTTCGACATCACGGCTACCGCAGTGGGTGTGGCGCTCATCATCCTGACCCTGCCGCTGGTGTGCGAATTGCTCCTGCTGACGGTTGCGGGCTGGTTGCCAGCGCAGCCACGCGGGAAACATGGTGTGGTGGGCAGAGCGAAGCCCCGGATCATCGCCGTGGTGCCGGCACATAACGAGGCGCTATTGATCGGCAGGTGTGTCCGCAGCCTCGTAGACGATCAGGTGCAGGACGCCGGCGTACTGGTAGTGGCGCACAACTGCACGGATGCAACCGCAGCCGTCGCAAGAGCGGCTGGAGCGCGGGTGATCGAAGTGCAGGATGACGCGCGCGGCGGGAAAGGGAGTGCGCTACGCGCGGGACTTGCGGAGGCCGTTACGCTCGGGGCCGAGGGCCTCATGGTGGTCGATGCCGACTCCGTGGTCTCTCCGCATTTTCTGGCGATCGCGCAGGACGCCCTCTGCCGCCATGATGCAGTCCAGGTTCGCTACCAGCT
>JBPCNO010000115.1:0-20387 GCA_051001135.1 Acidobacteriaceae bacterium
GTGTCAGGGTACTGCTGGAGAATCTCTCCACTCTCTGTGAACGCAAGATAAGAGTTGAATTTCTTCTGGAGTGCCGTCTGATGTTCAACTGTATTAGACCAGTCGAGATGATCACTGATCGTCAGCACAACTTCTCCGGCTGCTTTGTCGATACTCACTATGTCGATGACATCCGCGTGGTCTACAGACATACTCCCGCCTCTGCGCCTTCAATGTCTCGAACATCAAAGGAAATCATGCTTTCGTTTAGAACGGCGAAGCTGAGTGCTCTTGGTGAAGAAGGGACGTAATGTGACTCTCCGCGCCGTCTGTCCTACTTGTGCGGTGGTGACACGCTGGTATTTCCGGTGGGTTGTACGCCATCGAGCTGCATCTGGAAGCTGACGATCTGCTTCAGCGTCTCGTACGGTATTCCGGCAAAGGGGAGGCCGCGGCCGTTGATGAACAGCGTCGGGGTGGAGTTGACGCCGACGTCCGCTCCCAACTGCAGCTGCGCGGCGATGGTCGCTTTCGTCTCGGGAGAGCTGGCGCAGGTGCTCACCTTCGCGGGATCCTGGCCGGCCGCCGTGACGGCCTTGTTGAGGGTTTGCGTAGCGCCTTCGGGCGTCAAACCAGTCTGGTTGGCGTAGACCGAAACGGAATATTTGAAGAAAGCGTCGTTGCCGCCGAGCTTGGCTACGCAGACGCCGTACTCTGCCGCCTTCTCCGCCTGCGCGTGGATCTGCGCCAGGGGGAAGTTCTCATACACGTAATGAGCATTGGGGAAGTCGGTCAGAAGGCGCTGTACCAGCGGGTCGGCCTCCTTGCAGTGCGGACACTCAAAGTCGGCAAACTCCACCAGCATCAGGTCTTTGGAAGCCGCGCCTTTGGAGGGCCCATCGGCCTGCTTCTGCAACAGCTCGCGGTAGTCCTCAAAGGGCTTGGCGCCGAAGGGCAGCACTTCATCGGCGATGAGGTGCTTGCCGTCGGGCAAAGTGAAGAAGGAGAGCGGTGAGGGCTGCTGCTGGCCGGAGCCCTTCTCTTCCACCAGCACGACGACGTGGCTGACTCCCTGCACCGCGGTCTTTTGGATGGCTTGCACCTGCCAGATGCGCGCGGGATCGTAGCCCCAACTCGCCTTGAGGAACGAGTTGACGGTGTCCACTGTCGGCGTGGTGGCGGTGAAGTTCTTCTGGTCCACGGGCGGCATGGGCGGCAGTGTGGTGGAAGGAGCCTGAGCGGCGGGCGCGGATGGCGCTTCGGGGCTTGCGGGCGCTGTGCTTCGGGGCGCTGTGGTCTGCGACGGTGTGCTCTGGGCGGCTGTGCTCTGGGTGGCTGTGCTGTGGGTGGGGGTTTGAGTTTGGGCCATCAGCGGCGCGGCGACCAGTGCGAGAGAAGTGGCGGCAAGCGCCAGACTGCGGGAAGAACGAAGAAGCATGAACATCCTTTCTGAATAGAGCCTAACTTATACCTGCACCTTGACGGCGATGGGGAACCTGCGGCCGCTGCCGAAGGACTTGGCGGTGACTTTCAAGACCGGCGCGGCCTGTTGCCGCTTGTACTCACTGCGTTCGATCAGGCGCACAATCTGCCGCACCAGCGATAACTCCACTTGCTGCACTCCGGCGATGGTCTCCGGGGTCTCGTAGCGTTCCACATAGGCTTCGACGATGGGGTCGAGTACGTCATACGGCGGAAGCGAGTCGCTATCCATCTGCCCCGGCCGCAGTTCGGCGGAGGGCGGCTTGGTCAAGATGATCTCCGGGATGATGGCGCGTTCGCGATTGATGTAGCGCGCGAGCGCGTAGACGCGCGTCTTGGTGAGATCGCCAATCACCGCAAGCGCGCCCACCATGTCGCCATAGAGCGTGCAGTACCCCGTGGCCATCTCCGATTTGTTGCCGGTGGTGAGCACCAGCGAACCGAGTTTGTTGGAGAGAGCCATGAGCAGCGCGCCGCGAATGCGCGACTGCAGGTTCTCCTCGGTCACATCGGGAGCATGGCCGGAGAGTAGCGGCGCGAGCACGGTGGTGTACTGCAGAAAGATGCTATGGATGGGCAAGATCTCAAAGGAGATGCCGAGATCCGCAGCCAGTTCACGGCTGTCGTGAATCGAGCCGGCAGAGGAATACTCGCTGGGCATGCCGATGGCGAGGACGTTGTCCCGGCCCAGAGCGTCGACGGCGATGGCCGCGACCACGGCTGAATCGATGCCGCCGCTCAGACCGATGACGGCTTTGCGGAAGCCGCACTTCCGCACATAGTCACGCGTGCCCAGCACCAGGGCTTCATACGTAGCGGCGGCATCGTCGACAGCGTGCGCGTGCATATCGCCGGTGAGCGCGACGGTATCGAGAAAGACCAGGTCCTCGGCGAAGGAGGCAGCCTGGGCAAAGACGCTGCCATCCGGCCGCAGGGCCACGCTGGTTCCATCGAAGATGAGACTGTCGTTGCCGCCGACCTGGTTCGCCATGACCACCGGCGCGTGATAGTGGCGGGCGATGGCCGCGAGCATCTTCTCCCGCACCTCGCGCTTGCCATGCCAGTAGGGAGAGGCCGAGATGTTGAGGATGACCGAGGGCTTCTGCCGCATCTGCTCTTCCACCGGGTCCACGGAGTAACGGCGGTCACCCCAGTAATTCTTATCGTTCCATGCGTCTTCGCAGATGGTGAGCGCCACCAGTTCGGCACCCAGGGTGTACACGCATTGCTGCTCCGCGGGCGCGAAATAACGCTGCTCATCGAAGACGTCGTAGAACGGCAGCAGCATCTTGAGTTGCGTGAACTCCACATGGCCCGCGCGCAGGACGACGGCGGCATTTGAGACATGCTTGCCGGAACCGGGGGGCGCCGGCATGATGGAGCCGCAGATGATGGTGAGGGTGCCCGAGGGTGTAGCAAGTTGGGCGGCGTCATGCGCAAGCTTGTCCACGGTCTCCTGCGCGCGTGCGACGAAGGACGGCTTCTCGAGCAGGTCCGCGGGCGGATAGCCGCAAATCGCGAGCTCGGGAAAGAGCGCGACCTCGGCGCCGCCCTCCGCGGTGCGGCGCGCGTACTCGAGGATCTTGGCGGCATTGCCGGCGAAATCGCCGACCGTGGGATTGATCTGAGCAAGCGCAATCTTCACATGTTCAGTGTATCGAAGGTCAGGTTTCGGGATCAGGCGTCAGGTTTCAGGGAACTGGGTCAGCGAGAAGCAGATCCCTCCACTTCGGTCGGGATGACGGCGGTGAGCAGGTCGGGATGACGGCGGTGAGCAGGTCGGGATGACAATGGATGACGGCGCTTGGGGGACGTTGGGACTTCACGCTAATCATCGTCATCCTTTCGGTGGTCCGAAGGGGTGCGCAGCGCAGCAGGGACCGGCTGCAAGCCCATGGCATCGCGCCACAGGATCACGTTCAGCTTTTGCGGGTCGGCGCGGTCTTCGTGCCGGAAGTCCATCTTGCTCGATTCTTCCGCGCCCGGTCCGTGGGCGGGATTCATCTGGTAGATGAGACCGTTGTCGCGGTTCGCGAAGTCGGCGGCGAACGGAGGCTGATCGCCGGCTCCGGCAAAGAGCGGCGCGATGGGTGGCGCGAGCGCATCGTTGTTATTCATGGGCGGAATGCCGAGCAGGTCTTCCATGGTGCGCAGCATGCTGACGGTGGTGTAGAAGCGATGATCGACCAGCGGCGCGCTCTGCCGCGGGGAGTACTTGCTCACCACCAGAGCGGTGGAGCGGTGGGCATCGACGTGATCCGCGCCGTTCTGCGCATCGTCCTCCAGGATAAAGAACGCGGTGTCATTCCAGTAGGGACTGTGGGAGACGGCTTCGACGGCGCGGCCGACGGCGAGATCGTTATCGGCGACGGAGGCCTTGGGCCGCGGCATGCCGGGGTGGGTGCCGGCGGTGTGATCGTTGGGCAGGCGCAACATGACGAAGGCCGGCATCGGGTCGGTACCGGCGTTCTTCTGCGCGACCCTCTCAGCAACCCAGGATCTGAAGTGGGTGAGGAATTCCTCGACCCGCAACTGGTCCGGGAAGGCGAGCTCAAAATCGGGATACTGCGGATCGAAGTGCCCCACCAGTTCCGGCTTGGTGGCCACGTCTTCGGCGATCAGGGGGATGGACCACGGATAGGGGCTCTTGCCGCCGCCGTAGTTTGCCGGGATCGCGTCACCCAGTTTGATAGCGGGAGTGGCACACTGCTCCGACTCGGACTCGGGTTCGGGCTCAGGCGTGCCTTCCTGTGGCCCCTGACGCACGGCGGGTTTTTTCTCTCCGCAGAAGCGTGTCGCGACGTACTCGCCGAAGTGATAAAGCGTCTGATGATGCCGGGCCAGATCCGTCCACAGATAGCTGCTCTGTGGCTCGTTCACGTCGGGGATTTTTTCCGAGAGCGGGAAGCCGTTCTCGACCACGCCTTCGTAGTCGTAGTTGCGCTGTCCTCCACGGTAGCTCTGCTGCCAGGTCTTCTCCGTATAGTCGCTGCTGATGGCGGCGTTCGACCAGACGTGGCCGTCGCCCGAGACTTCGCCGGAGTCGTAGAAGTTGTCGAGCACGCCGAACTGCTCGGCCAGCTTGTGCTGATTGGGCGTGATGCTCTTCCCGTACATGGTTAATTTGGGGTCGCCGTTGCCCACGCCGAGGTCGCCGAAGATCTGATCGTAGGTGCGGTTTTCCTTGATGATGTAGATCACGTGCTTGATCGGATTGCTGCCGCCATGGAACGCGATGTGGGTCTGCGCGGCGTTCTGCATGTTGCTCGCGACGACTTGCCGGGTAAATGTTGCTAGCTGCGGGCTGGAGATGTTGGCATTGACGGTGGCCAGAGAGCCGTAGAGCAGCGTGGCTATGTAGGTATAGGAGCCACGCATGCGAGTGTTGCCGGAGACCGTGCGTTGCGGCATGTTGTTGGGGCCGGCGCCGTGTCCCTTGCCGGTGGCCACGTACAGCTTGCCGCCGAGTGCGGTGATACCGGTCGGCAGCCACTCCGTGGGGATGAAGCCCTTCGCCGCTACCGGCTTTGCATCTGGTTTGGCATTGCGGAGATCGAGCGTGTCAAAGACAGCGATGGAGTCGGTGCCGGCGTTGGCCGCAAAGAGCCGCCTGCCATCAGGCGAGAGCGCAATCGCGTCCGGCTCGGCGCCGAAGTAGGTCTGACCGGGGAGCCGCGTGTCGAAGTAGCCGATGGTGCGGAGGTCCTTGCCGCGCGCGTCCAGCGCCGCCACCGCGTCGCGGTTCGCCAGCGCCACATAGAGGGTCTTCGCGTCCGGCGACCAGGCGAAGGCTGTGGGATGCGATCCGGGCGAGGTGATCTGATCCGGGGGCATGAGGGAGACGCGCCGCACCACGGTGCCGCGTTTCAGATCGAGCTCGGCAACGGCCGAGGCGTTCCACAGCGCGACGAAGCCGCGCGCGCCATCGGGAGAGGTGGTGACGGCGATGGGATAGGTGGATGGCACCACCGGGCCGGCGGAGAGATCGAAGCGCGTACGTATTTTCCCGGTAGCGGCGTCGATCAGCAGTGCGTCGTCGGAGAGGTTATCGGCTACCAGCAGCAATTCTTTCGGCGCGGCGTTCGAAGCTGCGCTTCCGCTCGGCCTGGAAACGGCGGCGGAGACGAGGGCGATACCGGCCGGCGAGGAAATGGCCATGCCGGCGGGAACGGCTGCGCCAACGGCGTTCTGAGTGCGTCCCGATGCGAGCCTCTGGAGCGGGATAGGAATCATTCGTTCGGGCGTTACTTTTCCCTGCTCGAAGCTGTAGACGGCGATGGCGTTGCCGGTCTGATTGGCTTTGCCGCCCTCAGGCGCGGTGAGCGAATCGAAGCTGGCATAGAGATGCCTGCCGTCGCGGCTGAAGACCAGTCCCTGATAGAGCATCTGCGGCATGCCGGTGGCGGTTCGCAGCTCTGGGAAGTCGGTGAGCTGCCCGGTCTTGGTATTCACCACCGCGATCGACTGATCGTACTGCGATTCGAAGGTACCGTAACCGCCGTTCAGCAGGGCAATGAAGTTGCCATCCGGAGAGACGGCCATGGTCATGGGCAGGCTGTTGGTCTTCCGTGCCGCGCCGGGCAGGTTGGCCTGCAATTGCTTGCTGGTCGCGAGGTTCAGCGCCGGGGGATCCGCGGAGGTCTGCGCATGGCTTACGCCGCAAAGGGCAATGCCGCAATACATCAAAAGGTGAAGGCCGCACGCAGGGGGAACGTATCTCATTGAAAACCCTCCGCTCCTTTTGTCTCACAGGCGCGCGTGTTCGGGGGATTACAAAACTGTTACGGGCGGGAGCCCGGCCGCCTGATAGCTTCGAAATAGGAACTGATTTTAGAGATTAAAGGCCCTCCCTATGCTGCTTGAAACCGCTGAGACTCTTGAAACTATCCAGCCCGCTTCTGCGCCCGTCGCGGCGCACAAGCGCCCCAGGCCTACGGAGGTGCCGGTGCTGGGCCGTGCCACTCAGGATCATAAGCGTAACTGGATCACGACCCTCATCATGGGCGCTTTCCATGTCGGCGCCGTCGTCGCGCTGTTCATGTTTACCTGGCATGCGCTTATCGCGTTCGTCGTGCTCTACTTCGTTTCCATCAATCTGGGCGTGGGCATGGCCTACCACCGTCTGCTCACCCATCGCGGCTACAAGGTCCCGAAGTGGCTCGAATATGTTCTAACGACCTGCGGCACGCTGGCGCTCGAAGGCGGCCCGATCTTCTGGGTAGCCACCCATCGCGTGCACCATCAGCTTACGGACAAGCCGGGCGACCCGCACACTCCGCACGATGGCGGCTGGTGGTCGCATATGAACTGGATCATGAAGGGCGATGCACTGCATCATGAGACTGCGCTGCTCGCCCGCTATGCGCCGGATCTGGCGAAGGATAGCTATCATCGCTGGCTCAGCCGCTATCACTGGATTCCGCTCACGCTGCTGGGCATCGGGCTGCTGGTGTTCGGCGGCTGGCCGATGCTGATGTGGGGCATCTTCCTGCGGGTCACGCTGGGACTGCACTCCACCTGGCTGGTGAACTCCGCTACGCACATGTGGGGCTCCCGCCGCTTCGACACGCGCGATGAGTCGCGCAATCTGTGGTGGGTGGCGCTGTTGACCGGCGGCGAGGGCTGGCACAACAATCACCACGCGCATCCGGTTTCGGCGAAGCATGGCTTCACCTGGTATGAGATCGACCCGAACTACTACGGCATCTGGCTGCTGCAGAAGCTGGGCCTGGCCAAGCAGGTCAAGGTGGCCCACTACGATCCCAGCGATCCACGACCGGCGGGCGTGGCGTAAAGCGGCTGCGGTTCTGTTCCGTAACAAGCGGCGCCTGCGGGCGCCGCTTTTGTTTTGCCCGGCGTTATCTTCTCTATGCCGACTCATCCGGGGCTGACCAGGCTGTGCGCTGGTTGGATCACTTCCGAATGGTCTGGGGACTCCTGGTGCCCCGGGCCTGTGAGCACGCGACTCCAAGGCTCGGCTTCATGCGAGAGGGTTAATCGAGCCACGAGTCGCGGGCGTTTGATTCGGAAGTGGAGGGGGCGGAGGCGAAGTTGGGCGCCGGCGCGCCGTTTCCATACCAGTCGACATTGCGCGTGATGTACATGGCGGCAGCGATGGCGGCAAAACTGGCGATGGCGCCCACAAGGAGAGCGTACGCTTCAACACGCAAGAGCACATAAATGAAGGCATAGAGCAGTGTGAATACCGCGAGCGATCGCAGGGCAAGCTTGCGGCTGCGGAAGACCCACTCGGTGTTGGTGGAGAAGAGCGCGACGGTGGATGTGCCGGCAATGAGGAAGCTAAGGTCGAAGCCGAGGTGCTCGGCCAGTGAAAGCAGGAGAAGGTAGAAGATAGTTTGCGCAACGCCCACCAGAGCGTATTGAGCGGGATGGACCCTTTTGCCGGTCATGACCTCAAAGAGGAAGTAGGTCAGGAAGACGAGGCCGAGGAAAAGCGTGATGTAGTGCAGGGAGCGACGGGTGGAGCGGTAGGAGTCGGCAAGGCGGATGCCGAGAACAGTTTTCGGCTGCTCGGAGGTAGTGTCCGAGGAGGCCGCGAGCACGCTGTGGATTGCAGCTCGCTCGGTGGTGAGACCTGCAACGAAGAAGCCGGAGATGCTCATGACGAAGGCGAGCAGGATGACGATGAAGAACTTTGCGCCCAGGGAGCGGGAGCGGAGACTTGGGAAGAAAGGCTGAGGCGTGACGAAGGTGCTCATTGTGGCGTTCTCCTTGTGGGGTTTACTTTGCACTACAAAGTTCGAGGGGGTAGGACGGCGAACTCCAAATCAGGTAAGTGAAACTTCTAGGCTTTGAGGGGTGAAAGACTGCGGAGGAACTGATCTTCTTCACCTTCGTGGAACACGGAGGCGGCATCGCGGACGACCTGTTCCAGAGTGGTGAGGTATTCAAGGTAACGCTTGCGACCAGAGACAGTGACGCGAGCGGTGGTCTGAGCGCGGCCACCACCGCCTTCCTTGGTGATGCGGACCATCCCATCTTGTTCGAGCACCTGGAGGTGGCGAGCAAGATTGCCGTCGGTCAGGGCGCAGAGGCGTTTGAGTTCGACGAAGCTGAGGCCGTTGGGGTGGGTGATGAGTGAGGTGAGAACGCTTAGACGCGCACGTTCGTGGATGACGCGGTCGAGGCCTTCGTAGGCAAACTGAGCCGCGGGCTTAGAGCTCTTTGTCTTCATCGATCAATGCTTTCTTCGCCGAAAGGTAATGGATAGTAGCGACGAGCGCCATGCCAACGGCATACACGCCGGACATCGTGGCCGGAGCGAGAGCGCGGGTGTCCCCGAGGGCGATGCAAGAAAGGCCGGAGAGGAGGAACCACACGCCTGCCAAAAGCATAGGCCGCGGCAGGCAGCGGCAGGAGGCGAAGACGCCGAGGCTGAAGATGATTTGCCACAGGCCGGGAAGCATCCAGAAGACGCCTCGGGTGACGTGCAGCAGGACGATGGGCAGAATGGCACCTGCGACGCCCGCAGGAAGAAATTGCGCAACGGCCATGCGAACCATGTCATCCGCTATGCCGGAGTGGAGGCGGTTGGCGCGTGTAAGCATTTGGGTCGCGATGAGTGCGGCGGAGAAGGCTCCGGTGGTGAGCCAGAGGGCAACGTATTGCACTGGATGAGTTGCGGGCTCAGGCAGCCAATGGGATTGAGCAGCGCCCGCGAGCAGGGCGAAGACCGCTGTCGCCGAGAGCGTAAGCGGACCGTAGCCGCGGAACTCGGTGGTTTGCGCCACCTGGCGGCGAATATTGCGGATGTCGACGAGTGCTCGGTTGAGGTCGGTCATGAGTGTGAACAACTTTGTACCGCAAAGCTTACGCTTTGCAGTACAAAGTGTCAATGAGGGATACGACGGTTGAGAGTTGGGTCCGAGCGTGTGCGGTTTTGGCGCTCTTGCAGGTGCTTCGATTCAGTGGTGCGTTTGTTTAGGTTAAAAGAGGGTGAGGAGCCAGCGAGTCGACCCGGCCACGAACAGGTGCGTGGACCGTCGCTGCAACCACTGCATGCGTCTCACTCGGGTAGCGTTCCATAGGGGCGTACATCCTGCCTGGCTTGGCACATAGTAATGGATCGGTAACGCCAAATCGGCTTTTCGGAAGCGACGGGGTTAGCTCCCGGGTAACGGTCCATCGGGTAGCGATTTCACAGCCTCTACAAAAGCTCGTCTTCAGCAACTGTGCAAACCCCGAGGAAAGCAGCGCCAATACTCATCCTGCTAGGCTAGACTCTCAGGCGAACTAACCTATGCGGATCACGAGGCGCGGGCGGGCGATCTTTTTTTTCATCCTGCTCGGCGTCTGCCTGGTGGGCGTGGCGGTCACGCTCAATGTCGGCTGGATCATCCTGAACTGGCGCAGGCTGGTTCCGCTGGTCGTCGGCATTCCGTTCTTCGGCCTGCTGATCGCCGGCGTGATCCTGAACACCATCTTTCTGGTACGGGAGGTCCGCCGCAATGAGCGGCAGGACAGCTTTCTGAATGCTGTGACCCATGAGCTCAAGACGCCCATCGCGTCCATCCGGCTTTATCTGGACACCATGAAGCGGCGCGAGCTGACGCGCGAACAACAGCAAGAGTTCCTCTCCATCATGATGGCGGACAGCGATCGGCTGATCGGCACAGTGGAGCAGGTGCTGAAGGCGAGTGAGCTGGGCCAGCGGACAGGCAGCCAGGTGCGCCTGCGGGTGGATATGCAGCAGTTGGTTGAAGAAGCGGTAGCCACTGCCATTGTGCGATACAACCTGCCGCCGGCAGCGATCTCGGTAGAGGCCCGCAGCCTGAGCCAATCGTCTCTGCACGCACCGTCGCGGAACGCACTGTCGCGGTTCGCTGTCATGGGAAATCCGGAGGAGTTGCGCATCGCACTGCTGAATGTGATCGACAATGCGGTGAAGTATTCACCGGAGGGCGCGCGGCTGCGGGTGGTGTTATCCATCGAGAGCGACGCGTGGGTGATGGTGAGCGTTACGGATCAGGGCTTGGGGATCCAGCCGGCGCAGCTCAAGCGGATCTTCAAGCGCTTCTATCGCGTACCGCACCGCAATGTTCTGCGGGTGAAGGGCACCGGCCTGGGACTGTTCCTGGTTCGGACCATCGCACGCCAGCATGGTGGCGATGTGTTCGCGGAGAGCCTGGGCGAAGGTTCGGGGACGACCGTCCATCTGCAGTTGCCCCGGGTGCTCTCTCGCGATACTGATGAGCAGCAGAACGAGACGCATGACCGGGGGATTCGTGACCGGGGGATTCGTGACCGCGAGGACGTAATCCCATGAGCACAGCACCGCATATCCTCATTGTGGAAGATGAAGAGCACCTGGCGCAGGGGCTGCGGTTCAATCTGGAAGCGGAGGGCTATCGCGCCACGGTGAGCGGCGATGGCGAGAGCGCGCTGGAACTGCTGCGGGGCGAAGGCAGGGGCACGGTTGACGCTATCGTGCTGGACGTGATGCTGCCGGGCTGCGACGGCTTTGAGGTAGCGGAGGCGCTGCGCCAGGCGGAGGACTACACGCCCATCCTGATGCTGACCGCGCGTGGGCGCCCGGAGGACGTGCTGCGCGGATTTGCGGCAGGCGCGGACGACTACCTGCCCAAACCGTTCGATCTCTCCATCCTGCTGGCGCGGCTGCGCGGGCTGCTGCGCCGCATGGAATGGCTGCGTCGCAGTCCGGCGACCGAGCCAGGGGCCGAATCCGGAGAAGAGGCGTCTCCGCAGCCGGCGTTCTCCTTTGCGAACCGGACCATCGATTTCGAAGCGTTGGAGCTGAAGGCGCCGGAACGCACCATCCGCCTGACGGTGATGGAGGCGGACCTGCTGCGCTACCTGGTGCGCAATCAGGGGCGCATCATCTCACGCAAAGAATTACTGGAGCAGGTGTGGCGCATGCACGAAGACACCGATACCCGCGCCATCGACAACTTTATCGTGCGGCTGCGCCGGTATATCGAGGACGATCCCTCGCAGCCGGTGCACCTGCAGACCATCCGCGGCGTGGGATATCGCTTCCTTCCCGCGGTCGCGGGAGATCGTCCTCTCTCCTCTGGCTAATGCCGAGCGGAATAAACCCCGCAGCGCTGCTTGTAAACTAGCGGCAGGTTTTGCCAGTGCGCATTTTTACACGCTACATTTTGAGCGAAGTCACCTCGCACGCACTCATCGGCGGCGCGCTGTTTACCTTCGTGCTGTTTATGCAGCAGCTCGGCCGCATCCTGGAGCTGGTGGTGCGGGAGAGCGCATCCCTTTCGAGCGTCGGTGAGATCTTCCTCTTCACCTTGCCGAACACCTTCACCGTCACCATACCGATGGCGGTGCTGGTGGGCATCCTGCTGGGGCTTAGCCGGCTGGCCGCGGATAGCGAGATCACGGCGATGCGCGCCAGCGGCATCGGGGTGTGGACGTTCGTGCGCACTGTCTCCATTCTGGCGGTGCTGGGCTGGGCGGTCTCTCTGCTGAACTCGCTCTATCTTGCGCCCAAGGCCACCGAGGCGCTGCTGGAGCTTGAGAACACGTTGAAGACGTCGCAGGCATCGTTTGAGATTCAGCCGCGGGTCTTTTATGAAGACTTCAAGAATTACGTTCTGTATGTGCAGGACGTGCGCGCCGGGGCGGGCGCGGCGCAGTGGCGCAAGGTGTTCCTCGCCGATCTCAGCAACCCGGCTTCGCCGCGGGTGACCACGGCGGCGTCCGCAACGGTGGTCAGCGATGGCCAGCAGTCCCTGAGAATGCGTCTGCGCAATGGCACTCAGCACGAATTCGTTTCGAACGATCCGCACCAGTACTCGGTCTCGACCTTTGCGGAGTCCGATCTTCCGCTGGTGATTGGCGGAGTGGGACAGGAAGATACACGCATCGGCCGCAGCGATAAGCCGATTCTCGCCATGTCGGCGCATGAACTCTACCGGCGCTCCCTCGCCCCAGACGGCAAGTGGTATCGGATCGAGCTGTACAAGCGGCTGGCCTTCCCCGCTTCCTGCCTGGTGCTGATGCTGGTGGGCGTTCCACTCGGGCTTGCTTCGCGGCGCGGCGGCAAAAGCGCGGGGTTCGTCATTACCATTGCGCTGGTCTTCGTCTACTACTTCTTCTCTTCGACTGGTATCGCGCTGGCGCGGCAGAACAAAGTGCCGCCTCTGCTCGGTGTGTGGGGCGCAAACCTCATCTTTGCACTATTGGGCCTTCTCCTGCTGCGCCAGCTTGCGGTCTCCGGCGCAGCGGCCTTCAGCTTCGGGCTGGGCCGTTCGCGGGCGCCGCGGCCGGAGCGATCGAAGGCGGCGCAGGGGTCCTTTCTTCCCCCGCGCGAGCGCACCGGCAGACGAAGCTTTCCGCTGATTCTGGACGATTACGTGCTGCGGGAGTTCCTCAAGACGTTCGTGCTGGTGCTCATCACCTTCGTGCTGCTGATGCTGGTCTTCACCTTCTTCGAGTTGCTGGGAGACATCATCCGCAACCGTACGGCGCTGGTGACTGTTGGCGAATATCTGTTCAACCTGACGCCGAGCATGATCTACAACATCGCTCCTCTCAGCGTGCTGGTCGCGGTGCTGGTCACCTTCGGCGTCTTGAGCCGGTCGAGCGAGCTGACGGCGATGAAGGCGACCGGCATCAGCATCTACCGTGTCATCGTTCCGGTGCTAGCCATTGCCGCCATTCTGGCGTTGACGCTCTTTCTCTTCGATGAGAGCTATCTTCCGGGCGCGAACCGGCGGCAGGAGGCGCTGCGCAGCATCATCAAAGGCAAGCCGGCGCAGACGTTTCTGCGGCCCGATCAAAAATGGATCTTCGGCCAGCAGGAGCCGGGCAAGCCGGAGCGCATCTTCTACTATCAATTCTTTGATCCGGACCACGACCGTTTCGCCAACCTGTCGGTCTTCGACTTCGATCCGGACAACTTCTCCCTGACCAGCCGGATCTTTGCCGCCAGCGCGCACTGGGACGCGCACCTCAACCAGTGGATCTTTGAGGATGGATGGGAGCGCGACTTTCATGGCGACACCATGGAGAACTTCCGCACTTACGCGGTCAAGACATTTCCGCAGATCCACGAGCCGCCACAGTACTTCAAGAAGGAATACCGCCAATCCTCCGAGATGACCTTCGGGGAGCTCGAGCGCTACATCCATGACCTGCGGCAGAGCGGCTTCGACACCATGCGATTGCGGGTCCAACTAAACCACAAACTTGCCTATCCGCTGGTCACGTTTGTGATGGCGATGCTGGCGATTCCCTTCTCGCTCACCATGGGGCGACGGGGGTCGCTGACCGGCATCGCCACAGCTATCGGGCTCGCTATCGCGTACTGGGTGGTGGCGGGCATGTTTGAGGCCATGGGCAACGTGAACATGCTGCCGGCCTTTCTGGCGGCCTGGTCGCCGGATCTGCTCTTCGGGTTGACCGGCGGCTATCTGCTGCTGCGCACGCCTACTTGAGTCGGTACAACAACCATGCATGAAGTGAGAAGTTGCGGTCTCCCACCCTTCGCTTCTCACCCCAGCACGCGAACAGCGCGTGTGCCGGGGACCCCGATCCGCTCAGAATGGGGCACCCAGGTATTCTCCGGGCCGGCTTAGAATAGAAGCATGTTCGCCAAGCTCCGGCCGCTCTTCCCGTACCTGAAGCGCTACAAGCGAGCCTTCCTGTGGGGCGGCATCTCCGTCGTCTTGTCGAATGCCATCTGGGTGCTGTTTCCCCAAGTCATCCGTTTCGCCATCGACGACCTGAACCACGGCGTGACCCAGCGCAAGATTCTGCACTATGGGCTGCTGCTGGTGCTGATCTCCGCCGCCAAAGGCGTTTTTCTCTTCCTGACCCGCTGGATCATCATCGGCATCTCCCGGGATATCGAGTTCGATCTGCGCAACGATCTTTTCCAGCACCTGGAGAAGCAGAGCGCCAGCTACTACCACCACCATCGCACCGGCGACATCATGGCGCGCATGACCAACGACCTGAATGCAGTGCGTCAACTGCTCGGTCCAGCCATCATGTACAGCGCGAATACGGTGCTGTTCTCGATCGGCGCACTTTACTTCCTGCTACGCATCAGTCCGTTTCTGACTCTGGTTGCGCTGGTGCCGCTGCCGCTCGCCAGCATTCTGGTGCAGAGCCTGGGGCGCAAGATTCACGATCGTTTCGAGCGCATCCAGGCGATGTTCTCCGAAATTTCCGCGCAGGCGCAGGAGAACTTTTCCGGCGCGCGGCTGGTTCGCGCGTTTGCGCAGGAGCAGGCGCAGATCGAGTCGTTTGAAGAGGCCAACAAGGAGAATGTGCGGCGGGGCCTTCGCTTGATCCAGTTGATGGGCATGCTGTGGCCGACGCTGGAGTTCATCCTTGGCCTGGCCATGGCGGTGACCTTGCTGGTCGGCGGCCATGAGGTGCTGACCCACCGAATCAGCGTGGGCGACTTCGTCGCCTTCAATACCTACATGCTCATGCTCACCTGGCCCATCATCGCACTGGGATGGGTGGTGAACCTGGTGCAGCGCGGCACGGCTTCGGTGACGCGCATCCACGAGCTGCTGACGGAAGAGCCGAGCATCGCGGATCGCGAGGATGTCGCACATGTGGCGCCCGATCTCCGGTTGCGGGGAGAGATCGAGTTCCGCAACCTGAGCTTCGCTTACGACGGCGCGGTTGGCGGAGGGGCGGCCGGCAAGCCGGTGCGGGTGCTCGACAACATCTCGCTGAAGGTACCGGCGGGCACGAGCCTGGCGATCGTTGGTCCGACGGGTTCGGGGAAATCGACGCTGGTCGATCTGCTGCCGCGCATTCACGATGCGCCCCGTGGCACAGTCCTGATCGATGGCCTTCCGGTGGAGGACTATCCGCTGCAGGTGCTGCGGGCCAACATCGGCTTTGTACCGCAAGAGACGTTTCTATTCAGCGAGTCGATCCGCGAGAACATCGTCTTCGGCGCGCCGGGCGCGAACCCGGAGAGCGTGTATCGGGCGGCGGAGGCGGCGCACATCCGCAGCGAGTTCGATGAATTCCCTGCCGGCTTCGACACCATGGTGGGGGAGCGCGGGCTTACACTCTCCGGCGGCCAGAAGCAGCGGACGGCGATTGCGCGCGCCATTGTGCGCGACCCTTCGATCCTGATTCTCGATGACGCGCTGGCCAGCGTCGATACCTACACCGAAGAGAAGATTCTTGAGCACCTGCGCGAGATCATGCGCGGGCGCACCACCATCTTCATCTCCCACCGGATCTCGACCATCCGTCACGCCGACCAGATTGCGGTGCTGGTGAAGGAACGTATCGTCGCGCTGGGCACGCATGAAGAGCTATTGAGCAGCGGTAAGTTCTACGCCAGCCTGTACCAGAAGCAGCAGCTTGAAGAAGAGCTGACCAGCGCGGGGGTGTAAGCCTGAAGGTACGCCAAGCTGGATGAAGTGCGGTGGCCTCCCACCCTTTCCCTTCGGCTACGCTCAGGGTCAGGATGGGGCACCCGGCTTTGGTTAGCACGAAGCAGAAAAGCAGATCCTTCGACGCGCTACGCTCGCTCAGGATGACAGCGTATAGCTGGGCATTATGGGATTGCCGCGACGGCAGCGGGGATGCTGATTTCGACGACGGTGCGATCATCGCTCGCGGGTGTTGTGCCGCAAAACTCTTCAAGCGAGCGCAGCAGGCCGTTGATGCCGCCGCAGGCTTCCGCCGCGGCCGCCAAACGGGCGTTGCCAAAGAATTCCCCGTCGGCATTCTCCGCCTCGGTCACGCCATCGCTCACCACCAGCATCCGTTCGCCCGGTTGCAGGTGCACGCGTCCGCTGGTGAAGGACGCGTCGCGAATGAGTCCGACTGGCAGATTGCCTCCTTCCAGGGCCTCCGCGCGGCAGGTCGAACCGTCCGCCGTCCAGCGGATGAGCAGCGGTGGCTCATGGCCGCAGTTGATGTACTCCGCCTGTCCCGAGGGATCGACGCACACGATCACCATGGTTGCGTATTTGCCCACGTCCTTGACGCACAGGAAGGCATTCACCGCCGCCGCCAGCCGATCCAAAGCCATGCCGGACATCAGATGCGAATAGACCATGCCCTGCAATGTGGAGGCGAGAATGGCCGCCGAGGCGCCTTTGCCGGAGACGTCCGCGAGGACGACAGCTACCCCGTGCTCATCGGCAAGCACGTCGAAGAAGTCGCCGCCGATCTCCTTGCAGGGAAGATTGCGGCCATCGATGGTGGCAAAGGAGAGCTTGGGCAACTGCACGGCCATCAGGCGCTGTTGCACGCCCGCGGCGAAGGCCAGTTCTTCGCGATAGCGTCGGGCCTCTTCATCGGCCAGAACCAGCCGCGCGTTTTCCATCAACGCAGCCGCCTCGGCGGCAACCGTTCGAAGCAGGCCGTGGTCTGCTTCGGACAGCAAACCGGGAGTGAGGCGGCTATCCAGATACAGAACTCCGAGCGTCTCGCCTTTGCTGCCGTCGCGGGAACGCATGCGCAGCGGAATGGCAATGACCGCGCGGATGTTCTGCATCACCATGCTCTGGGAGCGAAGCTCGGTCTCGGCCGAGAGCGTATCGGTGAGGATGTACGGAGCGGCGGTATCGAGCGCCTTCTTGATGGCGGTCTGCGATACGCTCTCATTGACCGCAAGCGACTCGCCGCGATTGTTGCGGCCGGTGGTGAACTCAAGCTGGTCCTTCACGCACAGGAAGACATACCCGCGCTCGAAGCGGGTGAGCTCGAGCGCCGTTTCGACCAGGGCCGCGAGAACCTGATCGACGGCTCCGGCGGCATTCAGCCGCCGCGCCGCTTCCACAAACCAGCGAAGCTTCTCCAACTCCGAATCACCCTGCGGCTTGATGCCTTCCATCAGGCCGCGCCAACTGCTGCTCGCCGAGCGTTCGTCGCCAAAGCGGAGGCGGGGACCATCGGGACCGCCGAGTCGCACCTCGTCGCCGATGTTGATTCGGGCTCGCGTAACCGGCGCGCCGTTGTGCAAGGTGCCGTGGCGGCTGCCCGTATCTTCGATCCAGAACGATGTTCCGTCGTAGGTAATGCTGGCGTGAAAGCGGGAAATGTACGCGTGATCCAGAACGATGTCGCGGTCGGAGGCCCGTCCCACGGTAAATGGCGTTCGTTCGATGCGGTGCTCCTCGCGCCGGGCGCCATCGACCAGCAGCAGCGGCATCACGCTTCGCCTGGTATCTCCGGTACCGCTCCTGGTTTCCATGGCTCGTCGCCCTCTGCGTATTCTTCCGCTGATTCGTATTGTCGCGCATGCCGCGAAATCGCGGAAGTTTCATGTGCGCTGCCTTATTCTGCGTAGGCGGAGATTCGCTCGATGGATCGTGACGCAAGGATTTGTGCGGGACTAAAGCGGAGGCCAGAATGATCGCCGAACCAGGAACGACAGGGTGGCTTACCGGCGCCGGTAGGGACGCCGGAGTGCTGCTGCCCGGCTGGCAGGGTAATTTGACGCCGGCGGATGCCGGGTTGCTCGACGCAACAATGTTGCCGCCGCCGCTCGACGGACTGCTGCAACCACTGCTCGCGGACGCGTTGATGGATCTGAAGCAGCGAGCGGGTTCCGCTCTGCTGTGCTGCGGCGGAGCGCCGATTCCGCTGGAGCAGATCCTTGCGATACTGCGACTGCGCCTTACGGGGGTTGTGAGCTTGCCGCTGGCGCTGGCGTGCGAGGACGCGAAGGTCGAAGAAGCAGAGGAGGGTTTGGCCGGCGACTTCGCTTCGCGCGCGTGGACGGACTGCCGGATGCGCTTCCCTCTGCTTGCGCCGTTGCTTGCAATTGCGACGCGGGGTTGGGTCCGAGCAACAGAGGTATTTCTGCGGCGGCTGGATCGCGACCGCGTGCGCCTGGCGCGGTGGCTGGGAGTGGCATCACTGCCGCCGATTCGCGCACTGGCCGGTACCGGGTCGGACTCGCATGACGGTGGCAGCACCGTGCTGCTGGTTAGCTTTGCGTCCGGGCAAGGGCTCTACTACAAGCCTCGGCCGGTCGCGGGAGAGTTCCTGTGGCATGCGTTGTTGGCCGAGCTTGCGGCGTCTGCACCTGACTGTTCGCTACCCGCGGCGCGGGTTCTTCCCGGCAGCGGGGAATCGCCAAGGTCTGATTCGTCTGGCGAGCTGACGTCCGGCTATGGGTGGATGGAGGCGCTCGCCGCGGATGCCGCGCCGGCGGGCGATGGCTATTGGCGAGGCGCCGGCGGACTGCTTTGCCTGGCGCAGCAGTTCGCGCTAACCGACCTGCACGCGAAGAATGTGGTGCCGCAAGAAACCGGACCGGCCGTAGTGGACGCGGAATGCCTGGGAAGCGCAGCCATCTTCCATAAGGACGAGGAGGACGATGCCGCAGAGGAGGAGACCGACGAGGTCGAGCGGGTAATCGAGCGGTTACTGGCGACCGGGCTGCTGGGATCGACCACACTGAGTGGGCGATCCGATAGCGAGGCGCGGTGCGATCTGTCGGGATTGTTTGCGCGAACTGCGTCCATCCCCTCACTGCGGCTCCCCTATTGGCAGGCTGCGTCGGGAAGGCTGCCGCAGTTGGGGTTCACGCCCGCACGTCTTCGGTTGCAGCGCGCAACTCCTGAGCAGGCGTCGGCGATCGCAGTGCTGCCACACCTCCATGACGGCTACCGGGCTGCCGCTCACGCGCTGCTGGCCTGCCGTTCCCGATTGCTCAAGAGTGGGGGCTGGCTCAATACGCTGGAGCGGGCCCATGCTCCCCGTGTGCTGGTGCGAACGACTCTCGCGTATGCGCTGGTGCTGAGCCGGTCGCTGTTCCCGGACCATCTTCAGTCTTCCATCGAGCGGAGAACAGCACTGCGTGTTCTGCTTGCGGAGCGTCCTCACCTGCTGGGCGCGGGGCCGTTGCCAAACGCAGTTGCAGATGCCGAGATTGAGGCGCTGTTCCATCTCGACTTGCCAAGATTCACGCTCCGACGCGGTACTTCGAGGACACTCGAGCCGGGCAGCATTTTGCTTCCGCGGCTTGGAGCTACGACCCTGGCAAGTACGGTGCGGCGTCGGCTGGAGGCGCTCTCGGAGGAGAGCCTCGAAACCATTCACCTGCCCGCTCTGACTCTGGCGTGCTTGTTCGCGCGGGGTTGAAGGCCTCCGTGCCCGCTACTTGGCGCGCAGAGTTGCGGAAGGCTCCAGGCGAATGTGGTACCATCCGGAGCGAACCGGATCACGGCTGACGCCCCCCTCGACAGTCTCTGCTCGGGCCTCTCCCTACTCTCACGCAAGGAGCTCTCAAAGTGACGAATGTAGATCGGCTGCAGCAAGCCGGACTGATCCAGACACAACACCCGCTTACCCCGGAGGAAACGGCTTCCATCAACCAGCTCAGCAGCGCAGAGGTGGATGCGCTCATCTCGGTCCGCATGAAGCTGGGTGACGATTTCTTCAACCGCAAGGTGCACGACGGCGACTCGCACCGCATGGGCACGTTACTGGTTTAAAGTTGAAGCACATTCTCGATCGGTAGAGTTCTTCCGCTCCAGAAGCTTTCCTCCACTCCAGAAGGTTTCGGGGAGATGCAACGCATGCTCACGCAAAGCCAGCGGCTTCGCCAGACAATTGCGCTTACGCGCGGTCCCATGACTGCCCTGATCCGCGACGTCTGGATGCATCCACGGCTGGGAGAGCTCTACCCGGAGTTCCTGTTCGCCATCTTCGGAGTGACTTCCACGTCGGCGAGCCTGATGCGTTCGGCGGCCGCACGCGCCGCGGAGCTGGCGCCGGAGGATCCGCTCGCCCGCATGCTCGAAACCTATTACATGGAACACGCCGAGGAGGAAACAGGCCATGAGCAATGGCTGCTCGATGATCTTGAGTCCCTGGGGATTGCGAGAGCGCGGGTCCTGAACCGGCTGCCCTATCCCAGCGTAGCGGCGCTGGTGGGCACGCAATATTACTGGACGCTGCACGTGCATCCTCTGGCCTTTCTCGGATAC
>JBPCNO010000116.1:0-8638 GCA_051001135.1 Acidobacteriaceae bacterium
CGGGCCGCCCGCCAACGGCGGCGGCAGCACCGAATAGACCGACTTGTCCATCGGGCTAACCTGATATCCGTCGTGAGAGGTATCCGCCGCGATGTACTGGCGCGCTAACGAGTAGTTCGGCCCCGGCGTTCCGTCCGCGTTGACGATTCCTTTCGAAAGCAGGTTATCGACGCTCTGTCCGCGGACCGGCTTGTAGGTAGCGAAGATGTGGTCGAAGGTGCGATTTTCTCCAATGATGACGATCACGTGTTTGATCGGCGTCCGGGTGGGGGTGGAGGTTGCGCCGCTGTTCTGCGCGAATGCGGGCAGGGAAGCGCCCGCAAACACCTGCAGGGCAGCAAGCATCGCTGCACCGCACCTGACTGCGCCGTGATGGGGTTTAAGCCGTTTTTGTTGCATTTCGAATGACCTCGGGGAAGCGCGGGATAGGTTCAGCCGTTCTTGAGCAGCTTTTTGAACGGCTCGCCAAGCCTAGAGACCTGGAGCCCGTACTTCCGAGAAGGCCGAATCAATTGAGCGTGAAAACGTGGTGCATGCCAGCGTCCACGCAATCGTAAAACCTCGTAGCCTTCACCGCGTCACCGCGCGAAACAGATGCGACTTCAGCCGCTGAGGGCGGCTCATCGCGATGGTCAAGCTTAATTAGATTTTGTTTAGTCCTCTGGGAGGCGATGAAACCTCGCGGCGAGGGGCAGCGGTTGTGCCACCCCTCTCCGCGCAAACGGTATTGCTGCATGCCTGCGGGCCAAATCAATACCGTCTAGGGCCCTCGCCGTACAGGTGCTCGACACCTTCCTGATAGCCCCGCCGGAAGGCTTCGCGGTAGTCATGGCGATCATGCTTCGGCACATCATCCGGATGGCGGAACTCATCGCGGTTGTTCACATCCGGCCGGCGGTGATTGGCATAGTCCTTACGAGCGCCTTCAATCCCGTCGTGAAATCCCCTGCGTGCGACCTCCTGGTACTCAGAGGGTGGAGCCTCCCAGGCCTCTTGTCCCCGATAGCCGTAAGCCTGGGAACCATAGCCCGGCGGTGGTCCCTGTGCCAATACGCCCGGCGCTCCCCATCCTAGAGTTATGATTCCGGCTGCCAGCGTGAGTACGATTGCCTTTGCTTTCATAGTCCCTCCGACGTATTTCCTGCTTCAACGTGCCCTCAGGATCAGAGCCCTTACAACTCCGACTATCTACCCGGTTGAGGATCGCCGCGCACCGTTCGCTCAGCGACCCCGACGGCGAATGCATGTATATCCAGAAACACGCAGCCGAGCAGAAAGTGTCGGCCCGCGCCGATCTTTGTCCCAGTGGCGTCGCCCGTGGCGCGTTGCCCGCTAGCAAATTTTTGAAGAAAGTAGTCTCCGGCTGGAACCGGTCTCCCCGCTTCTGCGTAGGCATCTTCGTACCAGTCAGCGGGAGAACGATGCCCATCAAGCGAAGCGTCTGGTTGCTGCTCATCGTAGTTGCTCTCATCTCTTCCACGAACGTGCGCGCACACGCGGATACCTCCGAGTGCAGCGGCTCCCATGGACCCTCCACCTACCAAGCGCAGCCCGGAGATGTTGCCAACAAGACGCATCTCTCGCTGGAACGCGCCTTTGACGGGCGAGGGCATTTTGAAGTGAACCTCTGCGCGGGTGAGCTGCGCGTGGTGCGTGCTCCGGCATCCGGCAAGCTTGAGCTCGAGGTCACGCTCGAGTCTTCCGGCTCCCAGCCCGTCAGCAGCTATGTGCACGCTGTCGATGTAGACAGCGACAAAGCCGTCATTGACCTGCGCACGCCCAAGAGCGTGCACGCAGAGGTGACGCTGCGCGTGCCCTCGAGCGACGATCTGCACAGCGAGATCAACGTCGGCGCGGGCAAGGTCGTACTCCACGGCGATGGCATCGCGGGGGATCGCGAGCTGAACCTGGGCTATGGCAATGCCACGATCTATCTGGCAGGCGACCACAATTATTCCGCGCTCGAAGCGAACGTCGGCATGGGCAGCTTCCACGATCATCGCTCCGGCGGAGGCAGTTCGCACTTCGTGATCAGCAAGGACATGGAGGGCGAGGGCAAGGGTCGCCTTGAGATCAACGTAGGCGCAGGCTCAATCGACCTTGAACCGGCGGAAGATTAGAGAGGACCGAACCATGCTTGGCACACTGCATTCCGCGAAGAAGTTCAAGAGAACGACGAAAGCGGCGCCCCTGCTGCTCTGCCTGTTGAGCATCGCCGGCGTGGCCTCCGCTCAAGCTGCTCCCCGCAACCAACCGGCTACGCGCAAGAAGCTGGAAATTTTGCGGCCGCAACCGCTGGTGCGCGAGGCGGACCTGAACAGCGGCGCCAATCTTACGCTTGAGGTCAACGTCGGCGATGTGCGCATACTGCCGGCGGAGAAGGGCGGCAGGCTGCGCCTGGTGCTGACGGTGAAGCATTTCGATGATGTCGAGAGAGCGCCTTCCTGGATTCGGGAGTTTTCCGTCTCCGGAACACAGGGCAAGATCGTGCTGAACATGCCGAAGCACGGCGATCACGGCGGCGATGTCACGCTCTTCGTGCCTCCCGCCACGAATCTCAAGACTGAGCTCGATGTCGGCGATCTGCGCGTCGAGGGTATTGCCGGCGATAAAGACCTCAAGGTCGGCATCGGCGATCTGGACGTGGGCGGTGTGGATGCGAAGTCCTATCACTCCATTCACGCGTCGGTCGGGATCGGCGACCTGACCGACCATGTCTTCGATCTGTCGCCTTCGGGATTCCTGGGTAAGTCGGCCAGCAAACAGACGGGCGAGGGGCCGTATCGTTTGCGGCTTCACGTCACCATTGGAGACATCGTCGTCAAACCAGAGATGGAGCAGCAAACGATGCTGTATGGTAGTCGCGGGCAATAACAGCTCCGGTCAACCGGGGCTTGAAGAGAAAGGCGACATCCATGGCGTGGCGGCAAGACTCACCCTTCCTGTGCGGGCGCAACTGTTTTCCCAAGCTCCAGATATATTCCGGATTGTTAGCAGCCAGCTTACTTCTCTCAGCCACGCTCTCCGCCCCGACCGCGCCCACCGACCCCCCACACCACGTCTTCTTTCACGTGCAGCTTGCGAAATCCATTCCCCAGCCGGTGAGCGGCCGTCTGTTGATCTTCATGAAGCAGGGTTCTGGCGACAAGGAAGTGGAAGCGCAGGAGTTTCATCCCGAGGGCACGTCTGTTGCGGCCCGGGAGATCCATGATCTGGCGCCCGGTTCGTCCATCGAAGTCGATGCGGACGAGGTCGCCTTTCCCAAGCCTTTTGCCACGCTGCCCGCCGGCAATTACGAAGCACAAGCCGTTCTCGATGTGGACCACTCCTACAATTACAGTGGGCGCAGCGACAAGGACTGGATCAGTCCGGTGATCACATTGTCCGCGTGGAGCCCCGCCGCACCAGCATCCGCCGCCAGCGAACCCACGCTGGTGCTCGATGAGCATGCGCCGCAGAATCCCCGCTACGCCGCTTTTCTCAAAGTGCTGGCGGACGCCAAGCCCGGCGTGGCCGAGCGGCAGGAGTTCGTCAGTCCGGCGCTCACCGCCTTCTGGGGCAAGCCGACCAAGGTCGCGGCCTGGGTCATTCTGCCTCCGGGCTATGCACAGCAGCCGCAGACGAAATACGCGACCGCATACTGGACGCACGGCTTCGGCGGCAATCTGGACTACGCGCTCTTTGAAGGCATGATGCTGCGCAAGCGTATGGAGGCGGGCACCATGCCGCCCATGATCTGGGTGATGCTGGACGAGTCCGTTCCGCAGGGCACGCACGAGTTTGCGGACTCCGTAAACAACGGCCCGTGGGGGGCCGCGCTTACTACTGAGTTCATCCCCGAGCTCGAGAAGAAGTACCGCATGGATCCGCGTCGCGATGCGCGCTTTCTCAACGGCCACTCCAGCGGCGGCTGGGCCACGCTGCAGCTTGAGGTGAACTATCCGCAGGTCTTCGGCGGCACCTGGTCAACCTCGCCCGACCCCAGCGACTTCCACGACTTCACCGGGCCCGATCTCTACGCGCCGCACGCCAACATGTACCGCAAGCCGGACGGCTCTCCCTGGCCCATCATGCGGCAGAATGGCAAGGTGCTGGCCACCTTCGAGCAGTTCTCCCGACTGGAGCAGGTGCTCGGGCCCTATGGCGGCCAGGTCGCCTCGTTCGAATGGGTCTTCTCGCCCAAGGGGCCGAGCGGCGCGCCGGAGCCGATGTTCGATCGGGTGACCGGCGATGTGAATCCGCAGGTCGCCACGTACTGGCGCGACCACTACGATCTCGCGCACATCGTGCAGCAGAACTGGACGCAGCGAGGGACGGACCTGAAGGGGCGCATCCACCTATTTGTCGGCACGGCGGATACGTTTTACCTGGATGGCTCGGCGCACGATTTTGAGGCAGTGCTGAAGCAGCTCGGCGGCGATCCGCACTTCACCTACATCCCTGATCGCACGCACTTCGATCTCTACAAAGCCGGCGAAGACAAGAACGCTCTCTTCGACCAGATCGGCGCCGAGATGTACGCGATCGCGCATCCCGGTGTGGATTGGAAGAAGCCGGCGGCGAGATAGGCAATTTCAAGCTCAGCGTGAAGTACTGTCTCCAAGTACTGTCTCCATCTACAGCTACTGTCATCCTGAGCGGAACCGTTTCTGCGTCAAGCGCCGCAGATCCTCAGCCGACTTTTTCAACAGCACTGCTGTCTGCGAATCCGGTGTCCCGGTCATAGAGAACGACTCCCTCGTGAGCGATATGGTAGTGCACGCTGTTTCGCGAATTTCGAAGGAGTTCGTGATGTGCCCGGCTGGTAACGATCAGATCGTAAGGCATGCTCACATGTTCGAAACGATGTCTCATCACCGGGTTTGGGGCGGTCGTGTCGATAGCATCGAGAATGACCGCTAGATCCAAGTCGCTGTCTCGCCTCGCTGTTCCGCGTGCCCGCGATCCAAAAGCGACTATTTTGGCGGGATCTGCCTCACGAACGATGCTTCTCACGAGCGTAGTCACCTTTGCTGGTGTGACGATCCACTCACTCCGGAGATCGGCCTGCTGTGTGCTCGAGGACGTGCCTGACGGTGTACTCATAAGCGGACCTTGCCTGTACGCTGCCCTCCTGTGGAGGGCACGGGGCGCACCTTGCAAAAGGCACGTTTGGGCGCTATTCTAACAACAGACGAGTTTGTTCCGCGCCGCGTGTGCACCGGGCGGAAGAGATGAGTGGGCGAGAGCCCACTTTTTATTTGCGGCAAATTCGGCGCGCAGGCCGGCGCCGGTCGCAGGCAGAACAATCTATGGCGGTGGAACTCGACAAAATTCGGCAGACGGCGGAGCGTATCGCCACCTCCTTTGGCCTGGAGGTCGTGGATGTCGAGTTTTCCGGCGGCTCCAAGCATCGCGCATTGCGCGTGTTCCTGGAGAAGAATGCTGAAGGACGCGCCCGGATGGCCGCCGAAGCCAGGGCCGCGGCGGAGCACCCGGAGGACTCTGACCTGCCCATCGCGCTGGTGAACGGCAGCTTGAACGTCGAGCAGCTTTCCGGGCTCACGCACGAGGATTGCGAGAATTTCAGCCGCGACTTCGGCATGGTCATCGATGTCGAAGACCTGGTGCCGGGGGCGGAGTACACGCTCGAAGTCTCATCGCCGGGCCTCGATCGCGCACTGGAGAGGGCGGCGGACTATACCCGCTTCCGCGGCAGCCTGGTCAAGCTGCAGACGTTTCAGCCAGTGGCCGCAAACCGCTTCTGGCAAGGACGCATCGAGAGCGCCAAGGACGGCAAGATAGTGCTCGATCTCTCGGCGGTCAAGCAGAAGGGCAAGGGCAGAAAGAGCGCCGCAGCCGAGAAACCGAAGACGATCGAGATCGAGATCGACAACATAGAGAAAGCCAACCTGGTTCCCGAGATCTAACGGGCCGGGACACAGACAGGATTCCGGTGGCGCAACGCGCTGCCCATGCTTCTACATAAGAGAGAGATACACGATGGCGAGTCAGCTTTACCAGAGTATCGAGGCATTGAGCCACGACAAGGGGATCGACCCAAACATCGTAGTCACGGCGGTGGAAGACGCGATTGCGCTTGCGACCCGCAAGTACTACAAGACGCAGGAAAACATGCGCGCCGAACTCGACAAGGAGACCGGCGAGATCCGCGCCTATGTCTACAAGACCGTGGTCGAGACGGACGACGAGATCGAAGACGACCTGAACCAGATTGCGCTCGAAGAGGCGCGGGAGCTGGCGCCGGAGGTCGAGGTGGGCGGCGAGATCCGCTACTACAAGCCGACGGACGTGCTGGGCCGCATCGCCGCGCAGATGGCCAAGCAGGTCATCTTTCAGAAGGTGCGCGAGGCGGAGCGCGATACGGTCTTCAACGAATACAACCATCGGATCGGCGAAGTGATGACCGCGATGGTGAAGCGGGTCGAGATGCAGGACGTGATCTTCGACATCGGCAAGACCGAGGCCAAGATGCCGCGCCGCGAGCAGTCGCGCCTGGAGCAGTTCTCCATCGGGGAGCGCGTGCGCGTGGTGCTGCTGCGGGTGGACCGCGCCGCCAAGGGGCCTCAGGTCATCGTCTCCCGCGCGGTGCCGGAGCTGGTGCAGAACCTCTTTCAGAGCGAAGTGCCGGAGATCTACGACGGTACCGTCAGCGTGCGTGCGATCGCGCGCGAGGCCGGGGAGCGCACCAAGATCGCGGTGCAGTCGCGCGATAAGGATGTCGATCCGGTCGGCGCCTGCGTGGGCATGAAGGGCATGCGCGTGCAGTCCATCATCCGCGAACTGCGCGGAGAGAAGATCGACATCATCGAGTTCTCCGAAGAGATCACCACCTTCGCGGAGAAGGCGCTGCAGCCGGCCAAGGTCAGCCGCGTCACCATCGCCGACCTGAGCGACAAGCAGATCGAAGTCATCGTCGATGACTCGCAGCTTTCGCTGGCCATCGGCAAGAAGGGCCAGAACGTCCGCCTCGCGGCCAAACTGCTGGGCTGGAAGATCGACATCAAGAGCGAGGAAGAGAAGCGGCAGGAGGTCGAGCAGCAGATGCAGGCGCTCAGCGGCGGCCCTTCCACGCCCATTGAGCAGGTGACGGAACTGGGCGAGGCCATCATTCAGAAGCTGGTCGCCGCCGGCATCACCACCGTCGAGTCGCTGGCCGACATGACGCCCGAGCAACTGGAAGAGGTTCCCGGCATCGGCGACCGGACGCTCGAGAAGATTTCTACCGCGGTCCGCCACTACTTCGGCCAGTACGAGCCCGGGGAGGAGCGTCCGGCCGCCGTTGAGGCGGAGGGCGAAGCTGCCGCATCTGACTCTGCAGTGGCGTCAGGAGAAACGACCATGGCAGACGAGCAGCGGCTGGAAGACAGCCCCACGCAACATGCAACGGAACAGGAACTCGTGAACCAGAGGCCTGGAGGAGACGACGTGGTGGAGGCGGACGCACTGGAGCAGGACGATCTCGCGATCGCCGACAAGAACCGCGAGCCCAACCGTGCCGACCTGGCTTCCATTGAAGCGAATGAAGACGATGCCGAGCTCAATAAACAGCGGAGCATCGCGGACGCCCAGTTAGGCGAGGAGATCGACGCGCTGGCGGTGGACGATAGCGACGAGCCGCGCGATATTCCCGACCAGCGCGACGGGTCTGGACGGATCGTGGACGAGGTGGCGTACGAGCGGATGGAAGAGCTGACCGAGTCCGGCAAAGAGGTCGGTGACGTGGGCGTGCTGCCGCAGGATGCGGGTCGCGACGATACCAGCGAGAAGCTGCGGGAGAACAATCCGCAGGATCAACGGCTGCCCTACGGCGAGTCGGAAGAGGACAACGTTCTTCCGGACGCCAAGTTGCAGGAAGACGACGAGGGCGTGTAGGCCGATCTTCCTGTCCATGCAGCCGTGCAGTCGAGGCTGCATGGACGGACGTCTACGGCAGGGCGTACTCGATAAACGCAAAAGCATCATCGAAAAACAAAAAACAATGAAAAGTGGGGCTGCGCCGCATCGTGCCACATGCGCAGCGCATTTTTCATGGATTCGGGCGATAATAGAGTTGGGCAGGCATGAACCTACAAAGCCATGAGGTTGCTATGAAGAACTAAGGGCGGAAGGCGCAGTGCCATAAAAGGGGCGGATGAGTAAAGTACGAATCAACGATCTAGCACGAGAGCTGGAAGTAAAAAGCAAGGCTATCCTCGACTCGCTGAGCGAGGTAGGTGTCGGCGGCGTCAAGACGCACTCCAGCTCTCTCGAAGGGGATGAAGCGGAGCGCGTGCGCGGGTACTTCCGTCGCGGCAGCAGCCGCAACGGCGGCAGCACGTCCACCAAACAGGAAGGGTCGGCGCCACGCATCGACTGGTCGCAGGTGTCCAAACCCGGCGACGTAATGCGCGCCATCCAGCAGCGCAAGGAAGAGGCAGAGCGGGAGCAGCGCAGGCCCGCGGCTCGACCGCCAGTGGCCGCCGCGCCCGTCGCCACGCCTGCGCCGGCATCGGTCCAGGGAACCAGCGCAGCGCCTCAGGCAACGGAAGCGCCGGCCAGCGCGCGTCCGGTTGCCGCCGCACCCGTAGCCGCTCCGCCGTCGCCGGTTGCCGCGGCAGTGCCGGCGGCTCCGTCGCAGTCTGCGACAGCTCCATCC
>JBPCNO010000117.1:0-17409 GCA_051001135.1 Acidobacteriaceae bacterium
GGGAGGGACCGGGGCACAGATGTGGCGGTGTTGGCAGGCGTGTCCCCCGGCGACCCGCTAGTGATCAAAGGGCCCGAGAGTTTGCATGATGGTGACAAGGTCGAAATCAGGCAATAGGAGTTGCAGATGATTCGAGTTGATGGTCGTCCCGATTCTTCCAGCCTCATCAAGGTTCGCGGTTTGAACAAGACCTACCGCCGCGGCGGTGAACAGATCCAGGTACTGCAGGGTCTTAACCTCGACGTAGACAAAGGCGACTTCGTCGCCTTTATGGGACCCAGCGGCTCCGGCAAGACTACGCTGCTCAACCTTCTCGGTGGTCTGGACGTGCCATCGGCCGGCAGCATTACGGTCGACGGCGATGAGATCACCCACATGTCCGCCAGTAAATTGACGCAGTGGCGCGCGCGGCACGTGGGCTTCATCTTCCAGATGTATAACCTCATTCCCGTGCTCACCGCGTTTCAGAATGTCGAGCTGCCCCTCATTCTTACCAAGCTCTCGAAAACGGAGCGGCGCAAGCATATCGAAACTGCGCTCGGCGTCGTGGGGCTTAACGACCGCATGAATCATTATCCACGGCAGCTTTCCGGCGGGCAGGAGCAACGCGTGGCCATCGCCCGGGCGATCGTTTCCGATCCCACCTTCCTGCTCTGCGACGAACCCACCGGTGACCTGGACCGCAAGAGCGCAGATGAAATCATGGAACTCATCTATCGCCTGGTAAAGGAGTTTGGCAAAACGGTGTTAATGGTGACGCACGATCCGGTCGTAGCGCGGCGTGCGGATATCACGCTTCATCTGGAGAAAGGAGTCCTGGTGGAGTCGGGCGAACGGCAGGGCATTGCCGCGGGAGACATGGTATGAAATTCAGCCACTTGATCTTCGCGAATCTTTTCCGCAAGAAGATCCGCCTCTTACTCACCATAGGTTCGTTCGCGGTGGCGTTGTTCCTCTTCGCCTTCCTCGCGGTCGTCAAGGATGCCTTTGGCCGGGGCGCGGATGTCGCCGGAGCCGACCGCCTGGTCATCATCAACCGCGTGTCGATCATTCAACCGCTGCCGCTTTCCTATCGGGACAAGATTCTGCGGATCCCCGGAGTCAAGGCAATTACCCACAACAACTGGTTTGGCGGCGTGTACCAGGACGAGAAGAACTTCTTTCCGCAATTCGTGATTGATGTTGAGAATCAGCGCCAGGTCATCCCGGAACTCATCGTTCCCGATGACCAGTGGACCAACTTCATCAAGGACCGCCAGGGCGCAATTGCAGGCGCGGGCCTTGCGAAGCGTTTTGGCTGGAAGATTGGCGACCGCATCCCGATCAAGAATGCCCTCTTCGGCGGGGCTTCCACATGGGATTTCAACATCGATGGGATCTACCACGGGAAGCGGCCTCAGGATGATGAAAGCCAGTTCTGGTTTCAATGGGACTATTTCGAAGAGCGAATGCCGCAAAGCTTCAAAGGAAATGCCGGCTGGTACGTCCTCAAACTGGATCGCCCGGACGACGCCCCTCGTGTAGCCAAGGCCATCGACGATATGTTCGCCAACTCTCCTTACGAGACGAAGACGGAGACGGAGTCCGCATTCGCGGCCGGCTGGGTCAAGCAATTCGGCAACATCGAATTCCTGATCTTGAGCATCGGCGCCGTAGTATTTTTCACGCTTCTCCTTGTTACGGGGAATACCATGGCCATTTCGGTTCGCGAGCGGACGGCTGAACTCGCCGTTCTCAAGGCCATCGGCTTCACCGATCGTTCGGTGCTCTTCTTCGTTCTTTCCGAAGCGCTCCTCATTGCCCTCTTCGGCGGACTCATCGGTCTGGCGCTCGCCATCTTCGCAGTGCCTGTCATAGCCACAGCACTGAATGGTTTGCTGCCGGCACTGATCCTTTCCTATACCACTCTGGCGTCGGGTCTGGTATTCGCGCTCATCATCGGGGCTGCCAGCGGGCTGCTTCCCGGCATTGGCGCCATGCGCATGCGCGTCGTCGACGCTTTGCGGAGGGTCTGAAATGGCTATTCCTGTCGTCTACAACCTCAGGAGTGTGAGGGCCCGCTGGACTTCGGCAATCGTCGCCGTCGTTGGAATCGCCGGGACAGTCGGTGTCTTCGTCGCCATGCTCTCGCTCGCGAGAGGGTTCCGGGCGACGCTTGTGTCATCCGGCTCGGAAGATAACGCGATCGTCATGCGCGCAGGCGCAACCTCAGAGATGATGAGCGGCGTCGACCTCAACGTCGTGAAGATCATTCAGGATGCTCCAGGCGTCGCACGTAATTCTACCGGTCCCCTCGTTACTTCCGAAGTGGTCGCGGTCGCCCCGTTTCCTTTACGCTCGACCGGCACCAATGCGAACGCGCAAGTGCGCGGAGTTTCCGCGAATGTGCTCACCATCCGAAAGAATGTAAAGATCATTGAGGGCCGCATGTTCCGGCCGGGCCTCTCCGAGTTGATCGTGGGGCGCAATGCGTCGCACACCTACACCGGTTTGAACCTTAACAACACCGTCCGATTTGGCGGCGGGAATTGGACCGTCGTGGGCGTCTTCGATGCGGGCGGCAGCGCCTTTGATTCCGAAGTGTGGAGCGATGCGCGCGTGCTCGATGATGTCTACAAGCGGCCAACTAATTTCTTTCAGTCGATCACCGTGCATCTGACTTCTCCCGAAGCATTGCAACAGTTTAAGGACTCGGTGACATCGGATCCGCGCTTGAACGTTCAGGTGAGCCGGGAAATCGACTACTATGCCAAGCAATCAAGAGCCATGACTACGCTCATTACCGTGCTCGGCGGACTCGTCGCGGGTGTCATGGCGATTGGCGCCATCTTTGGCGCTCTCAACACGATGTACTCCGCAGTTACCGAGCGCTCCCGCGAAATCGCGACCATGCGCGCTCTTGGGTTTGGCGGTGCGGCAGTTGTCTTCTCGTTCTTGATCGAAGCGCTGCTTGTTTCTTTTATCGGTGGCGTTCTCGGATGTCTCGTCGTCCTGCCGTTAAACGGCCTCACCACCGGAGCTATGAACTGGCAGACATTCTCTCATCTGGCGTTCGCCTTCCGCATCACGCCGGGACTCCTCGTCGGCGGCATTATTTTCGCTTTGTGTATGGGCATCATCGGCGGGCTCCCGCCAGCCATCCGGGCGGCGAGCCGCCCAATTGCGTTGGCCCTGCGCGAGCTATAGTCGACCCAGCGTACCGATATGTCGGCTGCTGGGAAGTAACTCGCCTGCCGTGATCCGGGAGCAATCAAATTACTCTTCATAAGCCGGCTTCCCGTGTGTACCTGGCACATGGTGGTGCCGCAGGCTCCCGAGGCTGAACCTTGTGTTCGTCTCAATGCGGGATACCGTCGTTAAATCCCGTTTAACGGCTTGTCGTAACGACGCGTATGAAGTGAAGGAGCATTCTAGGGGAAAGAGGCCATGTCCGTAGCGCCGGGCCGCCATGCCGAGGGCTCACACGCCGGTCGGCATCCGGTGCACTGAAGTAACGAGGCTGACGAACTCCGGGAACGGCTCAAACTCCTCCCTCAGATGCGCCCATTCACGCACAGATAATGGACTCCGGAATCTGCGTTCAGCGGAGCGCAGCATCAACTCCCACATTCGCTTCGGTATGCGGTGCTCCCGAAACATAAGGTAGGTTAATGAAACCAGGGTGCAGAATCGCATCATTGAGATGACTACATCCTCTGTGCGCTCAGGGAGCTCCGCGCCTGGCGGCACGCTGAGCCAGAGTTGCGCCGACGAGTTCTTCAGCAGTTCGTCATAGTGAGCATAGAGTGCCAGGAAGATCTGCGTCTTCACCTGAGTGCGGTGAGCCACGACCGCGACAACCAGACCGAGGCCTCCCACCACCAGCGAGAACAACGTCGTGTATCGAATCAACTGTCCAATATTCATATCCATCACGCTTGTACCTCGGATATTGCATGCACCTGAGCAGGCGTCTCCGGGATAGAAGAACCGGTGTGTTCCTCGTTTTCCCACCGGATCAGCTTCAGGTCCAACACGACGAACGAGTAAAGGACTGGAACCAGGCCGAGCGTCACGAAGGTGGCGATCGTCAGGCCACCGATCTGTGCATAGCAAAGGGGCTCCCAAAGCGGGCCACCGTGTGCAGCCAACGGAAATAGCGCAGTCACCGTGGCCGCGACCGTGATCATGACCGGCCGCAAACGAAGGATGCCCGCATCGATCAAGGCCAACTCCAAGTCCTCGCCAGCCTCTCTTCGCTCCTCGATAAACTCAAACAACACGATGATGTGGCTGACAATCACCCCGATGAGACTGATGATTCCAAGGAACGCCATGAATCCGAATGGCTGTCTCATGATGGCAAGAGCGAAGATAGCCCCGGCAACGCCATAAGGAATGGCCGCGAAGACGATCAGTGGCTTGAAGGCATGCTTGAACTGCGCGAGCAGGGCCAGATAAATAGTGAGGTCACCGAAGCCGCTGACCTGCTCCTTTTGCTCGCCTGCAAAGCGGAAGATAAATCCGGCTGGCAGCTGCTTCTGGAACTCTTTCAGCTTTGGCATGGCTGCCGAGATGACTTCCGAAGGTAAGTGACCCTCAGCAGGCCAGCACTGCACTGTGATCGTTCGGTACTGATCAAAGCGTTTGGTTTTCGATGTTACCGGTTCCAGAGAAACAGTCGCCACCTGATCAAAAGGAACTGGAGGGGCGTCCTGCCGCGAGAAGACATATAGATTGCGCAGATCGGAGAGCTGGGCTCGCTCTTCCATTCGCATGCGCCCAGTGATCGGAATTTGCTTGTCGCCATCTTTCAACACGCCGGCTGAAACGCCATGAAGAGCCGCATCGATCGAATCGGAAACATCTGCGTTTGTGACATGCGCCATATTCCCCCGGTCCACATCGACGCGCACGACTTCTCTCACACTCGGATCGCCCCAGTCGTCTCGAACTCTGGCCGCGACCGGGATGCCGCGAAAGATTTGCTTCAGCTTGTCGGCTTCCGCTCTGAGGCGCGGCAGGTCTTCACCGGAAATTCTCACCTGAACCGGTATTCCAACCGGCTTGCCTGTTTCGAGGGTCCGCGTATCGATGATTGCCCCAGGAATCTGCCTGTTCAATTCCGGCTGCAAGAGGCCTAGAAGAGGGGTGGTATCGTGATTGTCTTTGGTTCGCAGGATCACCTGAGCGTAATTGGTTTGTCTGTCCTCAGGTGTAGCGCTGCTCCAGAAACGGGGACCGCCTCCGCCCACAAACGTCGTCATCGATTGCAAAACATCCTTCGGGTGTCCGTGCTCCAGATGGCTCTTACCGTACTGCTCCGCGACCCGGCGGGTGATCGTTTCAACCTGCTGAGCGACTGCGCTGGTCGCGCTTGCAGGAGAGTCTTCAGGCAGCCACACGTCCATGTAAGAGAAGTATTGGAGGTCCTTGGGAAAGAACTGCGGCTTCAGCGTAGAGAACACGATCCCGCCCGCGATCAGCAGAAGGAGCGAGGCTGCGAGGCAAAGCTTCCTGTGTTGAATGGCCTTCTTTGCCGTACGGAAATACCAACCCGTGAATCCACGCTGCCGCCTTTCCTCGATAGGAGTCTCGACCTTGCTTCGCAGGAGATACGAGCTGATAAGCGGCAGGAAGGTCATGGAGACTAGAAGGGCAGCCAGGAGCGAACAACTGATAACAACGGGCAGGCTGTAGAGGAACTTGCCTGTATCGCCGGGCGACATGAGAAAGGGAAGATACGAGACGATATTGGTGACGGTGGCAAACGCCATCGTCTTGAACAATTTCGTCGGCCCCAGCCAGGCCGCGGTGGACCTCGGCTGACCTGCGCCCAGTTCGCGCACAATCGCGTCGCCTGACACCACCGGCACGTCTACCAGTAACCCCAGGGCGATAATCAGCGAAGCGATCGAAACCTGTTGCAGGTCGATTCCGAGGGTGTTGATGATCCCGAACGTGATGGCGAGCGTGATCGGTATCGAGACCGCAATCAGCATGGCCGTCCGCCAGCTCCAGAAGCCAATCAGGGCCACAACCACCACCAGTACCAACGCTTCGATCAGGCTGTGGCTGAAGAGCTCGATGCTGTCGTGTACTTGCAGGGGCTGGTCTGAGGTCCTGGCCAGAACCAGGCCAGCCGGCAATGATTTCCTGACGCTATCGAGATTTACGTCCACCTGTCTGCCGAAAGAGCTGATCTGTTCCCCCTTTCTCATCTGTACCGAGAGCGTAATCGCGCGCGTTGCGATCCACTTGCCGTTCTCGTCGCGGCGAATGTACCGGTTCATGAACGAAGGCGGATTATCGTATCCTCTTTCGATCTCTACCAGATCACGCAAGTAGAGCGGTGTTCCGTTCGGCGACGCCCCGATGATCACATTCCGCAGATCGTCGACGCTCTTGAACTCGCCTGTTGTGCTGACGTTAACGGTGCGTCCGTGCGCATTGAGCGTTTGACCGCTGTCCGGAAGATTCCGGGCTGCCGGAATGTCGGGAATGTCCGACGGTTTGATCTTGTACTGCGCCAGGCGCTCCTGCGAGAAATTCAGAAATACGTTCTCGCTCAGGACGCCGGAGCGTTCCGCCTTCGCTACGATCGGGAGCGTTTTGAGGCTGCGGTGAATCGTATCGGTAAAGTCGTCCAGATCGCGATAGGTGATTTATCACCCGCTACGGCCTGAAGCGCTGCGGTGGTAGTTGAGGGGTCGTCGATGATCGCAGGCTTCCATGCATCAGGATGAAACTCATCAGTTTGCAGGTTCTGCGTCGCAAACTTTTTCAATGCCGATTGCAGGTCGGGTGTGCTGAGATTTGTAGCTAGATCCACTCCCGTGAATCCTGCTCCCGAAAACATCCGCACATCGGAGCAAAGATGCTGGGTTGCCATGTCCTGGGCTACCAGGGACAGCTTGCGCTCTCCTTCGGCACTGTCAATGGACTTCGGGAGAACGACTACGATGGCACGCCGTGCTTGAGTGTTCCCAGCCAGACCACTCCGAAGTTGCCGAATCTGCGCCTCAACCAGCTTGCTCATCCATGCCACCTGCGCTGGGTCGGCCGGCGGACTCGCTACCGTAAGCATCAATGCGGACGTGTCCCCAAAGTCCTTGATGTACAGAATCGGCCCGGCGCCCTGCGGAAGGTCGTGAATAGCGTCCAGCCGGATCTTGATATCGTCCAGTTCTTTGTCCCGGTCGTACTTGCCTTTTTCCGCCAGTTCAAACTGAACCATCGCCGAGCCGGTTCTGGAAGCACTCTTGATCTCCGTCGCCCATTGATTTGTAGAAATGGCCTGCTCGATCTTGCGGGTCACCAATTGCTCTACCTGATCGGCGGATGTTCCCTGCCATGGCACGATGACCATTGCCTGGCGCACAGGAATGTCCGGATCTTTTCGCTGCGGCATTTTGAGGAGCCCGTAGATGCCCCAGAGCAGGGCCACTGCGAGACAGACCCAGGCGACGTGCTGCTGCTCAATGAAAAAGCGTGCGAGATTTTGTTTCTTGTCCGCGGACGGGTCGTTGTGTTTGTGTGCCATTGCTGGGCCTCCTAGTTGCCCACCCGGATCGGGCTTCCATCGCTGAGTTGGTTAGTGCGGTTGACGATGATTCGTTCTCCTGGCGTGAGGCCTTCGTCAATGACGACCGACTTGCCGAAGGTTTCGCCAATTCTCACGCTCTTCAATTGCGCAAACTGCTTCCCGTCTAGCTCTTTCACGGTGAAAACCGAGTAGTTAGTCGAGCCCGATTCCGCCGTCATCAAGGCAGTCATCGGGACTACAGGCACGGTCTGCGCATCGCCGCGTTCAATGCGGATATTGGCGATCATGCCCACCTTGAGCGAACGGTCCCGGTTCGGCAGGGTGACTTCGATGTTGAAGACGCGGGATTCACGATTGGCGGAAGCGGCGATCTCCGTAATCCGGCCTGTGAGCGTCCGGTCCCGTAAGGCCTCAAGTCGCACAGGCACCTCTGCTCCGAGCTTGAGGTACCCCAGCATGTTGTCGGGAACTCCGAAGTTCACCTTCACAACGCGGGTATCATCGAGCTTGAATGCGGCCGTTCCGGCAGCAACCAGGCTGCCTATTTCCACATTCTTCTCGACGATTACCCCGGGCATGGGAGCAGCCAGTCTGGTATCGCCAAGGTTGATTCGCGCGGACGCAGCCTGCTCCAGCGCTGCGTTCACCTGGCCCTGTCGCGCTTCGATCTGACGGATGGCGGCTTCCACATTGGCGGTCGCCGCTGTGTGCTGCTCCACGGCCGCGTCGTAATCCGGGCGAGTCATAGCCTTCGCGGCGTACAGCGCCTGCGCGCGGTCGAAGTCAAGGTCCGCCTTGACTTGATTGGCCTTCGTCCGATCCAGTTCCGCTTGCGAAACCTCGAGCGCACCCTGCATCGCGTGCTGCTGGCCCACCGCTGAGTTGAAGGAGGCTTCGTAATCGGAACTGCGCAAGTGCACCAGCACCGCGCTTGCAGGTATTTCGTCGCCCACCTGCACATCACGCATTCGTCCATCGCCGCCCTTCACTTTATACAGAGCGGCGATATAACCGGGCTCCTTGAAGGCCAGCTGAACTTCTGTGTCCGGACGAATCTCGCCAGAGTAGCTCCAGCTCGGCTGGACTTGCTGCATGGTTACGGTCTCTGCCTGAACCGGAACGGGCTCCTGGCCTGCCTTCTGCACCTTTGCCCCGCAACCCGTGACAACGTAAAGTGCGGCAACACTCAAAATTCCCAATATCACTCGCATCACTCTTCTCCAATCGCCTTTTTTAAATCGGCTCTGGCCTTCCAGAAAGCAGCGAGAGCTTCCTGCTGCTGGCTGTCGGCGGAAGCCAGGTCCGACTGCGTTTCAAATAAAACTCTGCTCAATGCCGCCTCGCGCTTCACCTGCACCTGAACTTCCTTGAGCTTTTCCCGCGCCGAGCGTTCGGTTGCATCGCTCAAGGCCAGTCGCCGTCGGGTGTTCTCCAATTGGCGGCACGCATTTCTCACTTCCAGAAGAACGCTGCGTTCCGTAGCACTCACTCCCACCTTGGCTTGCTCTTCCTTCACTCGCTTTGCCGCGTACTCCTGATGCCTGCGCCCCCAGTCCCACGGTTCCCACTTCAGCGACAGACCAACGGTCCCGATGTTGCTGGGCACAATCCCTAGGTTCGCAGTCCCGAAGTAACTGAAGGCCAGACTGAGCTCGGGGATATACTCTGCCTTCTTCGCCCGCGCATCGTAATCGGCTTGCTTGGACCTGGAGCTTTGCCTTCTTCACGTCCGGCCGCTCTTGAAGAGCACGCGCTTCCATGGCTTCGGGGGTCGCGAGATCGGCATCCGCGTTGTCGATCGCTGCCACACGGAACTGCGTGTGGATGTCACGGCCCATCAGGTCGTTCAACTTTTCAGAGACCGATGCCACTCTGTCCATCGCATCGCTGATGGCATTCTGTGTCTTCAGCAGTTGCGCGCCGGCGTTCAGCAGATCCGATTCGAGGATCGTCTCTTTGCCCCGGTTCGCCAACGCCAGCCGATGTGATTCCTCGTAGTAAGGAAGTGACGCCTGAAGACTATCCAAGACACTTTGCGTCTCGATAACGGAGTAGTAAGCGCGCCGCACCTGGTCCACTACCTCCTGGCGCGTCTTCTCCTGGTCCTGCCGCGTACCCTCCAGCCCCAGCGCAAGAGCTTTCAATTGCAGATGCAGCTGGTACTGCGTCGAAAGCGGCTGGGTAACCGAGACATTCAAGGTGCCCGCCGGCTTTCGTGGGATCTCGATGTTCTGATCCGTTCCCGGGATCGGTCCAGTCGCGGTAAACGTCCCCAAAGAGCCGGCGGGAAACGTGACCGATGGCTTCGTGACCAGTTGGGCGCCGAGCCCCACAATCTGTGTATTCGCAAATCGTCGCGTCCGGTTCGCGGCCAGGTCATCGGCGGCCCGTTGCGTCTCGAGGCTGGCAGTCCTCAGAGTGCTGTTGTTTGCAACAGCTAGATCGACCGCTTGTTCGAGCGTCAACTCAGGAAGGTTAGGCTGTTGTCCCGCCGGCTGTGCAGCCGAGAGCACGGCGGATCGAGGTGTGAGTTCTTGGCCTCGCGCCAGCAACGCCAGCGTCCCTAACGTGAAGGCCAGACAAGCGGTTCGAGTGCTTCGTTTCATGAAGCGATGTTGCCTCGAACGCTATACGCTGGGGAGTAATGACACGTAAGCCGTTCGTTAGCTTACGGTCGATTTACGGTCTCGGCTGCTGAGACAGGTTCAGCTTTTTCAGAAGTTTGGCAAACCTGCGGTCAGCCCGGAGGGGATGAAAAAATGGCTCGACCGCTAGTAGATTTATGAAGTTTGTCTTGTCATTGATCGCTTTATCCAGGCATTGAAATGCCACATCGAAATCTCCCATCCCGATTGCGGCAAAACCTTTCGCCAGGGGAGTGACGTATAACCGGGCCGCGAGTTGATGCAGCCTCTCGATACATTCCCGGGCTCGCGAAACATTGCCTTCCCTGGCATGGGCGGCGGCAACCAGTCCGATATCCATTGGTGAGACCGAGGGCGAGAGATACTGAATGACCGCAGCGTAGTGTTGCTGCTGGAAGTGCAACAGCCCTTCATAGAATCGCGCCTCAGGATAGTTACTATCCAGTTCGAAAGACCGCCGAAGATGCTCCGCGGCGGATGGATAGTCTCCCTCTACGTAATGAACGTAAGCCAGCCGCGCACAGTCGCTGGCGGAAAGCGGGTCCAGTTCAGCAGAGCGGCGGAGGCCTGCTTTTGCTCCCTTGATGTTCCCCTGGCACAGCAACGCCATGGCACGAAACATATGGGCCCGTGCGTGGCCGGGTTGTACTTTCAGAGCGCGGTCGTACATGCTATTCGCTTCATCCCACCGATACTCGAACTAGGCACGAAGTCCCCCGAGTACCGCGCATGTTTCTCTCTGCCCAGAATCTCCCGGCACTCCTGTACTGTCAGCTTGCCTGTCTCTGCCATACTCCCACTCCTTCGTTCCAGAAAATCTCACAGCGGATCATCTTGCTTAAGGGGATGAACCCTCCGGTAGTCACGGCGAAGCCCCTCCACCTGTTTGATTAGGTCATGCAACGCGTACACCGTGTAGATGAACCCAGCCAACAACACGAGCAGTCCCATCTCAGCCGCATCCTTCAGTGGCATCTGTCCTCACTCCCGCGTCAGGATAAACGTCCCCCTTCAGAATGTCTCCTATACGGGGAAAGGAAGACAGACCAGAACCCCTCGTAAGACCATCCTTGCGAGTGCTGCGAGGGACGACGTATGCCACAGTGTAGGCAAGCTATCCACTGGCGTTGCGGACCGTAGGGTGGCCTACGATGTGTTACTAATCGTAACACTCATGATAAGGAATGGGGTGCTGGCACAGGGGAGAACAGATGGGGAGACCCGTGGGATACATGGTCTGCGCTGTTGCCGACGCCGTTGGACTGCGTTGGGTGCTGCGCGTCAGCCACAACGAAAACCTAATCAGGCATTAAAAGTCTAGTTCCCTGAGCTTAGACCCAACAAAGCTGTGACTCTGGTAGCCACCGTCCACACTCCACCAGTCATCCATCTCGTCCTTGAAGAGGTCTCGCGGAAGCCGATTAGCTGCGAGAGCATTTTCCCAGACTGTGATACCGGTGTGGTGCTCGTCTGGATGGAAGACTCTCTCCTCTAAGAGATCGCTGACTCTCTCTGACCGTTCTCTCCCATCATCCAGCCGAATGTATCGGTTGTTTCTCAAGGTGGCTAAATCATAGTTGTGCAGAGTGAGCAACGCTGCAATCCGCGTATTGCGGATGGTAGTTTTCCCGACCATCTTGCCCCGGCCCTTGATGAACTCCCGTTCCATCTTCGACGAATCGAAGTGACCCAACTCAGGGCTGAACGGTATCGACCATCCCATATCGCCGTACATGGCACCCAGAATTGACTCGGGCCTGCTGAGATTGACGAAACCATTGCCGCCATAGAGCACCAGCACGCATACGCGCCCCCTGTATTCCCGGAACTTCTTCGTGCCAGCCTCTATGTGAGTTCTTATGGGGGCGCAAGGGTCATAGGCGAAGAACGAACTGGTAGGCAGAGGCGTGCAGATGTCTTTGACCTCAAACAAAATCGGATCACACGATGGATGGTCAACCGTGAAGTCTGGCGGTCGCTTCTTGGCCGCCTCAAGCGCCTCATATCGATAGGAGACGCCATGTTCATCAAGATAGCTGGCAAACAGTCGTTCGCCTTCCGTCCAACGTCCTCGTTCATCTTGTGCCAGAGCATCATCCGCCATTGCTATCCAGGTACTCCTCCAGAGCCGTTTCAAGTATCTGCTGATTGCTCTGCCGCGTCACTGCGCTGTAAGTCTTGAGCCTCACAAACAGGTCTTGCCCCAGCTTGACCGTTTGGACGACGCGCTTCTCTGGCTCTACAGCCTTCTTCGTGGTCTTCGTCTTCGTCATTCCCTCAGTCCTCATGCCGTAGCCACGAGTCGCGCTACTGTGGTCTTCGATAGCTTCATCTGTGCAGCGATCTTCGCCGGCGAGAGACCTTGCTGGTGCATACTCTTCAGTTGATCGAGGTCACAGCCCACTCGCGGCCTACCGCCGATCCTGCCCTGCGATCTGGCCCGCTCTAGCCCCGCTACCGTGCGCTCACTGAGCCTCACCCGCTCCTGTTTGGCGATGGTGGCCAGAATCCCTATGACCGCCTCTCTGAAGATGCCACGGAGTCCAGATAAGCCTCTGTGAAGCTCCGGTAGTTGATCCCGTAGCTTGTGAGTCGTTGGAGGTGGTGCAACGTCTCCAGCACCCCTTCCCGGCTGAATCTGTCGAGGCTCCAGAAGAGCACCAGATCAAACTCCCGCCGTGATGCCGCCGCGAACATCTCCTTGAAGGCTGGCCGACCAGGATCGAAAGACTGGCATTTAACCGACAGGCAGTCCGCTCCGCTCAGGCCAAGGGTCGTAGAAGCCATCGGAGAGCTAACTGGCCCCTTGTTGGCCCCGGAAGATTCGGGAATCGTTGTAAATGCTTGATTCTATGGTGGGCGCTGCAGGATTTGAACCTACGACTTCCACCGTGTGAAGGTGGCACTCTACCGCTGAGTTAAGCGCCCGAACGAGAGGGACGGAATCGATGGTGACGGATTTCATCCTAACATCCGCAACCCAGATCGCCAATCCGGACCAATCCGGATCACCTAACCAGGGGCGCCTCGTGGGATGAACGCAAATCTCCCTCCCTGACAGCAGCGCGAGCAGAATACTGGATTGTTCTTCCAGTTCAGCGGGACGATACAATCGCTCTCGGATGACGCCGGAGGATCCAAAGCGCAGGCGTGCGGGCGCGGACCCGAACCGGGCGCCTGCCGAAGATGAGGACGTTTCCGCGGGGCCAACGGCGTGTGAGGCGGACCGGCGCCCCAGCGGCGAAAGCGCCCAAGATCCGCTCGCACCTGGGCTCGACCCATTCCTGATCAACCTTGACGACGATAATGCGCAACCTGCCGGGAATTCTCGGGTTCCAGAAGATATGGCGACCGTAGCCCTTGATCGCGCGGGTTTGGACCGGAGCGGGCAGAAGAATAGCGTGCCGCGGCCGGCTGCCACCGCCGGATCGGTCTGGAAGGATCTCTCCGATGCCGAGATCATGCTGCGCGTGCGGGAAGGGGATGATTCGGGTTTCGATCTGCTCATTGAGAAGTATCGGCGCCCAATCGTTCACTTCATGTTCCGGATGGTGCATAACCAGGCGGTGGCCGAGGAGTTGGCCCAGGAGGTATTCCTCCGCGTCTATCGCTCGCGGACCAGCTACCGTGCGGAGGCGAAGTTCAGCACCTGGCTCTACCGCATCGCCACCAACCTGGGCGTGAATCATGCGCGGGACACGAAGCAGGAGCGCAGCGCATCCACCGTGTATCTGGATCAGGCGGATGCGGAGACCGGACTTACGCCGGACGTGGCCGACGCCACACCGACGGTGGAGCAGCACATGCTGCGGGATGAGCGGTTGCAGGCGATCCGGCAGCACGTCATGGCGCTTCCGGAACGCCAGCGCATGGCCGTCCTGATGCACAAGTACCAGGATATGGATTACAAGGAGATCGGAGCGGTCCTCAAGCTCAGCGAATCGGCGACCAAGTCCCTGCTGTTTCGCGCCTATCAGACGCTGCGCGAGCGGCTGAAGGAGTTTGTATGAGGAAGACCCCAGCAGCCGCATATAGCATCCGAACGGCGGAGAGAGTGAAAGGGTTTTGATTTGAAAGAGTTTTAGAATGAAACGCGCGTCCGATGCACACACCAGGCCGGGGGCCGGAAAGGAGCGATCGCAATGACCCGCAGAATGACTGAGAAGAGGACCTGCCGACGGATGGAAACGCAGCTTGCGGACCTGCTGCTCGATCCGGCATCCGTGTCGGCTGAAGAGCGTCAGCATGTGGACGCGTGCGCCGACTGCCAGGCTGAACTTGCAGAGCTGCAAAGGACGGTGCATGCGCTTGACGGTTGGGCAGCGCCTGAGCCGTCGCCGTTCTTCGACACCAAGCTGCGGGCGCGCCTGCGGGCGGAAAGATCGGCGGCACCGGCAGGATTTCTGGAGCGCTTGCGCGCCCGATTGCTGTTCTCCAGCAACCTACACCTCCGCCCGGTAATGGCGGGTGTACTGGCGACGATCCTGGCGATCGGCGGTGGTACCTTCGCGTGGCTGGAACATGGCAACGTGCCGCCCGCGCAGGAATCGGCTACGGTGCGCGACCTGCAATCGCTCGATGGCAACGCGCAGGTCTTTCAGCAGCTCAATGTTCTGGACAGCGACGAAGACGGCGTCGGCGGCGCTGCCAACTGACCGCTCGATCTGCTGATCGATGACTCGATGCATCTATGAGCAATTGCGGATGCAAACGGTGACGCGGAGGTGTTTGCTCCTACACGGGAAACGGGAGGTTCAGGAACACCATGGCAATGTCTGGGGGCAGGCGCGCGAGGTTGCGAGCGGCGGCAGCCTGCTGCCCTTCTGCAACCAGCAGTGTGCGATCGGGCTTGATCCTCGCAGGCTTGCTCGCGCTGCAGCCGGCGGTTCTTTTGGCGCTTCCAGCGCAGCCGCAGCAGGCACCTCGTCCCGCTCCCACGCATGCTCCCCCGCCGGGGCATACTCCTCCAGCCATGCACGCTTCGCCATCACCGGCACCGGCAGGATCGGCACCGGCAGGATCGGCACCGGCAGCATCGGCGCCGCATACCGGCGCGGCACCGCGCGCGCCCTCCGCGCCGCAGTCACGGCCCCCTTCCGGCTCGCCCTCCATGGCACGTCCGGCCTACGGGAGCGGGATGCAGAGCGGGCCGCCCAGCCACTCCCCGCGTCCCCTGATCACAGCGCATCCGCCGCCTGGCATAACGCCCGTGACGCCGGAGCAGCACCCTGACAGCCGCGGGCGGGCACCATACCCACCGCATCCGGCCGGCGACCGCTCCAACCCCCAGACCGGCCAGCACCTGCCCTCCTGGCTGGCGAACCACCAGGGCGAGTCGCTGCTCGAGCAGCAGCAGTCGCTACGGCAGGAGCGCGGCTTCGGTCGTCTGCCCGCCCCTCAGCAGCAACGGCTGATGAACCGGCTGCAGCAGCTTGATTCCATGCCGCCGCAGCAGCGGCAGCGGACGTTGAGCCGCATCGAAAACATGGAGCGGTTAAGCCCGGAGAAGCGTCAGGAGGTGCGGAGCGCCGCGCAGCAGATGGGCCGGCTGACGCCTGACCGGCAGCAGTCCATGCGACAGGCCTTCCGGGAGCTGCGGGATGTGCCCCCGGCGGAGCGTCAGCAGTTGCTGAACTCACCTGCGTACCGTTCACGGTTCAGCGGCAGCGAGCGCGGCGTGCTTGGCGACCTGCTCTCGGTCGAGCCGTACTAGCCGCGGTAAGCTTGCCCGGAACAGCGTTCGCCATACCAGGGCATCCCCCTCCCCCCGGGGTATTTGGCGGCAAGTTCCTCATAATGAGCAACTTAAGGATGACATGTCCGGCTAAATTCCTCTGCCTAAAGGACTTAGATGCAAATTCCTCTAATCATTAGAGTTAGGGGAGAGCAAAGTCCCTCCTCGATGCGATTCGCGATAACCGAACGCATTAAGATCCCGCTCAACCTTTCGAATGGATGGTGACTTGGGATTGTTTCGACCTAGTTCCAGTGTAGAGAATTGCGCGAATCAGTACGCCAAATTCGAGAGAAAACCCTCACGCTCGCCTGAGGCGGCACACCTGCAGGAGCTGCGGCGTGCCTGAGGGAGTGCGATGCGTGTGCGTGAAACTGTCGAGCAGCAGGAACGACGGGGCGAAGGTGGCGGCGATGGTCTCAGCGTCAGCCCGGTATACGGGAAGGCCGCTGCAGCTTTGCGGACCTTCCGGCGCAAAGGTCGTCAACAACACGATGCCTCCTACGCGCAGCGAGGCAGTTGCGTTCCGGACATAGAGCGCGCGATCGTCCGGCGCAACGAGAAAATGGAAGGTAGCACGGTCGTGCCACAGGTGGAACAGCTCCTGACCTGTCGAAGAGTGAGCTGTCGAGAAGGGAGCGGTCGAGGAGAGAGCCGTCCAGGAGAGCACATCGGCCTCGATCCACTGGAGCAAGGCCGAACGGTCGCCGAGCCGCTCTTTCGAGCTTCGAAGCGCTTCCCCTGAAATGTCGAGGACGCTCACATTACGATATCTGGCCTCGGCTAACATCCCGGGCAGCCGCGAGGTCCCGGCACCGACGTCCAGAATGCGGGCATCGGATGGAAGGCCCTCACGCTGGATAAGCCCAAACGAAAGCTGCGGGTCTGCTTCGAACCAGCTCAGGCGCTCATCCGGAGTGGAGGCGTACACGCGATTCCAATGATCACCCCGAGATTTAGCCGTTGCGATCCTCACTACTAATAGCCCTTGTACGCCTGATTGAATTTGGGACGAGGCATGCTGTGCAGGAAGCTCGCGACATCGAAGGCGGCCTGCGGAGTCAGCGTGCCAGGATGGTTCTGCGGCATGTTGTGGATGAGAAAGGCGGCCATCTTCTCCGGATCGTTCATGCCGGCTCCGTCGTTGTAGGAATCCGGCCCCCAGACCGCCGGCAGCACGGGAGGAACACCGGCGCCATTGCTGCCATGGCATCCAGCGCATTGGGCGACATAGATCGTCTTACCCTTGACCGGATCACCGGTGAGATCAGGAACTTTCACGAACCCTCTGCCCTTGTAGGGTTTGCCCTTGACGCCGCCGCGCGAGAGCCAATCGACATAGGCCGTCAGCGCCTTCATCTCGGGGCTGTCATAGGGGAGCGGACGGCCGTTTTCGCTGCGCGTGAAGCACTCCTCGAACCGGTCCTGCATGGAGATGACGCGGCCCGCCCGCTTGTTGAACATGGGGAACATGTTGGCCAGGTCGATCATCGGCCCGGCGTGGG
>JBPCNO010000118.1:0-23905 GCA_051001135.1 Acidobacteriaceae bacterium
GGTTATCCACGCACAGCCGTTCCGCTGTGGCCGCGCCGTATTTCTCCGCAACCAGATCATAGGCGAAGCGCAGCCTGGGCGGCCGCGACTCCGTGTTGTGCGCATCGGTGGCCAGAAAATGAACCCAGTTGTGCGCGAGCAACCAGTGGGAGACGTGTTCGGCCTGCTGTCCGAATCGCCCCGTGAGTGACGCGGCAGTGATCTGGACCAGCGCTCCGGTACGGATCCAGTCCGCCATCTTCTCCGGATTGCGTGCGAGGATGGGGTTTCGCTCCGGATGCGTGATGATCGGCGTCATGCCGGAGAGCGATAGTTCGTAGAAGGTTCCGCCGGTGTTCGGTGAGATGAAGCTCGATGCGAACTCGACCAGCAGATAGCGGTGACCGTTGATGGTGTAGCGGGTAGGGTGCCGCTGCGCGTCCTCTATATTTTCAAACATCAGGTGGAAGTCGCAGCCCAGCCCGAGAGTCAGGCGATCGCCAAAACGCATCTGCACCTGGTCCTGCAGCGCGGCGAAGCGCTGGGCGTTGGTCTCAGGATGGAAGGGGAACTGGTGGCTGGAGTGCGGTGTGCACACAATATGCGTGATGCCGTCTTCAATAGCCATCTCCGCCATGGCCATCGACATCTCGGGATCGTGAGCGCCATCGTCGAGCCCCGGAAGCAGGTGATGATGGATGTCGATCATCGGGAGGTTGCGGCAAGCGCGGCGACCATAGACTGAAACACCCCCAGGCCGTCGGAAGATCCCAGCAACTGTTCGCTCGATCGGTCAGGGTGTGGCATCATGCCGAGTACGTTGCGGCCCTCGCTCAAAATGCCGGCGATGTTAGCGATGGAGCCGTTGGGATTCGCTTCCGGCGTAATCTCACCTTGAGCCGTGGCGTAACGGAAGGCGATGCGGCGGTCGTGCTCGAGCCCCGCCAGCGTCGCCGGATCACAGAAGTAGTTGCCTTCCATGTGACCGATGGGGATCTGCAGGATCTGGCCTGGGGTGAGCGCGTTGGTGAACGGAGAATCGGTGGTCTCGGCTCGCAAATAGACCTGCTTGCAGATGTACTTCAGCCCGGCGTTGCGCATGAGAGCGCCAGGTAGCAGGCCGGACTCGCAGAGAATCTGAAAGCCGTTGCAGATGCCCAGCACCAGACCGCCCCGCGCGGCAAACTTCTTTACCGCCTGCATCACCGGCGCGAAATGCGCAATGGCGCCCGTGCGCAGATAGTCGCCATACGCAAAGCCGCCCGGGACCAGGATGGCGTCGCAGTTCTCCAGGTCTTCTGTCTCGTGCCAGAGAAAGGTGACAGGCTGATGCGCGATCTCGGCTATGACGTGGAAGGTGTCATGGTCGCAGTTCGATCCCGGAAAGACAACGACGCCGAATTTCATAACTCTAGAGTAACAAGGAAACGGTCGGCGCTAGAATACGGCTACATGCCTCTCGATCTGACACCGCTGAAGAACGCGATCAACCGGCTCACCGAGGCTCTGGCGCGTTTCAAAGCTACTCCGGACGATACCGTGATCCGCGACAGCGTAATCAAGCGCTTTGAGTTCACCTACGAGGTGAGCCATAAAATGTTGCGGCGCTTTCTCGCCGAGTATGGCGCGGACGCAGATGGGGTGAGCGCGATGACATTTCCGGAGCTGATCCGGACGGCTAACCAGAAGAATCTTCTGCGCTCAGACTGGCCGCGCTGGCACGACTTTCGCGATGCCCGGAACCGAACCGCGCATACGTATGAAGAGGCGATAGCCCAGGCCGTTCTGGCCGAGATCCCGGACTTTCTGGAAGAGGCGAAGCATCTGTATCTTTCCATGCAGGACGGGGCGAGCCGGGCAGATGCATGACACTCAACCAGAGATTGCCCTGAGTGGGAAAGAGTTGGCGCTGGTGCGGGAGATCCTGCAGACTCTTCTGCCAGAGCGGGAGGTCTGGGCGTTTGGTTCGCGCGTGCACCGGCGGGCGCTCAAGAAGTACTCCGACCTGGATCTGGCGGTGATGGGGGACGACCCTATTCCGTCCAAAATCTCTTCGGAGCTTCGGGATGCCTTCGACGAATCGCTGCTGGCCTTCAAGGTGGACATTGTAGATTGGGCAACGACGAGCGACCGTTTCCGTAAGATCATCGAGCAGGCCAAAGTAGTAGTACAAGCGGCGCGCGACTCGCAGAGTATTTCCGAAAGCTCCTCCGCCGCCTCTCCACGCCGTTCACTCTGACGAGGCTCCATGACGGACTATCCGGGCAGGGAAGAGGACAAGGCGCTTACGCCCATGGAAGAGCCGGTTCGCTTGCCGGTGCAGGCACCAGCGGTAGCGCCACGGCGCGAGTATGGCCCGCGGGTATCGATCCATCTGAAGACCGCCGGCAAGGCGCTAGTGAACTGGTGGCGTGCAGCTTCGATCCAGGCGCTGTGCGATGCCGTGCTGTGGCTGATCGGGCTCCTGCTGCTGCATGTCCCGCTGGCCCCCGCATGGGCGCTCATTGCCGGCCTGATGGCCTTTGTACCCAATATCGGCGGTGTCATTGCGCTCATCGGTCCCACGTTGGCCATCCTGTTCAGCGGGAAGGAGCTGGAGCGGCTTGCGTTTCTGCTGGGCCTCTACGCCTGCATCGTCGTCATCGACCAGCTTCTGTTGCAGCCTTGGCTGATGAAGCGGGTCACGCGGGTGCCGGTGTGGGCGTCGATCCTCATACCCATTGTGCTGGGCATTGTGATCCCCTTCTGGGGCGTGCTGCTGGCGCCTCCGCTGCTGGCTATCGTGTATGCGTTTCGCAAGCCAAAGCAGCGCGTTTCCTGAGCGTCGAACGCAGGCTGAGGCGCGAATCCACATGCTATACTCGGGTGTTCCGCGCGGGTGCGAAGGGCATTCGCCTGCGCAAACCGCGGCGGTTTCACAACCCAGCAAGGCTGCAGAGGTCGCACATGTCAGGCCATTCAAAATGGGCCACCATCAAGCACAAGAAGGGCGCGCTCGACGCCAAGCGCGGGAAGATCTTCACTCGCCTGATCAAGGAAATCTCGATGGCCGCGCGGAGTGGCGGGGCCGATCCTGATGGCAACCCTCGTCTGCGAACGGCGATTCTGGCTGCCAAGGCCGAGAACATGCCGCAGGACAATATCAAACGCGCCATCCAGCGCGGTACCGGTGAACTCCCCGGCGCGCTCTATGAAGAGATTACATTCGAGGGCTACGGGCCTGGCGGCGTGGCGCTGATCGTCGAAACGACGACCGACAATCGCAATCGCACCGTAAGTGAGATTCGTCATGCGCTCTCAAAGAATGGCGGCAACCTGGGCGAATCCAATTCCGTGCGCTTCATGTTCTCCAAGAAAGGCCTGATTGCCGTGCCCAAGGAGAACGCGGAAGAAGACAAGCTGATGAATCTGGTGCTTGAGAACGGCGGCGACGATCTGAACGATGAAGGCGATGTCTGGGAGATCCTCACCGATCCCGCCGCTTTCCATCAAGTGCTCGACGCCATCCATGCCGCTAAGATCGAAACCTCCCATGCCGAGATCACCATGATCGCTTCGACCTATACCAGGCTCGAAGGAGCTGCGGCAAACCAGATGATCCGGCTGCTTGAGGTGCTCGAGGATCACGATGACGTGCAGAACGTCTATTCGAACTTCGACATGGATAGCAAGCAGCTTGAGGAAGTCGCCGGGTAAAGCACACAGGTATGCGCACCCAGGGCCGCCGGCGCCGTGCACCGGCGGCCCCTTTATGTCGGCCTCACGCACAACCGAAGAAGCAGTCTGAACCTGAGCATCAGAAGAGAACTATGGATCGTATCTGCCGTATGCTGTCCTTCAGCCTGGCTACTCTTGGGCTTGGCTTTATTGCCGCAATTCCGGCTCACGCGCAGGAGACGGCAAGCTCCTCGTCGGCTACGCTTCAAGCCCACGCTACTCCCCAGGTCCGGCCGTCCACCGTCGCGCCGCTTTCTCCGGTGCGCGACGCACTCTCGCGCGATCCATGGAACTACGGCGTCTTCTTCAATGGTGGGGTAGGCATCGGCGGCGATCGCAGCGACTACCATTTCCTGAGCGCGGGCGTGCGCCTGGGTAAGGTGCTGACGGACCCCGTGGGGCCAAGCTTCCTCAAGGGCCAGTTCGAATACTCAGCGGAGCTGATGCCCTGGTGGCAGGGCTATGCGCCGCCATTCGAACGCTACAATCTGAGCTACGTGACCTATCCCGGCACGCCCCCCGCTGACCCGTCAACCCAGGTGCCACTGATACAGGGACCGTATTCAACCGGCGGCACCTACAACGGCGTGAGCATTACGCCCATCATCCTGCGCTGGGATCTGGCCGGTGGCCGGCGGGTGCTGCCGTTCGTGCAGGGCGCGGGCGGCCTCATCTGGACCAACCACAAGTTTCCTCCCGTCGGCCCCTTGCCCGAGCCCGGGCATCAGGGGACCAGCGTGTGGAGCTTCACGCCGCAGTTTGGGGTGGGCTTTCATTACTTCCTCAAACCGAACCGCTCCCTCACCTTCAACGCCAACGCAGTGCATATCTCGAATGCCAGCCTGGGGGACGCCAATCCTGGGATCAATGCAAGCGTCCAATTCCAGATCGGATATACCTGGTGGAAGTGATCGCAAACCCGGGATCGCCGCGAGACTTCCGCTCGCAGAGTGACGAATGACGCACCATGAGTAATCCGGTGATCGAGTGCGTGCCCAATTTTTCCGAGGGCATCGACCGCAAGAAGGTGCTGGCCCTGGTGGCCGCCATGCGCGTTCCCGGTGTCTCACTGCTGGACTGGTCCATGGATGCAGACCACAATCGGTCGGTCATCACCGTGGCTGGTCCGCCGGAGGGGGTGATCGAGTCGGCGGTGCGGGCCGCCGGCAAGGCAGCCGAGCTGATCGATCTCACCCAGCAGTCCGGGGTCCATCCACGCATCGGCTCCGCGGACGTAATCCCGTTCGTCCCTATCGCCGGTGTGTCGCTCGAACAGTGCGCGATCTTTGCCCGGCGAGCGGGCGAGGAGATCTGGCGACGCTTCGGCCTCCCGGTGTACTTCTATGAGGCGGCAGCGGCAAGGCCGGACCGGGCGCGTCTTGAAGACGTGCGCCAGGGGCAATTCGAGGGCTTGCGTCAGGCGGCGCGGCGGGATCCTGCCCGGCGGCCAGATATCGGAGGTCCCGAGCTTCACGCGACCGCCGGAGCCAGCGCCGTGGGCGCGCGCAAATTCCTGATCGCCTGGAATGTCTTCCTGGACCGCCCGGACGTCGGCTTGGCCCGGGCGCTGGCCAAGGATGTCCGCGACTCCGGCGGCGGCCTCAAGGGCGTGAAAGCGCTCGGCGCTCTGGTGCGCGGACGGGCTCAGATCTCGATGAATATCACCGACTTCCGGGTCAGCTCGCCGGGCGCCGTCTATGCCCGGCTAGCGCAGGCCGCCGCGTTGCGTGGAGCCAAGCTGGTCGAAGGGGAGCTGATCGGGTTGCTGCCCGAGGCCGCCTTTGAGCGAGATGCCCTATGGGTGCGTCAATTGGAGGGATTCACCCCGGAGGCCAAGATCCTGGAACGCCGGCTCGAGGATCCGCTGCCCTGGCCCTGAGCAGCACCGGAGACCGGCCGGCCCTGAAGCGGAAGGCCCTGAACCGGACCCGGCCCGGCGTAACCCGGAAGTGAGATATGACAGGCCGCTGGCGGGCATTACCATAGAGAGTGACGAGACAGTGACGCTCTCTGGTGCACGATGGGTGCGGGAGCCCGGAAAGAAAGCGGCTGCGGCCGCCTGGAAGGAACTGAAACTGTGATGAATGCCTGGAAGACATTGCGTCAGGGTGGCCTTGTGGCGCTCTGTCTGGCGGTAGGAGCGCCGGCCTTTGCCGCGCAACTGAGCGGCGACGCGCGCGCGGCCATACCGAAGGACGTACAGCAATTAATTGTTATCGACTACCGCGCCATGCAGAACTCGCCCGCGGCCATGCAACTGAAGACGCGCGTCATGCCCCCCGAACTGCAGAGTCTGGAGCAGGCGCTGAAGGCCTCCGGCTTCAGCGAAAACCATGACGTCGACCAGCTTGCCTTCGCATCCTTTCGGCCCAAGGGAAGCACCGGCGATTCGACGCGCATCATCGGTCTGGCGCAGGGGCAGATTCCCCTCGACGACATCATGGCCAATTTCAAGAAGAAGAAGACCAAGCCGGTGGTGGTGCGCGATAACCGGATCTATCCCATGGGCAACTCCGGGATGGAGGTAGTCTTCCTGAATGCGTCGACGTTTGTCTTCGGGCAACTGGACGCGCTCAAGATGGCGCTCGACGCGCGGGATGGCTTGAGCCAGAACTTCCTGACCAATAACACCATGACCGACATGATGAAGTCGGTGGACTCCGAGCCGCTGTGGAGCATCCTGGACCAGAAGGGCACGCAGACCATGATGCGTTCGCTGCTGGGCGAGGCTTCGAACATCGCCGACTACGACACGATCAAGAAGCGCATTCTCAGCTCCTGGTACACCATGGACTTCCAGAACGGCGTGAAGTTCAACCTGGACGTACTGACGCCGGACACCTTTTCTGCCGCCACCATGGCTTCCTTGCTGAACGCCGCCGCGCTTTACAAGAAGATGAATGGCACGCCGACGGAGAAGCAGGCCATCGACGCGACCAAGATCGACTCCGATCAGGGCAAGCTCGAAGTCAGCTTTTCATCCTCTGACACTCAGTTCGCCAGCCTTCTGCAGTCCAATCTGTTCCAGTCGGTCGTGCGCTAAACCGCTCGCATCGCCGCAAGATCACTTTTCCGGCAGCCGTTCCTGCAGAATCATCAAGCAGGAACGGCTGCTTTTGTTTGCGCAGTCGTTCGCGGGCAGGTGTGCACCCCAGAATAGAGGGGCGCTTCGCATAGGAGTTGCGATAGAGTGTAGGCGCGAACGGCATGAGCCAAGGAATACGGGACGAGCCATGGCGGTTCAAGCTTCGTTACGACCGGAGGAGCCCAGGTCATGCGTACCACTCTCAGGATTGTCGTTGCGTTTTTCCTTCTCGTAGTGGCAGTCGCGGTTCAGGCGCAGACCTTTCGTGGCACTCTGCTGGGAACAGTGAGGGATACGACCGGCGCGGTCGTCCCCGGAGCGACGGTGGTCGTGAAAAACATGGACACCGGTGTGGAGCGCACCATCGAGAGCGCAGCGGATGGCGCCTTCGGAGCGCCCGAACTACCCATCGGCCGCTACAGCCTGACCGTCCGCAAGCAGGGCTTCAACACCTTCGTTGCCGAGGGGCTGAACGTTGCCGTGGCCAGCCAGCAGAGCGTCAATGTCGAGCTGAAGACCGGCACCCTCACCGAAGCGGTGGTGGTTACGGCGAACGCCCTGCAGGTGGAGACAACGTCCGACACGCTGGGAGCGACGCTCACCACCAACGAGATCAAGAACCTGCCGGTGAATGGCCGTGACTACACCAAACTGATCTACCTCACGCCGGGCGTGACCGGCTCTCCGGACCAGATCAGCGACTCGCCCGGTTCCTTCGGACCATTTTCCGTGAACGGCGCACGCGGACGATCCAATAATTTCCTGCTCGACGGGACTGACATGAATGACGGGTTCCGGAATGACCCGGCATTGAATGAGCCCGGCGTCTTCGGCGCGCCCGCGACCATCCTGCCCATCGATGCCGTCTCCGAGCTGCGCGTGCTCTCAAACTTCGAACCCGAGTTCGGCCGCAACGCCGGCGGCATCATCAACATCGTGACCAAGAGCGGCACCAACGCGCTGCATGGGACTGCGGCAGAGTACTTCCGCAACAACGCGCTCGATGCGCGCAACTTCTTCAACCCTGTCGGCCAGCCGCAAGCTCCCTTCCACAATAATCAGTTCGGCGCATCCATCGGCGGCCCGATCGTGCGTGACCGCACCTTCTTCTTCTTCGACTATGAAGGCCAGCGCGAGAGCGTGGGGACGGTAAGTCAGGCGTGCGTGCCGGATCCCGCGTACATCGCGAGCCTGGGCGGCGCAACGAATCCTGTGATTGCATCGCTGCTCAAGCGCAATCCCTGGCCCACTCCGAACATCGCCGGCGTGACCACCGGACCCACCGGGTGCAGCGCCCCCAACGCCGATGTGATTGCCCCCTCCAGCAACAACATCACCAGCTTGATCGCGAAGATCGATCACAACTTCAACGCCAACAACATGCTCACCGGGCGCTACTACTATGGCGACAGCACGCAGAGCTTTCCTCTGGCGCTCTCCGGCGGCGGCATCCTGCCCGGCTTCAATACGTTTACTCCGACCAGAGTGCAACTGGTCTCCATCTCCTATGTTTCCGTGCTGACGCCAACCAAAGTGAACGAATTGCGCATGGGATGGAACCGCTTCGCGGAAGGTTTCTTTCCGGAGGATCGCAGCTTCCAGCCGAGTTCGATCGGTCTGAACGGCGGCGCCGGCTCTGCCGATCAAGGCTTGCCGGTGATTGCGGTCGGCAGCTACTCGCAGCTAGGCGCAAGCAAGTCCGATCCGCGCCAGAGATACGATTCGAACTGGCAGGGCTTCGATAACTTCTCCTGGACGCGGGGCCAGCACTCCATCAAATTCGGCTACGAGTTCAGGCGCACCAGTATCACGCAGTTCCTGGGCACGAACTTCCGCGGCAAACTCAACTTCGACAATATGGCGGATTTCCTCGCGGGCAACGTGACGGCCGGCAGCCAGGCGGAGGGTTACTCTCGCCGGCACAGCTATCAGAACAACCAGGGCGCTTATCTGCAGGACAGCTACCGCGTCCTGCCACAGCTCACGTTGAACTTCGGTCTGCGCTGGGATTATTTCGGTATCTTCCACGAGAAGAACAATCTGCTCAGTAACATCACGTCGCTCGACCCCACCGGCGGCACACTGACCCTGACGCAGGTAGGCCAGCCAGGATTGAGCCGGCTGTACGAGCCCAACTACAAGAACTTTGCGCCGCGGGTGAGCTCCTCCTGGGATCCGTTCGGCAAAGGTCAGACGGTGATCCGCAGTGGCTTCGGCGTCTTCTTCGATTCGTTCTCCCAGGATGTCTTCCTGGCCCACCTGCCGTATAACAGCGGTTTCGATCCCGGGCCGGCTTACAATCCGGTCGGGCCTGCGCCCATCTTTTCATTAAGTGCGAATGGCGGCGCGATCCAATCCGGTCAGCCCCTCTTCGCCGCTGCCGGGAGCACGCCTGCGGGAGATATCTTCTCCGTCGACCGCCATGTGCCGACGCCCTACATGATGAACTTCAATCTCAACGTGCAGCAGCAATTATCGGCTCACATGCTCGCGCAAGTTGGCTATGTCGGCTCCGTCGGCAGGCACCTTCTGCGCTTCCGTGACATCAACCAACCCAGCCAGAGTCTGATCACCGCTACCGATATCGCCTTTGCACAGGCAAACACGTATACCGATCCCGTAAGCGGACAGACCTTGCCGTGCTACCCAGGCGGTGGACCCGGCTGCATCCCGACCTATAACTCGGCCAGCCGGAACTATGCCAACAATTCCTATGGTGCTTTCTATATCAACCAGGAAGAAGCTACGGCGCACTCCAGCTATAACTCGTTGCAGACGAGTCTGCGCATCAACGAGTGGCATGGCATCACCAGCATTCTGAACTACACCTGGTCTCACTCGCTTGACAATGCCAGCGACAGCGAAGACTTCGTGCCGAATGCAGCACAGCCCAACGACAGCACGCGCAGCAATCTGGAATATGGCAATTCTAACTTCGATGTCCGCAACCGGCTCACCTGGATCTTTGGCTACCAGTTACCGGACATGGATGGGCGTCTGGCTCTTCTCAGGAATGGCTGGGGATTCGACAGCACGGTCACGCTGCAGGATGGGCAGCCCTTCAATCTGAACTACAACTTTCAAGACGACTACAGCGGGAGCGGCGAGGGATTCGACCGTCCGGACCTCGCCGGCTCGGTGAAGTACACCAAGAAGTCCGCCACGTTTCTGGATCTCTCATCCTTTGCTATTCCTTGCACGCTGACGCAGGTCGCGTTAGCAAGCGGCACAACCGGAACAGCGCAGGATTGCGTGCCCGGCACGCGCCACTTTGGCAGCCTGGGCCGTGATTCACTGCGCGGCCTGCCGTATAAGAATTGGGATTTTGCGATCTATAAAAACACCAAGATCGGCGATCGTGTGACTTTGCAGCTTCGCTCCGAGTTCTTCAACATCGTGAACCATCCCAACTTCGCCAGCCCGCTGCTGCCCGCCTTCATTGCGGATGCTGCGCCCAACGGCTTTGCGCAGAACGGTGCGCGCGAGGTGAGCTCCGGCTTCTACTCCATCAATGCAACCGGCGACGTGGGACTTGGCAACCCCTTCCTTGGCGGCGGCGCGCCACGTGGCATTCAGTTAGCCGCGAAGGTGACGTTCTAGCCGACGAGCGTCGTTCGGAAATCGATAACCAGGTCTGTGACCCTCATTGTCATTGACGCGGGACGGCTCAAGCCTCTCCGCCACGTGTGGCGGAAGACGCGAAGCTCGTCATGGTGTACGGTGCAGGGAAGCACCCATGAGCCTCGCATCTCCAACTCCCCCGTCGCCGCAAAAGACGTGGACACTCCGTCCGAACGCGGACAGCCGGCTTGACTGGCTTGCCGGATGGCTGCTCGCGGCCGCAGCCGCGGTCCTCACGACGCGGCCCTTTTGGCCCGGGCAATGGGCGCGGCATCCCTGGATGACCTGGGTGCGCGACGATTTTTTCTACTATCTCGCCATCGCGCGCAACCTGGCGCAAGGCCACGGTTCCACCTTCGACCGGCTCACGCCGACCAACGGCTACCATCCGCTGTGGCTGCTTCTGCTTGCGGGCATCTGCCATATCTCGACCGCGCCACACTTCCTCATCGCCTGGATCGCCCTCACCTGTTTCGTCGCTACTCTGGCTACATATGCGTGCGCGATCGCTATCCTGCGGCGCTGCGGCATCATCGGCGCGCTCCGCCCTCTGCTCGCCGCCTATGTGGCGTTGAACTCGCTCGACCTGTTCTTCTATGGAATGGAAGTGACGCTCGCGATCCCGCTGGCGTTGCTGCTGATCGCCGCGTTGCTGCATGTAGGCGCCGAGCGTGGCTGGGCGTGGTGGCTAGGCGTGGGGCTCCTGGTCTCGGCGCTCGGACTGGCGCGGCTCGATAGCCTGATCTTCATAGTCCTGCTGGGCGCCGCGTCGTTGAGTGTTCCGCAGGTGCGAGCAGCCTTGTGGCCCCGGAGTGCTCTGGCGTTCGTCACCGGTCTGCTGCCGTTGCTGGGCTATTTCCTCAACAGTCGCCTGATCTTTGGGTTGTGGCTGCCGGTCTCCGGAACAGCCAAGCAGTTGCGCTCGGGCCATGCGCCTTCGCTCGAAGTATGGGCCAGCGTGCTGAATGCGCCCCGCTTCGCGCTGCTCAACCTTCTGGTCGTGCTCGCCGGCGTCGCGGTTTTGCCATTTGCATGGAAAAAGTTGCGCGCGGTCGAGCGCTCGATCCTCAGCGCCGCGCTCCTCTTTCCTTTCGTCTTCGTGCTCATCCTCTCCATGCGTACCGACTGGGAGATGTGGCCCTGGTATGCATGGGTATGGAGACCCGCACTCTGCGCCAGCCTTGCGCTGTGGTTCAGCCCCAGGCTTAACCTCGCGCTCCTCCGGACCCGCCGGGTCCAAGCATTCGCAGCGGCGGTGGTGCTGGTGCGGCTGGCTACGATCGCATGGCCACCCGGACAGCTCGATTTCTACCAGGCCGCGATCGAGGTGCGGAACTTCGCCGTGACGCATCCCGGCGTCTACGCCATGGGCGACCGCGCGGGTATGATCGCCTACCTGCTCCCGTATCCGCTGGTGCAGACTGAGGGGCTGGTGATGGATCGCGCGTTTCTCGTGCACATCCGTCGGCGGGACAATTTGTGGCAGACACTGGGCCTTTACAATGTCCGCTACTACATCGGCTCTTCATGGGAGAGCGCGCCGTCCTACCGCAATGGCTGCTACTACGCCGTTGAACCGGTCGAGGCCGGCGCGGAGTCGCCACACATGCAGGGGAAGCTCTGCCAGCCTCCGCTCCTCCGGGTAAAGCATAATGGCGTGGAGACGATGATCTTTGCGTTGCAACGGATTCCGTGACCGAAAAGCTGAGACACATGCGGCGCGTCGAATACGCCGAACACCGGAAGATGCGGACGCGCAATGCGCGTCTCTACCGGCTGCTGCACTGGCCCATCTGGATCTTCGTGTTCTTTCTCGCGCCCGGGCCTTTGACCTTCGATCTCTTCGCGGGACGCGGCAATCGCTGGAACCTGCTGTGGCTCGCTGCCGTTCTTCTCGGCACGGGTATCGCCGCGGTACGCGGCAAATTGCCGGGTGCTGAACCAGGTCCTTACATCCTGCGCTTTACTGAGGATCGTCCCAACCCACTCTATCGGAGGGTGTGTTACACCTTCGGCTGGAACGCGGCTCTCAACTTCGCTCTCATGAATCTCATCGGCCTGGTGATCGCGGTATGTACGGGACGGTGGTACATGCAGCACATCTACACTGCCGTGTACTTCCCCGTGCTGGCGCTGGTGTTGGCATTGGGAATCGCCGGACGGCTGCCGCGCGTGGGACGCTCGACCAAAGGTGAGGGATGGGAGCGCCGCTACTTCTACGGCACCGTCTGGGCGGTCACATTCGCGCAGGCAGCGCTCCTGCTGCTGTGGAAAACGCTGCCGCGCGGGCACTCGGCGGACGTTTTGAAACTGGCGGTGTATATGGCGGTGCTGCTCCTGGTGGGCGGCGCTGCTGCCCGCGGCGCGCTGCCGCGGACGCGCCCCATCGTCCCCGGAGACCTCATGGTCGCCGACTAGAGCAACCCTTTATGCGCCCAGAAAGCGCAGCACCAATCCTCCCAACGCCGCGCCGATGATCGGCCCGATGACTGGAATCGGTGCGTAGCTCCAGCCGGAACTGCCTTTGCCAGAGAGCGGCAGGATGGCGTGAGCTACGCGCGGACCAAGATCGCGCGCGGGGTTGATGGCGTAGCCGGTAGTTGCCCCGAGCGACAGGCCGATGCCCCAGATCAGGCAGCTTATCAAATACGGGGTAAGCCCGGCGGCGGCGCCGGTGGTCAGTACCAGCTTGGAGGTCATGGCTCCTACCACGATAATGAGCACGAACGTGCCGATAATCTCGCTGAGCAGGTTGAACACCGTGTTGCGGATCGCCGGCATGGTGCAGAAGACAGCCAGCTTGAGACTTGTATCCTCCGTCGCCTTCCAATGCGGGTAGTAGTGCAGCCACACCAGCAATGCTCCCACGAAGCCGCCGGCAAACTGCGCGGCGGCATAGGGGAGGAGGTTGGAAAAGTCATGCGACTTGATGCTCAGGGCGAGCGTGATGCCGGGATTGAGATGCGCGTCCGCGCTCCCGAAGAGATTGGCCGTGAAGATGCCGCACAATACCGCAAAGCACCAGCCAGCGGTGATGACCAACCACCCGGAGCCCTCCGCCTTCGTTCGCTTGAGCAGCACGGCAGCCACTACCCCATCCCCAAGCAACATCATCATCATGGTTCCCAGGAACTCTCCCAGCATCGGCGACCGCACTATCACGTCTTCTTCCCCCCGGTTTTGATCCGCGTATGTGAATCTGCGTCTGCGGTGGAACTGCTAGGATTCAGGATCGATTTTTGTTACGTTACGCTCGCGCGCGATCACAAGAAAGCTAGCGAACCATATAGGTATCGGCCAGCGCACGAAAAGATTCGAGCTGCTCCGCGATCCATGCATCACTTTGGCCCAGCTCCTTGGCCATGATGCGCGCAGTCGGCGCCGCCATCGCCAGCGCAGCCTTGGCGTTCAGGAAGAGCGCCCGTGTGCGGCGGGAGAGCACGTCGTCTACGGTACGCGCCATCTCTTCCCGCACACCCCACACCACCTCCGCGCCGATGTAGGGAAGCGCAGGATGGAGCGGGCTGGCGAGCTCCGGGTCCGCCGTCGCCAGCGCGCGCACCTTCTCCGCATCTGCGCCGTAAACCCACAGACTGCCCAGATCGTCGATGTTTTCCTGATAGCCATGGATGCGGAGGTGCTGCGTGACGCACGCCATGTCCGCCAGCCGGCCCAGCGTGATGGCGTGGTTCACGCAGTCTTCTGCCATGTGGCGATACGTCGTCCACTTGCCGCCGGTGATGGTGAGCAGGCCCGAGTTGTCTACGTGAATGGTGTGATCGCGCGAGAGGGCGGAGGTCTTTCCCGCGTCGCTGCCCGCCGCTTTCACCAGCGGTCGAATCCCCACATAGACACTGAGCACGTCGTCCCGTGTCGGCGGCCGGCTCAAGTAGAGCCTCGCGGTGTCCAGGACAAAATCGATCTCCTGCTCCAGCGGCAGCGGGTCGTAGCTGGGCTCGTCGATCGGCGTATCGGTGGTGCCCACCACGGTATGTCCGTGCCAGGGAATCGCAAAGAGCACGCGGCCATCGCTGGTATGCGGCACCATGATGGCGGTGTCGCCGCGAAGGAATGAGCGCTGAAACACCAGATGGATGCCCTGGCTCGGTTCGATCATCGGCTCGGCGTGCGGTTCGGAGAGACGGCGCACCTCGTCGGTGAAGATGCCGGTTGCGTTGACGACGACCTTGGCCTGGGCAACGAAACGCTCGCCCGATTCGCCATCGACTGCTATTACGCCGTTCACGTAGCCCTCTGCATCCTTCGTGATCTCCGTGACGGCGGCGTAGTTCAAGAGAGTCGCGCCATGGTCTGCGGCCGTCGCCGCCAGGTGGATCAGCAGTCGCGCGTCGTCGAACTGGCCGTCGTAATAGATGACTCCACGCTGCAAACCTTCCTGCTGGATGGTGGGCAGCCGCTCCAATGTCTCCTCCCGCGACAGCACGCGCGATTTGCCAAAGCCGTATCTGCCGGCGAGCAGGTCGTAGACCTTCAGACCGATGCCATAGAAAGGCGTCTCCCACCAGATATAATTGGGCACGACAAACGCGAGATCGTGGACGAGATGCGGTGCGTTCTGGCGCAACAGGCCGCGCTCTTTCAGCGCCTCCATCACCAGCGAGATGTTGCCTTGTTCCAAATACCGCACGCCGCCGTGCACCAGCTTGGTGGAGCGGCTGGAGGTAGCCTTGCCGAAGTCCTCGCGCTCGCAGAGCAGCACCGAGAACCCCCGCGTTGCCGCATCGACCGCAACACCCATACCGGTAGCGCCGCCACCCACCACAACGATATCCCAGGGCTTTTGGCGGGCCTTCGCCCGGGCCAGCATCTCCCCTCGATTCATGATTTCTTCCCCGGCCGTGCCTTGGTCTTCCTGATAGCAACTCGATGTGTGCCTGTGGCTGTGGCTGATTTCCCGGCCGCTGGCGTGGCCACGTCCTCACCGCGCGGTGTACCGGCTGCCTCTGTGTCGCCCTCGACAGGCTGCCCGGTCTCGCTACCGCGGCTCCAGTCTCTTGACCGTTCGACCGCACTGCGCCACCGCTTCCGCGCCGCCAAGGCATCCTTGCGGTCCATCTGCGGTTCGAAGCGATCGCCGTCTTCCCGCTGCTTCCATATCTCCTCCGGACTACCCCAGAAACCGGTCGCAAGTCCCGCCAGATAGGCGGCGCCGAGAGATGTTGTTTCGAGAACCGGCGGCCGCACCAAAGGAATGCCGAGCAGGTCTGCCTGGAACTGCATCAACAAGTCGTTGGCCGCGGCGCCTCCATCCACCTGTAGTTCTTTGAATGAGTGCCTGGTCTCGGCATCCATGGCCTCCAGGACGTCACCCACCTGGAAGGCGATGCTCTCAAGCGCGGCGCGTGCGATGTGGCCGGTCTCGGTGCCGCGCTCCAGGCCGATGATCATGCCGCGAGCGTAGGGGTCCCAATAGGGCGCGCCCAGACCGACAAAGGCCGGAACGAACATCACCTCTCCGCTGTTCTTTACCGACGCAGCGAGCGCTTCCACCTCCTCCGACTTGCGAATAAGCTTGAGGTTGTCGCGCAGCCATTGCACCACCGCGCCACCGATGAAGATCGATCCTTCCAGCGCATACTCGAGCCTCTTCTTGGTAGAGCAAACCAGCGTTGTGATCAGGCGCTTCTCCGACAGCACGAAGCGGTCGCCGATATGCTGCAGCAGAAAACATCCTGTTCCATAGGTGTTCTTGGCGTCGCCCGGCTTGATGCAGAGTTGCCCGAATAACGCCGCCTGCTGGTCTCCGGCAAGCCCGGCAATCTCAACCGCCCCCAGACCAAGCGAAGTCGTGACCTGCCCCACCTTCGCGCTCGACCACACCACCTCGGGCATCATGCTCGCGGGAACCCTGAGCAGCTTCAGCAACTCCGGATCCCACTTGCCCTCGACTATGTTGTAGAGCAGCGTGCGTGAGGCGTTGGTGTGATCCGTCACGTGCTTCTTGCCGCTGGTGAGCTTCCACACCAGCCAGCTATCCACTGTTCCGAAGGCAAGTTTGCCGGCCTCGGCCCGAGCCCGCGCGCCCGGTACGTTGTCCAGTATCCACGCGATCTTGGTGCCCGAGAAATAGGAGTCGATGAGCAATCCAGTGCGTTCGCGCACCATCTGCTCAACCCCATCGTCGCGCAGCCGCTTGCAGGTTCCCGCGGTACGGCGATCCTGCCAGACGATGGCGTTGTAGATGGGCTCGCCCGACTCGCGATCCCACACGATCGTTGTCTCGCGCTGATTCGTAATGCCCAGCCCGGCGACATCGCGCGGCCGTACCCCGGCGCGGGCGAAGACCTCCACCGCGGCACTCAACTGCGAGGTGAGGATGTCCACCGGATCATGTTCGACCCAGCCCGGAGCGGGGAAATGCTGGCGAAACTCATGCTGCGCCTGCGCCTTGATCTTGCCATCGTGATCGAAGAGAATGGCGCGCGAGCTAGTGGTGCCCTGGTCGAGCGCGAGGACATAGGACATGGCACTCCTTGAAATGCGTTCCTGATGAACAGCTTACGGACATTACGGAATCGACGCGAATGTAGCGGCCGCGGCAACGCCGACGCAAGCGCTCGCAGGGTTGACTCGTAAGTATCGCGGTAATTCACGTGTTGCAACAAGAGATCATCACACCAAAAAGTCAAAATCGTATGGTAAGGGCTTCAAGTTGAGTCAGGCCGCGAATTCCTGAGCTTAGCCCATCCCATAGCTCAGAGCATCGTTGCAGAAACGCTCGTTTTCGCAATAGCCCGGAACGCTCACCTATGTGGCTAGCTGGCTACAGCGCAACTTGACTATTGCAGATGCTCCAGGCGCAAGATAGTTTGAGCGTTATGGTTTCGATCAGGGCCGCAACGCAGCAAGATGCGAGCGCGATCTCACAGGTGCACGTACAGAGCTGGCGAACGACGTATGCAGGCATCGTCCCGGAAAGCTACCTTGCCAGTTTGGACGAAACGGAGCATGTGTTTTTATGGCGGGAATGACCTACCCGCGACATACAGGTGTATGTAGCCGATGTGGATGGCGAGATCGTCGGTTTCGTCAGCGGTGGCGGGATACGTGAGCCCTTGCAAGATTACGACGCGGAGTTGTTTGCGATCTACCTTCTGCAAGAGGCCCAAGGACGTGGACTGGGAACGGCACTTCTGAAAAAGCTTGCGCATTCTCTGGGGGTTCAAGGCTTCAAAAGCATGGCCGTTTGGGTGCTCGAAAGCAATTTGTCCAATTACTTCTACCAGAAATCCGGTGCTCTGCCGGTGTTGTCGAAAGAGAGGGAAATCGGAGGAGCGATGCTATCTGTACTCGCCTTTGGATGGCCTGATCTGGAAATGATTGCTTCGCCTGTTTAGTTAAGCGGCGGTGTAGTCAGACTCACGAACCGACGGAACCAGCCGCTCGTTCCTGAGCGTTAGCGTACGATTCTGGCGTTTGGTGTAGTGACCCAAGAAGCGTAAGCCGGCATGAGAGCAGGCGTTCAGGGAGCTAGACGATTGCAAGCGAGCTAAGTTCCCCTGCGCGCAAAGCCAGCCCGCGTGCGACGGAGGTGAACTCGCCTCCGGTGCGCACCTTGTCTTCGCCGAAGCGCGAGCTGAAGATGCGGCGAACCGCGGGTACCAGAGAGCTGCCGCCGGTGAGGAAGACACGATCCACATCGCGGCGATCCATGCCAGAGGAGCGCAGCAGATCGTCGACGCACCCCTCAATGGCCAGCAGATCTTCTCGAATCCAACCCTCGAAATCATCGCGGGTGACACGCGCGCGTATGTCCACACTGCCATCGGTGAAACGGAACTCGGCTTCCGTCGTGGTGGATAGATCTATCTTCAGCCGCTGCACCGCCTGGTGCAGTTGGTAGCCGAGATCTTCTTCGATCACATCCAGCAGTGCCTGAATCTTCTCCGGCTCAAAGGCCCGCACCCGCGCTCCCTTGAGCAACTCGATGACTGGCCGCGTCTGCAGAAAGGAGAGGTGGTGCCAGTGTTCCAGCCGCGTGTAGATCCATTGCGGAACGGCGGTCAGCGTCTTGTCCAGCGAGCGTTCCAGCGTGTCCGCCCCCAGGTGCGGAGAGACCAGGCGGCGCACGATGCGCGCGTCGAAGGTATCGCCCGCGAGACCCAGCCCGCCATTGCCCAGCAGGTCCTTCTCCGCACGGCCGCGTCCGCGCACCGATGGTCCCACGTGCAGCAAGGAGAAGTCGCTCGTCCCGCCGCCGAAGTCACCAATCAGGATCAGTTCATCGTGGTCGAGCGTGCATTCGTAATGGTAGGCCGCCGCCACGGGTTCGAGTTCGAAATCCACTGATTCAAACCCGGCCAGATGCAATGCGGCGCGTAGCCGGCTGACCGCGAATGCATCATCTTCCTCGCTCTCCGCGCCCACAAAGCGCACGGGGCGGCCGACCAGAGCCGAGCGTACCGGCTGCCCAAACTGCCGTTCGGCATGTATCCGGATATCGGACAGGATGCGCGCGATCAGGTCTTCCAGTTTGTAGCGGCGCCCGTACACCTCCGTGCTCACCAGGCTGCGGCTGGGCAGGTAGGACTTCAAAGACTGGATCAGACGTCCCTTGTGCTCCGCTGCGAGGTAGTGCTCAATCGCGCTCGGTCCGGTAAACGACCTCACTTGCGTGCGTGCCCCAAGCTTCTCCTGCGCGAGAAAGAGAATAGACCGGTAGGACGCAGTCACGCCTCCCTTGGCAGGCACCTGAAGCAGGTCGATGTTCCCATCCTCATCGAATCGCGCGACCGAACTGTTGGTTGTCCCGAAATCAAAACCAAGCATAGCCGGTTAGATGTGCGCGGCATCGGATGGTTCCAGAAGCGGCCAGCACGATGTGGGCAGTGGGACCATTGTTTCAATACCGCTCCAAGGTTGGCCGAGGTCATTCGATCTGTTCTGCCACATGAGCGCCGCGTCGCGCGCCGGCGTTCACCGGAACGGCAACGAACAGCGGCCGCTTGGCCACCGAAAGAACCGACGCCGTCTCTTCATACAGGTTCAATTCCAGCACATCGCCGGGTGCCAGCCGGGACAGCGCGCCCACGCGCACCTTCACCTTGGGAAGGTGCAACATCACCGGATATTTGATCTTCAGCACGCGATCAAAGAAGATACGGCGATACTCATCCGATTGCTTGCGCGCTGTCTTATGCGGCGTATCCACGCTGCGGATGAGGATGTTCGACACCTCGGCAGGGAAGATCAGGCGCAGGTGGCCGCGGTGCGCCTCCAGCAGGATTTCGAAGTTGAGGCAGAGCGTGCTCTCCGCCACCGGCATCAGGCGGTCCATGGAAAGGCTCGACAGACTGCGGTCATGCCGCACTTCGAGACCCGTGGATCGCCACGCTGTGCTGAGGTCGCGGCATACAAGCTCCACCACGCTGCGCAGAATCGCGGCTTCAATCTCCGTCGGTTCGCGGTGGATTCCGGTGTTCCCCGCTCCACCAAGCAGCAGATCGACCATGGGATAGACGAGGTCCAGGTCCAGTTGAAATAGGGAGGGCAGCGCGTCCGGTCCGACGGCAAGCGTGGTCACGTAGGTCTCGTCGAGTGTCGGCGCATGCACGATCTCGCTGTACGGAATGCGCTCCGCGGAGAGCAGGTTGATGTGGAAGCTGGTCGAGAGCCAGCGCCGCATGTTCAGGTTGAGTCCGCGCGTGAACAATTGCGTCAGCGCGATGATCGAGCGCAACTGCTGTTTGTTGATCGAAGTGGTCGTGCCGAACCGGAAATGGAAGGGAAGGGGAACCTCGCGCCTGCTCTCCATCTCAATGTCGATCCCAGCGGAGCCGGCCACATGCGGTGCGGGTGCGTCGACCTGCTGGTCGTCAGCGGACGCACCCCGCCGCTCGCCCTCAATCTCATCGCTGGGTTCGTTGCTCACACACTACCTCCGCCGCGTACGTCTCATGCACCTGGAACTCATGCATGCAGAGCGCCACGCCCGCGAAGCAATTCTTAGAATTTCGCAAGAATGGAAGTCCAGTGGGCCTCTACATGGGGATCGCTCACGGTGTGCAGGAGGCAGGCGTAGACTCGTGCCCAAGCAGCGTAAGATCGCGCTGGAGCGCCTTGAAGTTGAAGCCCGAAGGGCACGACTCCTCCTGATCGATCCAGTCCTGGCTGAGCACGCCATAGGACTCCTCGTTGTAGGCGCGGAAGAAATCCCACCCCATGGGCTTCAGGCAGCCCCAGGTCACCACGTACAGACTTTCGTCATCGTAGCCGACCGCGGCAACACAGTGCCCATTCTCGCCATTGGGCGCCGCATCGCCGGTCGCCCCGGTCGCGGGCACCGTCCACGGAATGGCCGGAATGGTGTGCTGGTCACCCGCCAGCGCAAAGTTCGGAAGTTCCAGGCCGATATAGGCGCTTCCAAACAGCGAGATGGCCATGCGGATCTCGTCCGGATGTCGGGCGTCGAGCGCCACATAGGAATGGATCTGGTGCGTGCCGATCCCCCGGCTGCGCCAGTAGCGCAGAGCATCGAGCATGGCCACGCCGCGTCCATCGTCTCCGCCGGTAAGCCACAGGTAGGTGCCCAGCACTTCAGCGTCGCTCAGCAGTTGCTCTTTGCGGCGCGCTGCCGTCCACTCATGCACCATGTGTGCGGCGGCCGCGCAGGTGCAGCAGTTGTAGGTATCGTTGGCATACATCGGCCAGTCCAGGCCGGCCACCGGACGGCGAAACGCGGGAGGCGGCGGAAGCTCCTCCTGCGAATACTGCTTCATGTGCAAGGTACGCGCATCGTGACGCGCGGGCAGTTTTCCCAGTTTCATGTGCTTCTCGCGTGTGTCTGTGGATGTTTGAGCCCCATACGCTCAATGAGCGCATGATAGCGGGGATCGGAACGAAGCGACCGCAGGCTGGGAAGGACCGTGACGTAGCCCAGCATGATGTCCCGGCTCTCGGCCGCGCGCTCCAGCCATTCGAAAGCAAGATCGTGGTGCGCGAGAGCTGCGGCGGCTACCGCGATCGGTATGGGCATGGGGCTGCCCTCTTCCGCGCGGCGAATCAACTTGTGGAGCGCCTTTTCCGCCTGCGCGGCATTGCCGTCCAGAACATGGGCCTCTGCCAGCCACCCAAGAAACAGCGGCATGCCGCTTTTCTCAATCCCGTGCTCGAACGCCTCCACTGCTTCGCGCGTACGCCCCGACGCATGGCACGCCATGCCCAGGGCGTAGTAGAGCTCGCTATAGTGCGGCGTCGCCTCCAGCGCTTGCCGCGCCAGTAGAATGCACGTCTCGTGCTCACCCAGATAGCAGCGCAGCAAAGCCTCCGCCATCAACAGCGGCGTGGAGAGCGGATCGAACCGCAGCCCTTTCAGCGCTTGCTCCAGCGCCTCCTCCAGCAGGCCCTGCGTCATCAGATACGACACATAGGTGTAGTACGATTCGCCGCGTTGCGGACGCAGCTCCAGCGCGCGCAGAATCTCGGCCTCCGCGCCAGCCCAGTCCCATTGATAGAACTGGAGTACGCTGGCCAGCGCAAGATGCGCCTCGGGCAGATCCGGGTTGAGCGCCAGCGCATGCTGGGCGCTCGCGCGCGCCAGCGGCCACGCTTCGTGCGGTGGCATCAGCCCGAGTGTTCCCAGCAGACTGTAATAGTCAGCCAAGCCGGCATGCGCCGCAGCCAGACCTGGATCGATCTCCAGCGCCTGCTGAAAGTACCGCCCGGCAAGCTGAACACCGTCCGGAGTCTTCTGGTTCCAGTGATAGCGCCCCTTGAGATATGCCTCATACGCATCCGGCGCTGAAGACACTCTTTGCGCAGGGGCGGGCGCGGCGAGCGGGGTCGCCAGCTTGTCGCGCAGCGCGTCGACGATGGAGCCGGCGAGTTCGTCCTGCAGCTCGAAGATGTCCTTCATCTCGCGGTCGAACTTGCCGTTCCACATCTGAAAGCCGGTGCTTACATCCGTGAGCTGGGTGGCGACGCGGACCCGCGTCAGGGCGCGCCGTACGCTGCCTTCCACCAGCATCGGCACGGAGAGCGATTCCCCGATCTGGCGGGCGTTCTGTGCCTTGCCCCGGAAGGCGAACACAGACGCGCGCGAGACCACCCGCAGGCCGGGAATCTGGCCCAGAATAGAGATCAGCTCGTCCGTAAGCCCGTCGCTGAAGTACTCGTTCTCCGGATCGGAGCTCAGGTTTTCCAGCGGCAGCACGGCAATCGCCGTGGCCCGGAAACTGGCGGAACCGGTGTTCGACATCAACATGGTAGCGGCGTCGCTATCCCGCTGGCTGCGCGGGTGATTCGAAGTCTCGCCCTGCAGACCGCCGCCCGGCGAGAGGCTCTGCGTCGCGGAGAGTCCCGCGCCCGGATCGAAGACGCGCAGCAGCTCCGCCACCGACGCGTGGCGCTCATGCGGATGGAGGCGCAGCGCGCCGGCCACTGCGCGATGAAGATGCGCCGGCAGGTCTGGCCGCAGTTCATGGAGTGGCGGAAACTGCGCCCGGGCGATCGCCGACATCACGCCGGCCTGCGACACGTGCTGGAACGGTGGATGTCCCGTCGCCATCTCGTACAGCACGGCGCCCAGCGCCCAGATGTCCGCGCGATGATCGATGTGGTCGCCGCAAAGCTGCTCCGGCGGCATGTACGCCAGCGTTCCCATCACCTGGTGCGGTGAGGTGAGCTGACTCTGGTGCGCGATCCGGGAAAGCCCGAAGTCCAGGATCTTCGGTACGCCGGAGTTGAGCAGGAAGATGTTCGCCGGTTTGATGTCCCGGTGAATGATTCCGGCCATGTGGGCGGCGTGCAATCCGTCGCCGATCTGCCGCCCGATAGCGGTGATCCTCTCCGGCTCGAGCGGTCCCTGCAGCAGCAGGTCCGCGAGCGTGCGGCCGCGATAGAGCGTCATCACCAGCAGCAACGCGCCCGAAGGCGTCTCCTCGATGGCATGAATGGTGCAGAGGTTAGGATGATCGATGGCGGAAGCCGCGCGCGCCTCCCGCATGAAGCGTTGCCGCGCTTCGTCATCGTTTGAGATATTCGCGTGCAGCAGCTTGACCGCGACCGTGCGTCCCAGGCGCGTGTCCTCCGCCTCATAGACGACGCCCATGCCACCGGATCCCAGATGACGGACCAGCCGGTAATGAAGCAGCGTCTCTCCGATCTGAACCGTTTCCTGCATAACTAAATGTACCGCCGCGCCGCTGTCCCCATCCCGACCGCTCGCGCCTGCGTGAAGATAGTCTCTGTGTGCTCCGGCTTCTCAAGTCTGCCGAACCTCTCCAGCAGATCGGCAAAGACGCGTTCCAGATGAGCGATCGTCGTGATGGTGCTGACGGTCAGCAGGTCCTGCTGCGCCGCCGTCAGCGTGAGCCCGTCCAGCATCACGTCGAACTCGGCCACATGCTCCGGATCGAGCCTGGCGTGCAGCACGTGCGCCGACATCGAGCTCAGCGGGATTCCGGTCCGCTCGGAGACCTCGGTCAAAAACTCCATCTGCGCCGGAGATTCCAGCACCGCGATGTATCCGAGAAAGGCCAGAGG
>JBPCNO010000119.1:0-4193 GCA_051001135.1 Acidobacteriaceae bacterium
GCCCGGTACCGACCGTGATCCCGGCGATGGGGCTGCAACTGACGCCAGCACAACTGGCGCATGTCAGCATCCGCAACGGTCTCGCGATGGCCGATGTAAGCGACGAATGGTTGGGCGGCGCGCAAGGGTTCGAAGCGAAGTGGCAAGGCGTTCTGTGCATCGACAACGAAGGCACGTATCATTTCCACGCTGGCGCGCCGACCGAGGAACATCACGAACCGAGCTTGCGTAGCGTCCACCATCGCTCCTGGCGAGTCATTCTGCGGCGCGGCCAGAAAACCTGGATCCTGCTGCGCCACCATTGGCATGGCGAGCCGGATATCGACGCGGAAAAGCAACATTTGCGTCGCGGCTCGCACGAGATCGAGATCGAACTAATCCAGCACGAGTCCAACTTCCTGCATGATCCGCCGCACAAGCAACGCACCGGCTTCGAGATAAAATACCGCGGACCCGATACCGACGAACACCTGGCCGTGTTATCGCGATCGCAGCTGTTCCGGAAACATGTCGATGAGCCGCTGCAGGTCGCCGGTCTGGCCGGAGCAGCGGCGGAGTTCCTGCACAATCGTTACGGCAGCTCATTGCGCGATATCCGCCGGACCTATCAGCGCGCGTTCAAGGCGCTCCTATTCGTGCACCGTTTCGCGCTGTCGGCCAGGCCGCGCCACGGCGAAGGCTCCGAGCTACTCTATATGCTGTCGCAACCGGCACTGTTCGCCGGCTGGTCGACCTATCTCAGGGGGGGGCTGTGGACGACGCACAAGGCGGATTTCGACTTCAACTTCCTGCCGGTGGGCGACCCGTATTTTCCGCCGGTGGCCGATCAGCGCGCCCACCCATCGCCCAAGCGCGTTGCCGCGCTGTTCGACTGGTGGGAGCGCATCTTCGACTACACCAGGATGCGCCGGGAGGTGCGCGCGCATTGCGATCACCATGTCTGGCTGCTGTTCGAAGAGGCGCGCGACCAAGCGCCCGCGGACCCTGGAATTTTGCTGCGCCATATGGGCGCCGATGCGCTGCACTGGCCGCTCGACCTGACCTTCTATCAAAATCCGGCTATACTGATCTATCCGGTGACGAGCGCCGATCTTCAAGACGACCGGTGGACGGTGCGTGCATGGCACGCCAACATGTGGTTGCGCCGGCTGGAGTGCCATTTCACCGTCAAGGACATTAGGCATGCGAAGCCCTGGCTTTGGGCGGCGGACGATCCCTCGGTGCCTGTCGCCGGCGAGAGCGGCAATGCGAACCTGCTGCGGTTCCTCTGCGACGGCTGCTTCGATAACCACAAGCCGCACCGCTATGACGATGTCCGGGAGCTGAATGACGGTCTGCGGGAGCGCGGACGGGAGGCGCTGATCTACTACCTGTGCGGGCCAAACGGTCTGGCGACGTCGCCTGAGGAGTTGAGCGGGATCCTCCTGCTGGATGTGCGGGCCGGCCTGCGCGAGACGGCGAGCCGGATCGAGGAGGCGGTCAGCGCCGTGCAGACCTTCATCCGCCGCGCCCGGATGGGGTTGGAGCAAGGGTGGCACGTCAGCGGCGCCTTCGCCCATCTGTGGGATTGCCGGTTCATTAGTTTCCGAGTCTGGCAGGCCTGCAAGCGCCGCGAACTTTACAAGGAGAACTGGATCGATTGGCATGAACTGGAGAAGGCGTCGAAGGTGGAGGCGTTCAACTTCCTCGACGATCAGTTGAAGCGGGCGACACTGACCATCGCAGTCCCGGGCGGCGTCGACTACTGGCCCGACCATCTGCCGCCAGAGCACCCCGCGCTATGCCTGCTACAGCGGCGCGATCCGGCGGAGATGCAATTGCTCCCAGCGCCGCGCCAAGGACTGGACCTGTTGGCGACGCCGGAAAGCGATGTGAGGCCGTCGTGGATTACCATGGTGCCCGAGCCGCCGAAGCGGCCGGTGCCCGGGGTCGCTCCCGGCGCCGGTGGCCCCGCTGTTCCGGCGCCGAAACTGCCGTTCTGGATCGAGTGCGCCATCCGCCTCGGCACGCGCTTCGTACGGGTCGCCGCGGCCGCATATCCTCCAGCGTCCACCGATTTCCGGCCGCGGTACAAATGCGAGCACGACCCCGGGGCGGCCCGGCGCGGCGCACAGGACAAAGAGTGCTGCGATACGTGCTGCGAGGAATGCGGCTGCGAGCACCCGGCTTATATCGATGAATATTACTTCTGGTTGATCGATTCCAGGCACTTCGACCCGGACAATCAGCCGGTCTACAGCGGCAACTACGACGGCGAGCAAGACGAGTATTATGACCAGAACGCGCAAAGCGCGACGCCCTGGCACGATCCAGCCAACCTGCCCGGCATGCTCTCCTGGCCGCCCGAACCGATGGTGCGCCTGGCGTGGTGCCGAGTGCATAACGGCGAATTCCAGCAGCCGCGACGATCTGACTGGGGCATTCCTTACGCGGCGGGGGGTGCGAGGCCCGATCTGAGTTTCCTGGGCCGGGTTGGAGATTCGCTTTTCTTCGAAGTCACCAATCCGGGGACGTCCGGATTCCGTTACGATATGTTGCCGGACGCCGCAGTGGAAATTGACACGCTCGTGCTGCCGCCGCCACCCCCGCCACCGCCACCGGGCGGCCTCCCGGCCTACCCGTATTTCTGCTACTACGAGCCGGGCGACCGCCTTTTCCCCTGGTCTTTGTATTCGCCGGCGATTGCGGTGGCGCACGCATTGCGCGCGCATTGCCGATTCGAGGCGGCCCTGAAATGGTATGAACTGGTCGAGCGACCATTACACCGCGACAACCGCTGGGCTTTGTGCGAGGAAGCCGTCCGCGAGCCGGTAGACCCGGCGACCGGCGGCGACGCGCAGATCGTTCGAGAACCGAATTGCTGCTGCGACACCACCGACATCACCTGCCGCGAGGCCCGGGACAGGTCGCTGCTGCTGCACTATCTCGATACGATGCGAGAATGGGGCGATGCCCTGATGCGGCGCAACTCCCACGAGGCGTTTCAGCAGGCGCTGGTTGCCTTCCAGCTGATGCGCAAGGTCATGGGCCGGCACCCGCGTGTGGTGCAAAACCACGCGCATCCAATCCAGACGGTGGCGACGTTCCAGCCACTGTGGGCGCCGATCAATCCGCGGTTGATGACGCTGTACGACCAGCTCGACGATCGTCTGGCGCTAATCCACGACACTATGAGCCACCGCCGTCTAGGCGAACCGCGGCGTCTGGTCGATGCACAGTACTGGGACAACAACAAAGCGCGCGGTGGCTGGCGCGGCGATGAAGGCGGTTGCTGCGACACGGACGGGTCCTGCCGGCCATGCATGCCGTACCGCTTCGTGTTCCGTATCGAAAAGGCCAAGGCGCTGGCGGAGCAAACCCGCGAGCTCGGCGGCCTGTTGCTCACTGCGTTCGAAAAGGGCGACGCCGAGTTCCTGGCTGCCGTCCGGGCGCGGCAGGAGCGAGAGCTGGCACATCTCAACCTGCGGGTCCGCGAGGATGTCTGGCGCGATGCCGATTGGCAGGTGCAGGCTCTGGGCAAGTCGAAGCTCAGCCTGCAGGCCAGCCGCAAATATTACGCGAACCTGATTGCCAGCGGCCTCATCGCGAATGAAAACGCCTATGTTTCAAACATGAACGCAGCGAACGTGGAGCGCGGAGCAGCGATCGCGTCCGAAGTCATTGCGGAGGCGATGGCGCTGATTCCGGATATGTTCGTTGGCACCGAAGATTTCGTTCAGATTCCGGTGGGCACCAAGCTTGCCGGCATGTTCCAGACCATCGCGCGAGTCAGCGACACGCTGGCGGAGATCTCCGGTACCTCGGCCTCGCTCGATCTCACCGAGGCCGGCTGGGATCGGCGGTTGCAGGAATGGGTCCACGAAGTGCAGGTCCTGGACATCCAGATCGAGCAAACCGAGCTGCAGATCTTGGGAGCAGAACGGCGGCGCGACCAGAATCTGCGTGAGCTCAATATCCAGCAGCGCTCGATCGAGCAAGCGAATGAGACATTAGACCTGCTGCGCGACAAATTCACCAACCATGCGTTTTACCTGTTTCTGCAAAAACAGACCGCAGACCTGCACCGCATGGTCTACGAATTGGCCCTTAATGAGGCACGCGAAACCGAATGGGCGTTCAATTTTGAACTCGGTCACACGACCCACAAGTTCGTCTCCTGCGATGGCTGGGACAATCTTCATGAAGGAATGCTC
>JBPCNO010000120.1:0-16789 GCA_051001135.1 Acidobacteriaceae bacterium
CTCGCTCGACGACTCCGTCATCTCCACTCTTCCGGATTACTGGCAAAGCTACTTCGCGACCAAGGCGGGCAAAGTGCGGGCCGCCGCGCTGGACGCCTCTGTCCAGCGGCCGGGCGGCAGCGTCAAGGCGCCTCATCTGCTGACCGAGATCGATCCCGAGTCCAACGAATACGCGCAGAAGAACAACATCGCCGGCATGGTGCTGCTGCAGACCGTCGTCGGCGCCAATGGCCGCCCCAGCCAGGTCACCATCGTGCGTCCCATCGGCTTTGGCCTGGACGAAGAGGCAGTGGCGGCGGTGAAGAACTCGCAGTTTCGTCCCGGCAGCGAGAATGGCAGAGATGTGCCGGTCATGGTCAATCTCCAGGTGACCTTCCGGATCTACAACAACCGCACTCGCCCGCAAGGACTGGCTCCGGCCGAGGTAGCGCCCAAGAACCCCGCGCCCGCGCCGGCACATCGCAACGCCGGCACGCCCGTGACCGCTGCTACAGTGGGAGAGTGAGCCAGGGTTTCATCGATCTAGTCCGGCGTGGGTCGACCAAAGAGATCGCAGAATGGGTGGAGGACGATCCGCAGATCGCCGCCAGCCGCGATTCTCAGGGTGTCTCTGCGCTGATGTGGGCCATCTACAGCGGGCAGACGCTCGTGCGGGAGTTCCTCCGCTCCGGCCTGCCCGACCTGGATCTTGCCGAATCCGCCGCCGTGGGTGATTGCGAACGGCTGGTTGCATTGTTGGGCGGAGACGCGGCCAAAGCTAACTCCATGTCGCCGGATGGCTGGCCGCTGCTGCATCTCGCGGCCGCCTTCGCAGCGCCCGACACGGTTGATCTTCTCCTCAACAGCGGGGCGGATGTTCACCGGATCTCGGCTACGCCCATGCGCAACCAGGCGCTCCATGCCGCGCTGGCTCTCAGCCGGGAGTTGGAGACCGTCCGCATGCTGCTGCGGCGCGGCGCCGATCCGAACGTGGCGCAAGCCGGCGGCTTTCGCCCGCTGCATCAGGCATCGGCCGCCGGCCGCCTTGATCTGGTGAGGCTGCTGCTGGACGCTGGCGCCGACCCGGCGCAACTCTGCGACCGGCGGAAGACGGCCGCGGACTACGCTCGCGAGAAGGGCCATCCGGCAGTCGTGGCGGCACTCGAAGCCTGGACTCCTCCCCAGCAGCGCGCCTGAATCCAGCCCCATGCTGTCCTACTGACCATCTCCCGCTGAGTTATCCGGCTGCTATCTGCGACTGAGATCCCTATCAGGCAATTTCTAGATCCGGCTAGGCCTCACACACTCCCGAAACGGAATTTGGCGTGGTAAGTGCCTTTTTTGCAGCACGGTGCGGCACAACCCGCCCCGCAATCCGATCTTCTACTCATCTGGCAGCACGGTTTCTTTCGTATCTCTTAGTACGCAACGGGAGTACGCAACGGACACGCGGGTAACCCCCTCTGTTATCGATCCAGACAACTCAGGGAATGGCGCAACATCTCACCCGGTGTCGTGTCGCACCATAGGAGCTCTACAAAGTATCGATGCAGATTACCTTTCCCTTCTCGGCCTACGCCGACCCTGCGGCGTTCGGGCTCACTCGCGGTGCCCCCGGGCGCAGATGGACCCTTTTGCGTGCGTGCGTTCTTCGTATCCTCTCAGTCTTCAGCTTTCTGATTATGAGTGCCCTGCTCTTGGGCGCTGTCCTTGGCATTGCCGGCTGCGGATCCGGCCAGAGTTCTGGTTCCACAGGTCAAACCGGTGGCGGCGGTACCGGCGGCAGCGGTGGCGGTGGCGGCGGTGGCGGTGGCGGCGGTCCTGCGGGCACGGTGGCTTACGCCCCGGCCCAGTATGCTTTTCCCGACCAGGTGATCGGAACCACCAGCGCCCCCACCAACGTGACGCTTACCAACGGGCAATCGACCGCACTCGCCGTCACGAGTATTCAGGTTCCCCCACCCTTCAGCCAGACCAACACCTGTGGCGCCTCGGTCGCAGCCGGCGCCGCATGCACCATAGCCGTGACCTTCACCCCCAGCGCGCTGGGCGCCGCCAACGCTGCTTTGACCATCAGCGACAGCGGCGCCGGCTCCCCGCGCAGCGTCGCGCTCTCCGGCAATGGCGTCAAGCCCGTCAACACTGGCGGCAGTGTCTCCTATACACCCACACAAATTGCCTTTCCCGACCTGGCAGTGGGCGGCGCCAGCGCGCCCGCCACCGTCACGCTGACCAATGGCCAATCGATCGCGCTGAATATCGCCGCCATTCAGGTAGCAGCCCCCTTCAGCCAGACCAATACCTGCGGGACCGTCCTCGCCCCCAGCGCCAGTTGCACCATCACGGTTACATTCAGTCCCGCCGCGGTCGGTCCCAGCAGCGCCAATCTCACCATCACCGACGATGGAGCGGGCTCGCCGCGCACCGTCGCCCTCACCGGCAACGGGATCGCCAGCGGCGGCCTGTCCGTAGTGCCGAAGATCGGCGGACTGACTTTCTATAACCAGATTGTGAACACCAGCAGCACCCCGCTGCCGGTGACACTCACGAATAACCAGTCAAGCGCCGTCTCGATCGCCTCCATCACCTCCTCGGCGGAGTTTCCCTTCACCACCTCGTGCACCGACAGCACCGGTACGGGCATGCTGGCAGGAGGAGCAAGCTGCACTATCAACGTGTCTTTCCTCCCGCAAGCGCTGGGAGCGCGCTCCGCAATACTCACCATCTCGGCCAGCGTTGCGGGCAGCCCTCTGGCTCTACCGCTCGCGGGAATCGGCATCGCAGGGGATCCCGGCGTCGCTGTCACCGTCGCGCCGTACCAGCCGTGCGCGCTGCCTTCCGGCACGCAGCAATTCTCGGCCACGGTCAGCGGCACCACCAACACCGCGGTCTCATGGGGTGTGGACGCGGTGCCCGGCGGCAGCCCCGCGACCGGAACCATTACGCCGGCTGGCCTCTATACCGCTCCGGCGACAGCAGGCAGCCATTACATCCGGGCGGTGAGCCAGGATCCGTCACAGGCGGTGGGCAGCACGCTGCTGCAGGTCACCGGCACGCCGCTCTTCACCATCTATCCTTTCGCATCGTCTTTGTCTCCGGGCGGCCAGCAGAGCTTCCAGGCGCAGCTCTGCCACGTGCCGGAGAGCGCTGCCGTGACCTGGACGGTGGACAACATTCCCGGTGGAAACGCAACCGTCGGCACCGTCACCAGCCAGGGCGTGTACACCGCTCCGCCCACCACCGGTCATCACACCGTACAGGTGACGGATACCGCGTTGAGCAAGTCCAGCACCGCCGGCGTGACGGTATATTCCAACATCTCCGTGGACTTCGGTTCGCGCACCAACATCGCTCATCCCATTCCGGCGAATCTCTTCGGCTATGGCCGTGCCGAGTCCATTCATACCGATGCCGACCGCAACCTCATTACCCAGGCGGGCGTCACCGTCGCCCGGTTGTATGCGAACTTTCCCGGTGTCTACGCGACAACAACGCCCGACTGGACGCAGATCGATCCTTTCATCCAGTCCATCCTCAACGCCGGTCAGCGGCCGCTGATTCAGATGGCTCAGTCGCCGCCATTCCTCCAGGCCAACCCGAATCCCTGCGGCGCAGGCGACCCCAGCGTGCCGCCTGCCGATTTCAACGCGTGGGGGCAGCTCGCCGCCTCCTATGTGGCGCATTTTGACGCCACCTTTCCCGGCATGGTGCAGGACTACGAGATCTGGAACGAACCAAATGCAAAAGGGCTCTGCGCGGCTTCCGGCGACCAGCTCACCAACTACATGGCCATCTATGCCGCGGCCGCTCCGCTGATGAAGCAACAGGCCGCGGCGGATGCCCAGGTGATTCACCTGGGTGGACCGGCGCTCTCCACGGGCTATGCGGCGAACTGGATTCAGGCACTGCTGTCCACCCCTTCCACCGCGCCCTATGTCGATTTCATCAGCTACCACCAGTACCCTTACGGACCGGGAAACCTGAACGTCCAGTGGGATACCTACAACGGCAATACTTCTCTCTATCAGGAGGAGCAGTCGACGAATACTGGAGCGAGTTCCATCTACAACCAGGTGTACGCGCTGGCGCAGGCGGGTAAGCAACCGCTGGGGGCCCAGACGCCCATTGAGATCACGGAATACAGCACCAATTTTTCCTTTTTCAAGGATTGCTGCCGCAACGACCCGACTTATGCGCCCTTGTGGAACGCGCTCTACATCAGCGACATGCTCAACAACGCCTACGAGAGCACATCCCCCAGCATTCCCGGCAGGCTGGTCTACTTCGCAGGCTCCGCCTACCCATACTTCTGTCTGATCGGCGTGCAGGACGCCAACTCCGATTGCCTGTATTCAGCGGGCGCCACGCCGGTGCCGTACCCGCAGTACTACACCTACCAACTGCTCGCTTCGCCGACCTATCTCGGCCTGGTCAGCGGTGGGTACCTGGCGGCATCCATCTCGCCGCCGATCAGCGATGGAGGCATCGCCGTGACCGCCTTCTACGATGCGACACAGGATGCCATCCTGATCACCAACCCCACCGCCAGCAGCTATCCGGCAATGCCGGTCGTGGCGCAGAATCTCGGACTCACATCGCCCCAGGCCACGCTCTTTCAGATCGTCAACGGTCAGTCGATCAATTCGTCCTCAGTGGCGCTCACCGCCCAAGGCGCTACCTACACCGCGACCATTGCCGTGCCACCGTACTCCGTCCAGGCAATCTCGCTCAAGGGCCAGTAGCTAGAGGTCAGGGATCAGGGGTCAGGGGCCACGGGTCGGGGATCAGTTGGTCAGGAATCAGGCCGGGTGCCCCATCCTGAGCGGCCGTAGTGCGAAGGGTGGGAGGCCACGGAAGTGCCGGACGCCGCAGAACTCCCGGGTGCCCCAATCCACTCAGGAAACCACGCCCTGCTTCTCCATCTCCAGCAGCTTCCGCTTGCGCTCCGCGCCCCAGCGATACCCGGTGATCGAGCCGTCACGCCCGATCACGCGATGGCATGGCACCACCAGCGCCACCGGATTGCGCGCGCAGGCCTGCGCCACCGCCCGCACCGCGTGTGGCTGATCGATCTCCGCCGCAAGCTGGGAATAAGAGCGCGTCTCCCCCCGCGGAATGGCCCGCAACGCCCTCCACACGCGCAGTTGGAACGCCGACGCGCGCAGGTCCAGCGGCAGGTCCAGTGCAGCGGGATGCTCCGTCAGGGTCGACAGAATCGCCGCCACCGCGTCTCGCAACGGCGAACTCCCACTGGCGCGCTCCTCGTCCCCAGACACGCTAGACACGCTAGACACGCTAGACACGACAGACACGACAGACACGATCTTCGCGGCGGAAAAACGGCTGCGCAACTCGCCCTCTAGCAGTTCCGCGTTGTCACCGAGTGCCACATGGCAGAGCCCACGTTCCGTCGATGCAACCAGCAGCTTGCCCAGCGGGCATTCGGTCACCAGAAACGCGATCGACTCCCCCGCCCCGCCCTTCTGGAAACGCCGTGGGTGCATGCCGAGCGCGAGATCCGCGCCCTCGTACATGCGGCTTGAGGACGAGTACCCCGCATCGTAGAGAGCGTCCGTCACTTGGGCGGCCAGCGGAAGCCCAGCTCGCAGACGCTCCGCGCGCAGTTCGATCTGGTAGTGCCGTGGACTCGCTCCCAGCACCCGCTCGAACATGCGCTGCACCGTGAAGGGACTGAATCCCGCGTGCGCGCCCAGTTCCTTCAGCGTCACCATGCGGTCGAGATGCTTCTCGATATAGCCGCACAGCCGCGTCACCATTGCGGCTTCGGCATGCTTGCCCGCGGGATGGCAGCGCCGGCATGCGCGGTATCCGGCGGCCGCGGCGCGGTCCGCATCCGCGAAGAAGCGCACGTTCTGCTGCGATGGACGACGGCTGGGACAACTCGGCCGGCAGAAGATGCCGGTGCTCTCCACCGCATACACAAACGAGCCGTCCGCGGCCGCGTCGCGCGCCAGCACCTGCTGCCATGCCTGCCCTGCGTCAAGAGGAAGATGGTTGTTGTTTGTCATGCCTTCATCATGCTAGCGCCTGGGAAAGACCGCTATCCGGATCTTGCGGGGGAATCTGAAAGATGTGGCCTGTTCCCCAGCCGGGCGCTGCGGTAGGCAATCGAGCGGTCCCTCTGGTAGCCTTGCCAGCGCGTTCCCGGCCGCCGGATTCGGCGATCGTACGAACCTGGAGGCAATTCATGAGCAGCACCATCTCCCGACGGAACTTCTTTGGCATGACCGCAGGCGCGGTCGCAACTGCGGGCCTCGCACCCCTGATCTGTCCCGGCCTCGTACAAGCAAGCAGCGCCCCGCGCTCCTATGACGATCTCCTCGCGAACGATCCGGCGAACGATCCGGCGAACGATCCGGAGACCTATCGCGCTTCCATCGATAACGCCTGCACCTTCCTCAACACCATGATGGACGCCTACGCGCAGGGTGCTACCGTGCGGCTCACCGAAAGCTACTCCGATCAGGGCGGTCTTCTGTCCACCGCTTTTACCTATGACAACGCGGTCGCCATTCAAGCCTATCTGCTACGGGGGCGAGCGGAGGATATCGAGCGGGCGAAGGTTCTGGGCAACGGTCTCATCTATGCCCAGGCGAATAACTTCCCGGTGAGCGATGGCCGCTTCGCGCAGGCCTACTTCGTCAACGTGCCCGCCTCCGACGGAAGCGGCGCGTACATCACGCCCGCGGCCGCGCCCTTTTACTTCTATGGCAGCGCGGTCGGCGACCAGGCGTGGGCGGGTATGGCGCTCGCGCAACTCTACCGCCGCACCCGAAACGCCGCCTATCTCAATGCCGCGCTCAAGGTCGCCAATTGGATCGTGACCAACACCTATGACACCCGCGGCCCCGGCGGCTATACCTTCGGCACAAACATCAACCAGTTCAATCAGTCCGTGCCCTCAACCAACGGTAAGTCGACCGAACATAACATCGATACCTACGCGTTCTTCACCATGCTCGCCGAGCTGACGCGCGGCGGCAGCGCCGGCAACGGCACAAGCTGGCGCCACCTCGCTCATCACGCGTTCGTCTTCGTGCAGGCCATGTTCAACGCGGAGCAGCATTTCTTCTATACCGGCACCAACACCGACCAGGTGACGATCAACACCAGCAACATTCCTGAGGACGTGCAGACCTGGTCGTATCTGGCGCTGCTCGATAACCGCTATAAACGCTCCATCGATTACGCGCTCACGCATCTGCAGACCACCGACTCGGCCACCGCGCCTCGTTCGTCCCTGACTGGAGATGAGCGCATTACCGGTGAGACCTTCGCATCGGCCAGTCTCACCTCCACCACCGGCGATCCGAACGCCGTATGGCTGGAAGGAACCGGGCACACCGTGGCTGCGCTCATCGCCCGTGCCTTTGCCCGGCATGACTGGACCCAAGGCGACGAGCTGCACGGCAGTCATGGAGATGTCACCGCCGCGGTTACATTCCTGCGCAACATCGCCAAGGCCCAGGCGGAACTCGGGGTGGGACAGACCATCCACGGTGTCGCCCTCGCTCCCGGCCAGGGTATCGTCTCCTCCACCAGTCAGCTGGATACCGGCTTTGGCTACAACTACTATCCCAACCTCCACGTCGGCGCCACCGGCTGGTATGTGCTCGCAGCGCTCGGCGGCAATCCGTTCCAGCTCGGCTATCGCAGCGACCGGGACTGAGTCGGATACAGGCATGAGCGGTTCACCGTGTCATGATCGTTTCCAGGCGTCTGAGTGCCCCATTCTGAGCTTTGCGAAGTTTGGGGCCTCCTCAATCTAGCTTCGCCACAAATCCGGGTGCCCCGTTCTAGCGCAGATAGGGCGGGGATTTTCTCTCATCGCGTGGAGCCATCCACGCTCCCACCACGACAGCATTCTCCCGATCGCGCGCCCGATCCTGAGATTTGCCCTCCAGCGCTCGGGCCTGCTCTGATCGCATTGGCGCGCAAGCTGACGGTGCCGCTCGGCAGTCGATGTAACTGTCCGAAAGCGGCAGATACAAATGATTCCACGTGTATGCATCCGAGCCGCCGGTATAGAAGAGAAGTACGTCGTGCAGCCGCCCGTAGTGCTTGCTTCCCTGAAGGGCATCCGAGTGGGCCGTACTGCGTTTCCAGATGATTTCGTTCTGAAAATTCTGGTCGCCGAAAATTTGATCGAGCATCACCTTGACGTAGTGGCTCGCGTGCCAGTCACAGTGATAGTAGAAGCTGCCGGTAGATTTCAGGACACGTGCGATCTCCACGCAACGCGGCCTCATGTACTCGATGTAGGCCTGAGTGGAAGCGTGGCGATCCTCAAACGACCGCTTCTCCTTCGTCTCGCCCCAGAACACCTCATAATTGCGATTCGAATTGAACGGCGGATCGATATAAGCCAGATCGTCGCAGCCATTCGGAAGCTGGCGAAGCTGCTCCAGACAGTCTCCGCAGTAAACGATCCGTGTATCGACGAGGGAAGAAGGGCGTGAGGTCAGGGCGAAAGCCTTTCAGCGGTGTCGGCGGTGAATGATGCATCTGTCCGGTAGCTTGTATGTATCGCAGCCGCGGTCACTTGTCGAGCGGAAGCACAAGCCTGCGAAGAGCGAATTCCCATCCGCAAAGATTTTTGAGCACGCCTGTCACTTCAATTCGCGCATGTCTCTACACTGGAAATAGGCCCTGGTGCAAAAAACATGCAGGAACCCGCCTTTAGACACCTAAGTCCTTTGTTTACTAATTTTTGCGTGCAAGATTGTATACTTGACCAAAGCGACGGAGGTGCGAGATGATCGCACCTAGGCCGGGAAGGGGAATTTTCCCACCTAAGAGGCAAGAGCCTCAAAGGCTACGAAAGGTCAAACCGTTGACAGTCTGTATTGCCGGATTGGCGGAACATAACACAATTGTCGCCGTCTCGGACATGATGGTTTCCGGGTATCTAGGGGCCGCAGATTCTGGCACGATAAAGTGTGAGGACGTTCACCAGCATTGGCAAGCAATGATGGCGGCGGACGATTTGACGCAGTGTATGCCAATTATCGAAAAGGCCAGAGCGTTCTTTGAGGGTCGTGCCAACACTCTCCAGGTGGCGCGGTCCGTTTTCAAGAGGGCATACCAAGCCCATCTTAGGGAGATGGCCGAAGATCAGGTGCTCGGGCGGTTTGGCATCGATATGGCGACCTTCCTTGAGAGCGGCAGGCATCGCTTTGGTGAATCCCTGTTTGCGTCTCTGAGCAACGAAATTAGAGCCGTTGCAACCGGTACGGAGTTCTTGATTTTTGGACATAGCGATGATGGGGAAGCGCACCTGTTCATTGTTGCCGATCCAGGGATTGACTCTGTATACGACAAGCCTGGCTTTTGCGCTATTGGTGCGGGTGCTCACGCTGCCAATGGACTGCTGTTCTATCTCGGGCAATCCCGCAGCAGAACAATGCCGGAGTCGCTGTTCAATGTGTGTGCAGCAAAGTTTATGGCGGAGAAAATACCCGGAGTCGGGCAGCAGACCTTCTTGTTTGTGCAACCGTTTGGCACTTCTGTATGCCGCCACAATAGCAATTTAGTTCGAGACCTTCGGAAGCTGTGGGAAAAGTCTGGGGAGCCTCGGGTGCCGGACGGCGCTATGTCCGTGATTGAGCGAGCCAAGATTGTCACATATTAGCGACTTTGCCAAGCACACGGCTTTGAGGCCGGGGCATCCCATGCCGAGCCGTCGGCAAAGACCACGCGGTTCAGCGTGACAACGGATTTGATAGAGCGTCCTAGGTTATGCGTGTAGACGCCATCCGGCCATTCCGCGTACTTCTCCTTGCCCGGCTTGATGCGCTTCTCATCCACGTAGGTGTAGACGGAGGGCGCGGCTGCTGCCATGATGTCGCCGAAGCTGACGGTGAAGCGCACGGCTGCTATCTCGCGAGTGGACGTGTTTTTGTACTGGATGCGAAGGTAGCTATTCCATGGATCATGCTCGCCCTCGGTGATAGGGAAGCTGGGCATGATCTTGGTAACCGCAATCGGGCACGTCTGCTGTGCTGCGGCATGCAGACCGAGGAGTGATATAAGCAAAAGAAGAGAAGAGCGCACGGCAGGAGGATATCACTACCGGATAACGCACCCATTGGCACGCGAGACCACACTGATATGGGCTGAATCGCTTTACGAGTGGCTGCTCATAGGCGCTTCATCCCTCCCGCTAGCCGCAGTTTACCACGCGGCGGAGAGGGAGACGTGTCGCCTGAATCAGAGGAACAGCGGAGCAAGATCGCCAATGATGTTGTTAACAAGATTAGTCATACCCTTCAGAGATGGAACCAAAGGTTTACGCTCGAAAACCCCCGGCTTCATTGATAAATATGAACAGGAGGAGTTGCAATTCCTCTTTCACCTGCGCGCCGATGGCATCTGCAAAGACTATGTCGCCCTTTTCCAGGGGTGCCCTAAAATGGGCTACACGGAACTGCCACTCGCCCGATTTCGCAAGCTGTGGGAACAAATCTGCATACAAATGCTCGGCATGAGTGCCGAAGTTCCCGGCACAGAGGGTGATGTCTCGCTGTTGCGCAATGTTGCTGAGTTGGTCCAGACTCCACAAGGCATCTCCATTCCCTCCCTTGTATGGCTGGATCGCGTTGATCGCTTGTATGGCGTGCTCCCCCAATCCCTGTATTTTTCCAAGTCCTTCGGATTTGTATTCCGTGGCGCTGCTGGCAACGGGAAAGGCGATGTCGCATTCTCCGATATGGATTTTGCGCCAAAGAGCGCAGACAACATCGTCCAGAACACGCCTGAGTTCCTGAATGATGGTTCCTGTCATGGCGAAGATGACTGGGTCGATTGGCTTCATGTCCGCGATGCGATAAGTCGGTCTTCCATCCGACTCAATCTGACCTGCGAACTTGCATGGCTTAGTGTCCCAGAACTGGACGGTAATCCTATTCAGATCCTTGATCTGTTGGTAGGCCCGATCGACTTTGACTCTGATTGAATCAGGAATGGGCATATTAGGCAGCCGTCAGCTTCTCATACGTCAGCGGATCAGCCGTCGCCATGTGCTGTAACGTTTCAAGGAACAGCGTGGAGGAGTTGCGGCGGTTGAACCGAAAGGTCATCTCCTCCAGGTAGGCCGGAAGGTGCTTGGCGCTCACCCGATGCCAAGTTCCGATGATGCCGCGCTTGAGAAGAGAGAACGCGGATTCAATCGAGTTCGTATGAATGTCGCCGTCCACATACACCTTGGACTTGTGCTTGATGGTCTTGTGCTTGTCGAAGTTGCCGGTGCGCCGCATGGCGTCCGGATAGGAGCCGAACTCATCCGTCACGATCACGTCTACGTCATCGCTGACGTGCTCCCGAATGTAGGTGGCAAGGGTGGCAGACTTGACATCGGCAGCGTGGAAGAACCGCAGATCGCCGCCGCGTTGCCGGATGCCGATAACGATTTCCTTGTTGTTCTTCGCCCGTCCAGAGGGTCCGCCGTGGAACTTGCCCCCGATGTACGTCTCGTCAATTTCGACCGTGCCGTCCATCATCTGCTTGTCCGCCGTCGCCATCGCTGCCCGGATGCGATGGCAGAGATACCATGCCGTCTTGTAGCTGACGCCGATCGTGCGATGGATCTGATTCGCGCTCATGCCCTTGCGGGATTCGCAGAGCAGGTAAGCCGTCGTAAACCACTTGATAAGCGGCAAATGGGAGTCGTGAAATATCGTGTTCGCGGTCACCGTGAACTGGTACTCGCACTCTTTGCACCACAGCAATTTGTCGCTCGTAGCAAGGCGCACGATGGCGGTACTATGACAGCGAGGGCATTCCGGCCCATTCGGCCAGCGCAAGCGCTCCAGCAGTTCCCGGCAGCGGTCGTCAGAGGAGAAGGCGGTGCATAGATCGATGAGAGTCACAGGGCGACCTCCCACGGATGAGCAGGGCAAAAAGCGCCAAATTCAGCGGGTGCCAACCCGCAAACTGCTTGCGAGCATAAAGCAGGACATTCGGAAGACCATGAAAGCGTCGCCGTCTCCCCGTAAACCCAAGCAGAAGTAGCGTTTAGCTCAACCATTAGATGAGTCTATGCTCATCTCTTACTTTCGTCAAGTATATATTCATCTTTGCGTGTAAGTCATTTAGAATGAGATATGGAGCGCCACTGATTTGTTATCTCGTTGAATCGAATAGACTTCCATACCATATGGGGAGGGGGGGAGGGGTAACTGTAGAGATAACTCCATCGACCCCGCCGCGACTCATCCGGACGCACACGACCCATCCGTTAGCCGGATGGGTCGTGTGTTCTATCTGCCGCAAAGCGCGGCTTCGATCGAGCCCCGTTATACTGCCGCCCCGACGGTTGCAGGCGTCTTGGCGGTCTTGGCCGCACCCTGGCGCAACGCCTCGGCCTTGTCCGTCTTTTCCCAGCTGAAGTCGCCATCCTTACGTCCGAAGTGGCCATACGCAGCGGTCTTCTTGTAGATGGGACGGCGCAGATTCAGACCTTCGATGATGCCCTTCGGCGTCAGCGCGAAGTTCTTCCGCACCAGCGCCTGCAGCTCGGTCGCGTCGAGTGTGCCGGTTTCAAAGGTATCCACCAGCACGCTCACCGGCTCCGCCACGCCGATGGCGTAGGCCAGTTGCACCTCGCAACGCTCCGCCAGACCCGCCGCAACGATGTTCTTCGCGATATAGCGCGCCATGTACGCTGCGGAGCGGTCCACCTTCGTCGGGTCCTTGCCGCTGAATGCGCCGCCGCCGTGACGGCCCATGCCGCCATAGGTGTCTACGATGATCTTGCGTCCGGTCAGGCCGGTATCGCCCATAGGGCCGCCGATGACGAAACGTCCCGTCGGGTTGATGTGGTACTTGGTGTCCTGATCGAGCAGGTGTGCGGGAATGACCGCCTGGATCACGTGCCTCAGAATGTCCGCGCGCAGTTGGTCGTTGCCGACGCTCTCCGCGTGCTGGGTGGAGATGACCACGGCGTCCACGCGGACGGGTTTGTTATTGGCGTCGTATTCGACTGTCACCTGGCTCTTGCCGTCAGGCCGCAGATACGACATCAGGCCGCTCTTGCGTACTTCACTCAGCCGCTCGGCCAGCCGGTGCGCCAGCGCGATCGGCAAAGGCATCAGCTCTTCTGTCTCGTTGCTGGCGTAGCCGAACATCATGCCCTGATCGCCGGCGCCGCCGGTATCCACACCCATGGCGATGTCGCCGGATTGCTTGTTGATGGTCGAGATCACGGCGCAGGTGTTGCAATCGAAGCCGTAGAGCGCATTGTCGTAGCCGATGGCTGCGACCGTACCGCGCACCAGCGCCTGGAAGTCCACATAGGCCTTGGTGGTAATCTCGCCCGCGATGACCACCAGGCCGGTCGCGGTCAGCGTTTCGCAGGCCACGCGGCTGTAGGGGTCCTGCTCCAGGCAGGCGTCGAGGATGGCGTCCGATATCTGATCGGCAATCTTGTCGGGATGACCTTCCGTCACCGACTCCGAGGTAAAGAGAAACTTATCGCGTTGGGACAAAGTGCTTCCTCCTATATCGTCTCTCGCACCTGCCGCTTCCTCTTCTTGGCTCTTGGAGTTGAAGGGGACGTCGCAGGAGGCGAGGCGGACTCCAACAAGAAGCGTCTAGAGCCGCATCTTCACGGTACCAGAGGGTTAACCCTGAGGGCAAAGCGTCGCAGGGAACGGCGCAATTACGAGTCCGAATGGCTATACGATGCGGTTTGCCCGGCAACTGGAGTTCTCTCGCAACCCGAAATGCGACTCAGAAATGCGACCCAGACACAATTCCAGACACAATCTTGTCCCGCGGCAGCCTTCATTTCCATGCGCGATTCTCGTTGCCACAAAAGCGCGGACAGAATTAACCTAAGTTCCCCTACGTGAGAGAAGAAGCAACGCCAGCATCTCCCCCTGAAGACGAAGGAACACCGAACTGGAGAAAGACATGCTGATGTTTAGAAGGATGGTTGTCATGACCGCGCTGGCCGCAAGCACAGCAGCCGTTGGTTTCGCTCAGACCGATTCGGCCACGGCGGCGCCGAAGATAGGCCCGGCACTGATCAAATTGGACGCATACGTACGCGGGGCCATGAAGAAGACCAAAGTTCCGGGTGTGGCTGTCGCGGTCGTTTACAAAGATCAGGTGGTCTTTTTGAGGGGCTATGGCGAGCGCAAAATTGGGTCCGACGCGAAGGTCGATCCCGATACCGTGTTTGAGATCGCCTCGCTCTCCAAGCCCATCTCTTCCACCATCGTGGCTTCGCTGGTGGGGACGGGAGAGGTGGGCTGGGACGATCGAATCGAGAACCTGGACCCGAAATTCAAGCTCTCCAACCCGCAGATCTCGGAGCAGGTGACGATACGGGACTTCCTCTCGCACCGCAGCGGGCTGCCCACCACGGGCGGCGATATTCTGGAAAGCCTGGGTTATTCGCGCCCGGAGGTCCTGCACCAGCTACGCTTCGTTCCGCTGACGGGCGAGTTTCGCAAAAGCTATCAGTACAGCAACTTTGGGTACACGGAAGCGGCCATCGCCGCCGCGAAGAAGGCCGGCGAGCGGTGGGAGGAGATTGCCGAGGAGCGGCTGTACGAGAAGATCGGCATGCACTCCACCAGTTCCCGATTCTCGGATTATGCCGACACTCCGAACAAGGCCGCGCTGCATTACCTCGACGACGATGGCGTTTTCAAGAACCGCTTTGTTCGCGAGGCCGACGCCGAAGCGCCTGCGGGTGGAGTGAGCTCGAATGTGCGCGATCTCGCGCAATGGATGCGATTGCAGCTTGGCGAGGGCTCCTTCAACGGGCAGCAGGTTGTGTCGCGGGAGGCGCTCGAGGAGACGCATAAAGCGCAAATCTGCCGCACAGCTCCGAAGAACGTGGTGCCCGGAGAATGTCCGGGAGATCAGTACTACGGACTTGGCTGGAACGTAGGTAAGGACTCGGAAGGCCGCAAGCAGCTCAACCATAGCGGCGCGTTTGTGCTGGGAAGCGCAACGAGCGTCTATCTGGTGCCGAGCGAGCAGATCGGCATCGTGGTGCTGGGGAACAGCACGCCGGTCGGTCTGCCCGAAGCGATCAGCGCCTCTTTTCTGGATTACTTCCACTACGGGGCCGTCAAGGCAGACTACCTCGCAAAATTTGGACCGGTTTTTGCGGAAATGCGAGAAGAGTCGCAAGCCTCCTCTCCCAACTACTCGGAGATGAAGCCGCCTGGAAGCCCCTCTCCGGGCCGGCCGATCTCTTCATACAGGGGTAAATACTTCAACCGCTTTTACGGAACGCTGGAAATCAGCGTGGTGCGCAATCAGCTCCTCCTCCGGCTTCCGCCGCGGGGCGCCTACTACGAGCTGACGCACTGGGACGGCGATACATTCACGTACTACATTACCGGGGAGGATATGGGAGTTGCGCGCCGGGGAGTGAAGTTCCTCGGAGGCGGGAAACAAGTCCTCATCCAGAACCTCGCTATCGTGAATAACGGCATCTTCACCAAGGTTGAATAGCTGCATCGGCCGCACGACGGCATGACTCCAGGTCGCATGGCTACAGGTAAGGATCGCTGGCGAAGACGCGGCCGTCCAATCTAGCGGCGCGCGTCCGCCACAGACGATTGCGCCGCTGTGGGGCGAGCCCCCACCTGCGCTTTATGATGCACGTAGCCCCACACAAACCAGCTCAGCCCCGCGACCACGGCCAGTAGTGCGGCGACACCGGCCCAGCGTACGCCGGCCGCTGGACGGCCGAGTTCCTTAGCGCGGGAACGGCCGACGTTCTGAGCGAATTCGTTCCAGGTGTGGTCTTCTTCATCGGCGAGCCGGCTGGCCTCGTGCGCCGCTTCCAGGTAGCGATGCACCCATTCCTCTTCCGGCAGGCCTACGGTGCGGGCGTACCCGCGCACAATGCTCTTGTTGAAGAGGCCGCCCGGCAATTGCTCAAATTGCTCCTGTTCGATCGCCCGCAGGTGACGCGCGCTGATCTTGGTGGCCTGCACGATCACGTCGAGCGCCATGCCTCGCGCTTCCCTTGCCTTTCGCAGATCCTCGCCGAACATGCCCATAGATTCCGCTCGCTGCGCGCTCTCCCCCGCTTCCATGCCGGCGTTCGTCTCTGGACAAGCCGCACCCGGGGGAGTGTGCTGAATTCGGATACCCAGACTATCTACCACAATATCGGCAAAAATTGACCGTTGACAGCACAACTTTCAGGGCATCTGAAGCGACAACCCGGCCAGGCTGGCTCCCACCTCTTTGTTAAACTCGGGTATATGAACAAGTTAGTTGTCGGCAATCTGCTCCACCGCCCCCTGCGCGCAGCCATCAGCGTGCTCGCGGTGGCGATTGAGGTCATCATGATCCTCTCGATTGCCGCCATCATGATCGGCATGATCAACGACCAGAAGAGCCGCACCAGCGGCATCGGCGCGGACATGATCGTGCGTCCGCCGAATTCGAGCTTTCTTTCGGGCATCAGCGGCGCCCCGGTCCCGGCGAAGATCTCCGCCGTCCTGGCCAGGCTGCCGCACATCGCCGTCGCCTCTCCGGTGATCACCACGCTTAGCACCGCAGGCACGGTCGAAACCATCTGGGGCATCGACTACCCCAGCTACAACGCCCTGCGGCCCTTCGTGTTCCTCTCCGGCGGCCCGTTCACCGGCCCCAATGACGCCATAGTCGATGACTACTTCGCGCGCGCCGATCGCGGCCATCATGTTGGCGAGACCATCATGATCCTCAACCATCCCTTCCGCATCTGCGGCATCGTCGAGCACGGCAAGGGTGGCCGCAAGCTGGTTCCCATCCGCACTCTAGGCGGCTTCATGGG
>JBPCNO010000121.1:0-8329 GCA_051001135.1 Acidobacteriaceae bacterium
GAGTTTGCTCGGAGATGACGTCGACCCGATACGTACCAGCGGGCAGGTTGTAATTGTTCGCCGAAAAGTTGAAGGGAATGGTGACGATGGCGGCGCTTTGGGCTTGAGCTGCAGGCGCGATTGCCAACAGGCCCGCCACGAGCGGGAGTGCCAAGAGCGTGCGGATGGTGATTGCAAGAATGCGCGACATGGTGAAACCTCCTTGGTTGCGTCTGCAGTGGTCAATTGCACTTGGCCGCCTGCGATGGGAGGAATATGCGCCATGGCGCTCACCGGCTCAATGCACTCGAGGTAAATCGCGAGTCAAATATTTATCCTCATGTAAGTCGCTGATTGCAGAGTTCATTGGCAAATCCTGTGATAACAGGAATGCACGGCCGCGGCGGATGGCCAGATCGCCGATGCTAGAATTCGCCCACAGCCCAGAGGAACGATTGCGATGGGCATGACGGTCAACGCGTCCCCCGTCTGGCGCTTCGGAGTCTTCGAAATCGAAGCGTACAGTGGAGAACTGCGCCGCAATGGCGTCCCCGTCCGGCTGCGAGAGCAGTCCACGCGCATCCTGCTCTTTCTGCTGGAACATGCCGGGCGCATGGTCACGCGGGAACAACTGCGTCAGCATCTCTGGCCCGCGAACACCTTCGTCGATTTCGACCACAGCCTGAACACCGCGGTGATGAAGCTGCGCGAGGCGCTGGGCGATCCGGCGGACAAGCCCATCTACATTCAGACCATCCCCAAGAAGGGCTACCGCTTCATCGCGCCCGTGATCCGTGTGGCAGAACACCAGGTTGAGCACGCTCTGTTGACCTCGCCTGCCGAGGCCGCTCCGGTCAGTGTGGAGATTCTTCAGACCGGCGAAGCGGCAATAGAGCTCGAACCCGCGGGCCTGGACCGTCCGGAGAGGCGCTGGACGCTGCTCTCGCGCAAAAGCCTCATGCTGCTGTTGCTGGTCGTGGCCTCGGTTGGAGCGGGCACGTGGATCCGGCCACACGCACCTTCAATCCGGCATTCGATGCACTGGAGCGTGGTCTCCTCCAACCAACGCCTGGTGCCGCTCACCACTGTCTCGGGCAATGCGACCAGCCCGGCCTTTTCGCCCGACGCGCGCCAGATTGCGTTTCTGTGGGATGGCGAGGATCGCAGACGAGAGGACGTCTATGTGCAGATGGTGGGGGCCGATACTCCACTGCGGCTCACCCATAACCAAAGCGGCTTTCTCAGCAATCCCCAATGGTCTCCGGACGGACAACATGTTGCGTTCGCTCGTTGCGACGGGAAACAGGACGGCATCTATCTTGTACCGGCGCTTGGAGGTCAGGAGCGCAAGCTCACCACCGTCAGTTGCCGCTGGGGCGCCGGTCGTCCCATCTGGACTCTCGATGGCGCATCGATGTTGCTGATGGACCGGTGCAATCCCTCGGGAAGGCATGGCCTGGTACTCCTTTCCTTAACTACCGGCGACAAGCGCTGCCTGACGGCGCCTGCCAATGCGGACGACTTCACCGAGGCGCTCTCGCCGGACGGGACGACGGTCGCATTTGCTCGCCTGACGTCGGCTCCGGTGAGCGAGATTTACACCATCCGGCTGGCGGGAGGAGCGCCCCGGCGGCTCACGTTCGACGGGCGCGCGGTTCGCGATCTGATGTGGACGCCCGATGGACGGTACATCACGTTCCTCTCCGACCGCGGCATCCTTGCGCGTACATGGAGAGTTCCGGCCCACGGCGGACCGGTCGAACCGGAGACGGTGTACCCGGGCGTGGGAAGTATCTCCAAAGATGGAACACGGTTCGCATATGCCGATGCTGGCGGGGAGGCACCCGCGATCTGGCGAGCCGACCTGGCCGGCCGAGGCGACCGCGTGGAGAAAAAGAGCAAGCTCATCTTCTCCCAATACCGGGACGATGAGGCGCAGCCTGCGCCCGACGGAGGCCGTATCGCCTGGCAATCCACCCGCACTGGAAACGATGAGATCTGGTTGAGCGGCGCGGATGGGACCAGCCCGGTGCAGCTTACTTCCTTCGGACGCTTCTCAGGCTCGCCGCACTGGTCGCCCGATGGCAGATGGATCGCCTTCGACTCTCGCCCGCGCGAACACAGCGAGATCTACGTGGTGGATGCGGAGGGCCGAAATCTACATGCCATTACCAATGGGGCGAATGATGATGTTGTGCCAAGCTGGTCGCGCGATGGCAAGTCGATCTACTTCGCTTCCATGCGCACGGGAAGCTCGCAGCTTTGGAAGCACTCGTTGGACAGCGGGGTGGAGAGGCAGCTCACGCAGCACGGCGGCTTCTCCGCACTCGAATCCTCCGACGGCGCGACGCTTTACTATACGAAGTTCGATCAGCCAGGAACCTGGAGCATGCCCGCCGCTGGTGGCGACGAATCATTGGTGGTCGCCGGCAAACCGCAGGTGGGCTACTGGGGCCATCTGGCAGTCGCGGATGCAGGTTTGTACCTGCTGGACGCGGACGCGGAACCGCGCCCCGCGATCGACTTCTACAGTTTCGCCACGCACCGTGTCACGACCGTTCTGCCACTGGAGAAGACCCCCGGCGTATGGGGGCCGAGCCTGAGTGCGGCGGCGGACGGCCGCTCTATCTTCTACACACAGTCCGACCAGCAGAGCGGCATTCTTATGATCGAGAATCTTCGTTAGCCCAGTTGAGCGTGGCCGCTCTAATGCCGGAAATTGGCGATGAAGCGTGCGCCGAGCAGGATGACGAGCAGCATGCCGCCATACGCGATCCACTGCCGCTTGATGTAGGTCGCTCTTCTGGAACCGACGCGGGGCACCAGCGGCAGACCGAGCGCCAGTCCGCTCAGGAAGCCGCCGAGGTGGGCCATGTTATCGATCTGGATGGAGGTGTGGAAGAACCAGGTCGAGCCGCCTATGACAAAGTTGAAGACAGCGAAGTAGATGACGCTCCTGCGCAGCCGCTGGACCTCCGCTTTGGGCACGGGGAGCACGGGTGACCCGAGCAGCAGGATCAGCACGCCGGCCAGTCCAAAGACCGCGCCCGAAGCGCCCGCGCCGACGACCTCAGGATGCACGCCGACACTGAGCAGATTGCCGGCAATGCCGGTCAGCAGATAGGTGCAGAGAAGACCGACGGGGCCCAGGAGCGGCTCTCCCAGCAGCCCTAAATTCCACAGGCACCACATATTCGTGGCGAGATGAATAATGCCGACATGGACAAACGTGGCGGTGAGCAGACGCCACCACTCGCCATAGATCAGCACGGCTCCGCCGTAGTTCGCGCCCCAATGCACCAGCTCCAGGCTGTTGGGCGCAGTGGCGGAAACCCCATTCAACACCATGAGCAGAAAGACCGCGATATTGATGCCGCATAAGACGTAGGTGGCGGGCGCGGAGGCCCATCCGCTGCGGCGGCGCGGACGGCCGGGCATGGGAGGCGGCTGCTGCGGAATCTGCTGCTGGTAGGTATAGCTGGGAGCAGGGTCCGGCGCACCCGGCGGCAGGATCTCCGGTTCGGGCATGGGGCCGCGATATCCCGAGCGAGTGGAGGATGCCTGCCAACGTGAATCCATCTCATAAGGCTAACAGGGGCGCCGGGTGCTGGCCGCACGGGCGGACGCGCTCGCGCAGAAAAACAACCAATGCCAATCGGGCCGAACGCCTGCTTCCAGCGACACCGGGCTTGCTGTCAGAATGGAGAGGCGTAGAAGCGATGGCTGGCGAAGAGGAGAGTGCTTTGGACGGATGGAAGCAGGTACGGCGAGCCCTGTTGAGCGTGACAGATAAAACCGGGCTGGTGGAGTTTGCCCAGGCTCTGACGGCGCATGGCGTGGAATTGGTATCGACGGGTGGCACGGCGCGCACCCTGCGCGAAGCCGGGCTCGCGGTACGCGATATCGCCGACCTGACCGGCTTTCCGGAGATGCTGGACGGGCGGGTGAAGACGCTGCACCCCAAGGTGCATGGCGGCATCCTGCACATCCGCGGCAATGCCGAGCACCAGGCAGCGGTGGCGGAGCACGAGATTCCGGCCATCGATATGGTGGTGGTGAACCTGTATGCCTTCGAGAAGACAGCGGCCAAGGCGGGCGTCTCGTTCGCGGAGATCATCGAGAACATCGACATCGGCGGGCCGTCGATGGTGCGTTCGGCGGGCAAGAACTTCGAGGATGTGGCCATCGTGACCTCGCCGGGCGAGTACGCGCGGCTGCAGGAGGAGATGGCTGCGCACGATGGCAGCCTGAGCCGGCAGACGCGCTGGAGCCTGGCGCAGCAGGCCTTTGCATTGACGGCGGCCTATGACACGGCGATCGCCGGCACGCTGGCCACGCTGGGCGAGCAGGATGGGCCATCTCGGAAGGAGCCTGCACTGGGCGCGGACTTCCCTGCTTCCCTGCATTTGGACTACCGACTGGCGACGCCGCTGCGCTACGGGGAAAATCCGCACCAGCGGGCGGCCCTCTACGTGGACGGCAGTGGCAAGGGCGTGGCCGGCGCACAGCAGTTGCAGGGCAAAGAGCTGAGCTATAACAACCTGGTGGATCTGGACGCCTGCTGGCAACTGGCACAGGAGTTCGATGAGCCCGCGGTGGCCATCATCAAGCACACCAATCCCTGCGGAGCGGCGACCGGCGAATCGATCCGCGAGGCCTACGTGAAGGCGCTGGCCGCGGACCCCGTCTCCGCATTCGGGGCGGTGATCGGCGCCAATCGGGAGATCGATGAAGCGGCTGCGATGGAGATGGCCAAGCTGTTCGTGGAAGCCATCGCGGCACCCTCCTTTAGCGAAGCCGCGAAGACGCGCTTTGCCGCCAAAAAGAATCTGCGGCTGGTGGTGGTAACGGCGGCGGTGCCCCAGCAGGTGATCAAGCAGGTTTCCGGAGGCATGCTGCTGCAGGATGCGGACACCGCCATGGTGACCGAGGCCGGCCTGCGCGTGGTGACACAGCGGCAGCCGACCCCGGACCAGGTGCGCGACCTGCTGTTTGCCTGGCGAGTAGCGAAGCACGTGAAATCGAACGCCAGTGTCTACGGGCGGAATGGGCAGACGATCGGCGTGGGGGCGGGACAGATGAGCCGGGTGGACGCAGCCCGTTTTGGCGCCATGAAAGCGGTGCTTCCTCTCAACGGCTCCGTGGCCGCCTCCGACGCCTTCTTCCCCTTCCCGGACGGGCTGGAGACGGTGGCGGAGGCAGGAGCGACGGCGGTGATCCAGCCGGGCGGTTCGGTGCGCGACGACGAGGTGATCGCGGCGGCGGACCGCCTGGGCATCGCAATGGTGTTCACGGGGATGCGCCACTTCCGGCATGGATGACCGGTATTCGATGACGAGAAAAGCGTAGGTGCGGGGGCACCGAAGTACCTTCCGGCCCGGTCTGACCGTAAGCCTCTCCGGTGCCCGATTGGTCGCTCTCCGGCACATTTGTGCAGACCGGCGCATCTACGCGAAGGTTACAATCGTCCAAGAGTAAAGCCTGGCACCTCAAGAGGCCGCAGCGGCTGTTTGAGCAGGTATTGGCAGTAGGAAAGGCCGGTCGGTCACCGGTGGCAGACGTCGCATGAAGCGTAGCAACGCAGAGCTCAACCCCCTACCCCGCTCCTTCGCCTGGTCCCCACTCCGCCTTTCAGCGTTGCTTTCATCTTCGATCGCGGGCAGAGGCATGGGCAAACCAGCCCTGGCGTTTGCGGTTCTGCTGCTGGCCGGCAGCACGGCGCTGGCGCAGAGCAGCGCTCCGACTGCTTCGGCCAGGGTGAAGGACGCCAAGACGGCGGCGTCTCAAAAAAATGCAGCAAACGCGAATGGCTCCGCGGCGAGCACAGTGGCCGCCGATACGACGGACCGGGGCAATGCCTACTATCACTTCGGCCTGGCGCATATGTATGAAGACCTGGCGGTCAACTCCGGCCGGCAGGACTATGCGGCACGCGCTGTCGAGGAGTACAAGGCGGCGCTGAACGCCGATCCCTCTTCCCCCTTTCTGAATAACGGATTGGCCGAGCTCTACTTCCGCACCGGCAGGGTCAAGGATGCGATCGTCACCGCCCAGGAGATCCTGAAGAAAGATCCCGACAACCTGCAGGCGCACAAACTGCTGGGCCGCATCTATCTGCGGTCCCTGGGGGATACGCAGAATGGCGCCTCCGAACAGGTGCTGCAACTGGCGATCGCCGAATACTCGAAGATCATCGCGCTGGAGCCGAACGACATCGAGAACCATCTGCTGCTGGGCCAGCTCTACACGTTGAACCACGATTCCCAACGGGCGCGCGACCAGTTCGAAGCCGCGCAGAAGATCGATCCCAACTCCGAAGAAGTGGTGTTGAACCTGGCGCGGCTCTACAGCGAGGGCGGCGACATGCAGCGCGCCATTTCCACGCTGAAGGCGGTGCCGGAGGAAGACCGCACGGCCAAGCTCGACTTCGCGCTGGGCGCGAGCTACGACCAGGTGAAGGACAACAAGAACGCGATCGCCGCGTACCGGCAGGCGGTAGAACTGGAGCCGGAGAATCTGGATGCGGAGCGCGGGCTGGCGCAGGCGCTGCTCAATGATAACCAGTTGGACGCCGCGGGCAAGGCCTACAAGGACATCTCCACCGCCGATCCGCAGGATGCGCAGGCCTACTCGCGGCTCTCCGAGATCGAGCGGCGGCAGGGCCACTACGAGCAGGCGCTGACGACCCTCAAGAAGGCCAAGGCGCTGGTCAGTGACTCGCTCGAAATCAGCTTCAACGAGGCGCTGATCGACGATTCGCTCGGCCGGTACGACGAAGCCGTCACCATCCTGAACAAGCTGGTGCAGCAGACTACCAAGGCTGACGGACACTACTCCGACGGAGAAAAGAGCAACCGCTCGATCTTCCTTGACCGGCTGGCGAACGTGTATCGCGAACAAAACAGGTCGGCGGAGGCGGTGGACGTCTATAAGCAGATGATCGCGTTAGGCGGCGACTACGCTGAACGCGGATACCAGGGCGAGGTGGACACCTACCGTGACGCCAAGGAGTACAGCAAGGCGACCGCGGTAGCTCAGGAAGCGGCTAAGGCGCTGCCCAAGGATCGCGGCGTGCAACTGATGCTGGCCGGGCAGATGGCGGATACGGGCAAGGCGGATGAGGGTCTGCGGCTGGCGCAGTCCATGCTCACCGGCGCTCCGGAGGACCGCGAGGTGTATCTCGCGATCGCGCAGATCGACACCCGGCTCAGGCGCTGGAAAGACGCCAACGAGGCGATCGACAAAGCGGAGGCGCTGCCTTCGCGGCAGGATGACAAGGTCTACATCTACTTTCTGCGTGGCGCGCTGGACGAACGGCAGAAGCACTACGACGCCGCGGAAGAGCAGTTCCGCAAGATTTTGGAGATGGATCCGAACAACAGCATGACGCTGAATTATCTGGGCTATATGCTGGCGGATCGTGGGGTCAAGCTGAACGAGGCGCTCTCCTTCGTGCAGAAGGCGGTGCAGCTCGATCCGCAGAACTACGCTTATCTTGACTCGCTGGGATGGGTCTACTTCAAGCTGGGGCAGTACCCGCTAGCGGAGGAGAACCTGCGCAAAGCCAGCGAGCGCGTCTCGACAGACCCGACCGTGCACGATCACCTGGGCGAACTCTACGAGAAGACCGGGCGGCTGAAGCTGGCCGTGACCCAGTGGGATCAGTCGCTGGCGCAATACGCCAAGACGGTGCCGGCGGACGCCGATTCGAACGATGTGAGCAAGGTGCAGAGGAAGCTCGAGAGCGCAAAGGTGAAGCTGGCGAAACAATCCGGCGGCGGCGAGACCAACCGCTGAGTGTGACCGCGACGGTGACGTTTCCCAAACTGCCGCCGGCGTGCGCGGTGGGGAACGGTCAGGATGAGCCTCTTGCCGCGCGGATGCACCCGGAGACACCGCATGCCTATCGCGGGCCCTTTCAGCGGGACCGCGCCCGCATCATCCATGCGCGGGCGTTTCGCCGTCTCGCCGGCAAGACGCAGGTCTTTACCCAGGGCGCCTCGGACCACTATCGCAGCCGTCTGACGCACACCATGGAGGTGGCGCAGCTCTCGCGAACCATCGCGGTGGCGCTGGGCCTCAATGAGGATCTGACGGAAGCGCTGGCGCTGGTGCATGACATCGGCCATCCGCCGTTCGGGCATGCGGGCGAGCGGGCGCTTGACGAGGCGATGCGCCGCCACGGTCTGCGCTTCGACCACAACCTGCATGCACTGCGCATCGTTACCTTCTTCGAGCAGCGGTACGCGGGCTTTCTCGGGCTCAACCTCACTCTCGGCGTGCGCGAGGGCATCATCAAGCATGCGCGCGATGACTCGGTTGCGGAGCATCCGGAGCGGAAGGCATATCT
>JBPCNO010000122.1:0-43779 GCA_051001135.1 Acidobacteriaceae bacterium
TGACGATCATAGGAGTGATGAACTTGTTGCCGTTGCCGAAGCTGTCCCGATTGCTGCTGGCCTGGTTGCTGTTGTAGAGCTCCGTCAGGTTGGCAGCGTCGTAGGCGTGGAGCACCGCGGGCGCGCCCTCTCCGCTTTCGAGCGCCCAGACGATACCGCTCGCTGTGCCGTTAGCGCTGACACTGGGGGTTGCGCCGGGATAGGGGAAGGTTGTTGCCGATTGCATCGGCGGTGGAGGGGGCCCCTTGGAGAGCAGCGTAAAGCCCTTGAGGTTGTCTCCGACTCCACCGTAATAAACCACGCCGTTGAAGTAGGCCGGTGAAGACCATGCACCATGGGGCAGGGGCGTTGGAAGAATACCGACAATGTGATCTTTGGCCGGATCATATTTGCCCAGCTTGGTGCGGTCGACGACGTAGACATTCCCATTCTTGCCCGCGCCTATCGCCCATTGAACAGTCAAGGTTTTGGAAAGCGGGATATCGATCAGCAAGATGCCGCCGGAGCCGAGATCCGTATCTGTGGCGGACTCTGCGGGGCCGTTTTTCGGCTCGAAGTAGTCGGCGACGGCCAGTTTTCCGCCCGTGGTCGAGAGCTTGAGGAACGAGTTGCCGTAGTCCTGCAGGTTGGGGAAGCCGTTGGTGTCCAGCGTGGTATCGAAGGTGCCGTTGGCGTCGAGCAGGTAGACGTTGCCGCTGGCGTCACCGGCCAGGCCGCCGCCGCTCATCCACACGGAGCCGTCGCTGCCGTTGGGCGTCAGGTTCAGCACCGATGTTTGTTGCAGAGTGGTCTCGCTGTAGGCCATTACCCAACCGGTGTAGGACGGGTGATCGCAATGCGAGGTCCAGCCCAGGTAGATATTTCCATTCTGGAGCAGGAGACTGGCGCGCTCGGCGTACTGGGCTGGATCGAAGGTGTTGACGCCGCCTACGCTGGTGACGCCATTGCCCGGGTAGGTCGCGGTGATCTCGGCCGGTCCACCGCCAAGTTCGGCCAGGGTGGCGAGATCGAGCGCGTGCAGGCGCTGATGGTAGTTGGGTGGGGTGGAGGAGTCTTTGCTCATGGCGACGAGAAAGATGGTTCCATTGGCGCCCTGGGTACGATCGATCACTGGTGTAGAGGTGATGCCGATCTCGGGCGTGATCTGGCCGCAACCACGGTCGTCGCTGGGTATTTCGTTGACGCCGAGCAGCGAGGTCTGCTTCAGCAGCGCGCCGTTATCGGCGTCGAAGGCATAGACGCTGCCGTGCTCGGTGGCCACGTAGAGCACGTTGTGCTGCGCCCCGCCGATGGTGAGAGCGGAGACGTAGAGGGGTTGGGCATCGACCTTGCCATCGACTGCGTCGAAGCCGATCTTGCCGAAGGTGGCGGATTTCACGTTCGAAGTCGTCAGCGTGGACTCGTTGGGGTTCACACCGCTGCGCATCGCGTCGTAGTGATAGGTAAGAACGTCGAAGGCCGGAGCCAACGGCGCGGTGACGGTCAAGCTCAGATCCGCCTCATGATTGGTCGAACCGGAACGGCCGGTGAAGGCGATGGTGTAGGGACCGGCGACGGTGGAGGCCGCCACGGAGAACGCGACGGTCTGCGGCGTTCCCGGGGTGATGGTCAGGGTGGAAGGGGTTGCGGTGACGCCGGCCGGCAGCCCGGCGAGGGTGACGGTGACGTCGCTGGTGAAGCCGTTGATGCCGGTGACGGCGACCGAGACGGGCGCGCCTGTGAGTCCCTGGGTGATGGTCTGGGCGGAGGGCGTGAGCGCGATCGTAAAGTCCTGCGGGGGAGGGGGGACGGTCACGGTCAGGTCCAGCGTCGCCCCGTGGGTGACGGTTCCATCCGAGCCCGTAAGCAGGACGGTGTAGGTCCCCGGCGCGGCGCTGGGGTCGGCCGAGAAGACGATGGGCTGCGAAGTTCCGGGCACGAGCGTGAAGGTGGACGGACTCGCGGTGACGCCCGCGGGCAGTCCGGCAACGGTGATCGAGACGGTGTTGGTATAGCCGTTCAAGGCGGTCACCGAGACGGTGCTCGGCAAGCTGGTGGCGCCTTGCTCGACCGCCTGCGCATTCGGAGACGCGGCGAGGGTGAAGTCGGGCGCGGTGGTTGCTTGCGTGACGGTCAGGTTGAGCACCACCGGATGCGAGAGCGAACCGGAGACGCCGGTGAAGGTGATGGGCGTGCTGCCCAGCGCCGCGGTTGCGTCCACATTCACGGTGAGGATCTGGGAGGTTCCGGGCGTAAGGGTGATGGTGGCGGGCAGGATGGTGACGCCGGCGGGTAAGCCGGTAGCGGTCACGTTGATGGTGCCGGTGAAGCCATTTACGGCGGATGCGGAGAGAGTGGTCTGTCCGGAGGCTCCCTGCGCGACCGAGAGGCTGGAGGGGACGAGCGAGAGAGAGAAATCCGGACCGGTGGCGGAGGCAGTCACGGTCAGGGTCAGTCCGACAGCATGGGTAAGCGAGCCGGAGACTCCGTTCAGGAGAATGGTGTAAGTGCCGGCGACGGCGGTGGCATCCACGTTCACCGTCAGCGTCTGCGGCGTGCCCGCGGTCAGGCTGGCGCTGACGGGAGTAATGGTGACGCCGGCCGGCAGCGTACCCGGCGTGACGGTGGCGGTGCCGGCGAAGCCATTGATGCCGGTGAGGGAGATGGCGGTGGTGGAGGAGGCCCCCTGCGCGATACTCAGGCTGGTGGGCGCAAGGTCGAGCGAGAAGTCCGGCACCGGCGGCGGCGCGACGATATTGAGCACCAGGTTCGCTTGATGGGTGATGGTTCCGGATGGGTCAGTGAACGTACCGGTGATGGTGATGACCGACGGCGGGGAGTAGGTGCCCGGAGCGACGGTAAAGGTGATGGCCTGGGGCGTGCCTATGGAGACGGTGGTGTTCGCCGGGGTCACGGTCACGCCAAGGGGCAGGCCGGTGATGGCGATATTGACAGAACCGGTGAAGCCGCTCACGGCCCCGATGGCGACCAGCGCCTTTCCGGTACTGCCAGAGGTAACGGTAAGGCTGGACGGGTTTGTAGAGATGGTGAAGTCCGGCGCTGTCGTCACAGTCAGAGCGATCTTAGCGACGTGGCTGAGCGATCCCGAGGTAGCGGTAAAGGTGAGCACTGCGCCGGAGACTGCAGCAGCCGATCTACCGACGCTCAGCGTTACCGTCAGCGGCTTGCCCGCGGTCAGCGCAATGGTAGACGGCGAGGCAGTAACCCCGGCAGGAAGGCCGCTGAGCGACACGGCGATCGGCGCATTGAAGCCATTCACAGCGGTGGTCGAAAGTGTGACCTGACCGGTTCCACCGGCGACTATGGTGAGCGCAGCGGGGGTGGCGGAGAAGGTGAAGTCCGCTAACGGCGGCGCGGCGGCGATGGTCAGGGCTGTGGTGGCGGTGTGGCTGAGCGAACCGGAGGTGGCGGTAAAGGTAAGAGGCGCGGCGGCTACGGGCGCGGCCGATTTATCGACGGTGAGGGTCACGCTTTGGGGCGTGCCGACGGTGAGCGTGATGGCTGACGGTCCAGTGACCCCGGCAGGAAGGCCGGTGAGGGCTACCTGGATGGGTGCATTGAAGCCATTCACGGCCGTGGCCGAGAGCGTGACCTGGCCTGATGCGCCGGGGGCGATGGTGACCGCAGGATCGGCGGTGAAGGTGAAATCGGCGCCCGACGGCGGGCCGGAGGCCTGGATGGTGAGCGCCAGATTGGTGCTGCCGGCGAGCGTACCGGAGTTGCCTGCGAAGGTCAGGTTGGTAGGACCGGGGGCGGCGGTGGAGTCCGCAGACAAGGTGAACTGGCCGCTGGCGCCGGCGGCGATGGTCTGATTGGCGGGGGAGATTTTCACGCCCGTGGGCAAGCCGTTGACCGAAACATACACGGAGCCTTTGAAGCCGCTGGCGCCCGCGACCGCCACGGTGACGGTTGCCGTTTCGCCCTGAGCCAGAGTCAGAGTGGGCTTATCCAAGGAGATGCTGAAGGAGCCGGACGTCGTGACGCCACACCCTAGAACGCCTGCGATCAAGGGGAGAGACAGCAGGAACAGCACAAGCTTCCATCTACGACGCAGCTTCGATGTACGACCCATCGGGGACGACTCCTGATCACCTGCGCGTGCGTAACGCCACATCGCAGCAGAGGATGGCGTCATAGTAACAAGGGCGTCCGGCGGAAAAACATCGCCCGCAAAGTATTCGTCGTGCCACTTTCTGGTGAGAGGGTGGAGCGGATTCGTCACGGATCGTTGAACCCACCTTCCCCTTCGACTACGCTCCAGGGTCAGGATGGGGCACCCACAGGCCTCCGGAGAGAGGTCCACCAGGCGTCAAAGGCGGCGAGGGAGCGTTCGCATTGCAGGCGATGGCGCTCGCGCTTGTCCCGTACCTTGCGCCGCAGTTCTTCGTCGAGCGGCTCCAGCAGATCAAAGGTGATGTTCGCGGGCTGGAAGTGTTTGGTGTCGGCGCGGGTGATGTAGTTCACCAGCGAACCAAGGGCGGTAGCTCGAGGCACGGTTTCGATGGGGCGCCCGGTGGCACGGGCTGCGGCATAGAGGCCGGCGAGGAGGCCGGTGGCGATGGATTCGGTGTAGCCTTCGACGCCGGAGATCTGCCCGGCGAAGAAGATGCCGGGATCCGTACGCAGAGCGAGGGTCGGTGCGAGCAGCTTCGGCGCTTCTATATAGGTATTGCGGTGGATCTGCCCGTAGCGGAGGAACCGGGCCTGTTCGAGGCCGGGGATGAGCCGCAGCACGCGCGCCTGTTCGCCGTACTTGAGGTGGTTCTGGAAGCCGACCAGGTTGTAGGAGTCGGCGCGCAGGTTTTCGCAGCGCAACTGCACCACGGCGTGGGGCGTTCTGCCGGTGCGGGGGTCGCGCAGGCCGACGGGCTTCATGGGGCCGAAGCGCAGGGTGTCGCGGCCGCGGCGGGCGAGCTCTTCGATGGGCAGACAGCTCTCGAAGTACTTGAGCTGCTCCCACTCCCTGGATTCGACGCCCTCGGCGGAGACCAGCGCATCGTAGAAACGGTCGTACTCCTCGCGCGTCATGGGGCAGTTGATGTAGTCGGCCGTGCCTTTATCCCAGCGGGCGGCGAAGTAGACGCGGCCCATATCGATGGAGTCGGCCTCGACGATGGGGCTGATGGAGTCGTAGAAGGCGAGGTGCCCGGCGCCGGTGAGCGCGGCAATTTCGGCGGAGAGCGCGTCCGAGGTGAGGGGGCCGCTGGCAATGATGGTCAGGCCGTCGTAGCCCTCCAGGCGTGTGACCTCCTCGCGGTGCACGGTGATGCGCGGCTCGGCTTCGATGGCCTGGGCGAGGCGCTGGGAGAAGGCGACGCGGTCGACGGCGAGGGCGTGCCCGGCGGGGACGGCGGTCTGGTCCGCGAGTTGCAGCAGTACGGAGCCGGCACGGCGCATCTCCTGCTTGAGCAGCCAGGGCGCGGTGTGCTCGCTCTCGGATTTGAGAGAATTGGAGCAGACCAGCTCGCCGAAGTCGGCGGTCTGGTGTGCCGGGGTCTGACGCTGGGGACGCATCTCGTAGAGATCGACCGCGCAGCCTCGCGTGGCCGCGGTCAATGCGGCCTCTGGGCCGGCGAGGCCCCCACCAATTACCCGAATGCGTTGAGTCACAGTTCATTATCGGGTATGCACTGGCCATTATCGGATGTGCGCTGGCGCGGAGTGCACTGCTGGAGTTCAATATAAAGAGAGCGGTCGTGCTTCCTTCGCTGCGGCGGTGCATCAGAACAGGCGCGCCGAAGCATCAGAGGAGATGCACCATGACAGAGCAGAGAGATCAAGCGAGATCGATTGCGCAGCCGGCATCCCGGCCAGACAGCGATGCGCCGCGCAGGCGGGCGGTCGTGTGTCTTTCCGGCGGAATGGACTCTACCGTCTGCGCCGCGCTGGCCGCGCGTGACTACGACACCTATGCGCTGCACTTCAGTTATGGGCAGCGCACGGAAGGCCGGGAGCTGAGAAGCGCGCAGGCGGTCGCGGATGCGCTCGGGGTGAAGCAGTTGCTGCCGCTGTCGATTGATCTGTTTCGGCTGATCGGAGGATCGGCGCTTACGGATCCGTCGATTGCCGTTCCGAATGCTCCGGAGGACGCGGCCGGCATCGGCAGCGTCATCCCGATTACGTATGTTCCCTTCCGCAATGCGCACTTTCTGGCGGCTGCGGTGAGCTGGGCGGAGGTGCTGTGCGCGGAGGCAATTTTTATCGGAGCGGTGGAGCAGGACAGCTCGGGATATCCGGACTGCCGCCCGGCCTACTATGAGGCATTCCAGAGGCTGATCGCGGTGGGTACGCGCGACGGCTCCATCCATGTGGAGACGCCGCTGATCCGCATGCGCAAGCACGAGATCGTCCGGCTCGGCCTTGAATTGTCCGCGCCCTTCCATGTAACGTGGTCATGCTATTCAGGCGAAGAGATTGCCTGCGGCACATGTGAGAGTTGCATTCTGCGGCTGCGCGCCTTCGCGGAAGCCGGCTATGACGACCCCATCCCATATGCCACGAATTGGAAGCGGACAGAGAATGTCAGCCCTGCGAATGTCCGTCCTGAAAACGAGAGTTCTGGAAACGAGAGTCCTGGAACAGAGATGCGAGGAGAAACCCATGTATAAGACGAAACTCTGGCTCGCCGCCATCGTGGTGGCGCTGGTCGCGGTGGTGGCTGGCGGTCAACACGCGCAGGCGCAGGAGAAGACCGGCACCCTCCATGGTCACGTGCAGGATCCGGCGGGTACGGCGCTGGCCGGCGCACAGGTGCAGGTGAGCACGGACGGCAAGACCGCCAAGTACACCTTTACCGCGGACCAGAACGGCGACTACAAGGGCAGCGGCATCGAGCCCGGCACGTATGTCATTACCATGTTCCAGGTGCCATCCACGGGCGGCGCCCCTAAGCCGGTCGACCGCTTTGAAAACGTGAAGATCACGGCCGGGCAGGATACGCTGCAGGACTTCGACCTGAGCCGTCCGGACTACATCAAGAAGCTCTCGCCGGAAGAGCAGAAGGCGATCCAGGAGGCGAAAGGCAAAAACGCGCAGATCAGCAAAGAAAATCAGGACGTAAAGAAGCTGAATGGAATGCTGCAGGAGGCGCGCTCGGATCTCCAGGCGAAGAACTTCGACGGAGCCGCGACGTTGATGCAGCAGGGCACCCAGATCAAGCCGGACTCCGCCGTGCTGTGGCTGGAGCTGGGCACCGCGCAAAATGGCCAGAAGAAGTACGACGATGCCGCTACCTCGCTGAAGAAGGCGCTCGAACTCGATGCAGCCTCCAAGAAGCCCAGCCCCGAGATCGAGGGAGCCGCCAACAACGCGCTGGGCGAGGCCTACGCGGCAACCAACAAGATCCCCGATGCGACAGCAGCCTACGACGCAGCCGCCAAGGTGCAGCCCGCCGAGGCGGGGATGTTCTATTCAAACGAGACCATTGTGCTGAGCAAGGCCGGCAATGCGGACGCAACGGTGGCGGCAGCCGACAAGGCGATCGCGGCCGATCCGAAGAAACCGATTCCCTATTACCTGAAGGGGCAGGCGCTGATCAGCAAGGCTACAGTCGATCCCAAGACGCAAAAGATCGTTGCACCGCCGGGGACGGAAGAGGCCTACACGAAGTATCTCGAACTGGCGCCGACGGGACCGATGGCAGGAGAGGCGAAGGCTATCCTGAGCGAGATCGGCACCAAGCAGCAGACAAAATACTCAGCGGGCAAGAAGTAGCGGAGTGCAGGAGTGAAAAAGGCGCCGCGAAGTTGCGGCGCCTTTTTCTTCCCCCGGGGTCAGGAGTCAGGGGTCAGGGAAAAGCAAACGCGGATCCTTCGACTCGCTTCGCTCGCTCAGGACGACAGGGTTGCTCAGGACGACAGGGTTTCTGAGGAGGGTATGACCGTGGTCCTCCATCGTTCGGTCCCCACGCCAGCACACAAAGGCCGCGTGCCGGGGACCCGGACGCTCAGGATGGGACACCCGGGTGTGGTTGTCCGCGTCGGCAGGAAAGGCATTCGTATATGAGCGCACCTGTTGTTACGTATCCTGAGGCCGCGCTCCTGGTTCTGGAGCACGCGCGGGCGCTGCGCGACGCGGCAGATCTCAAGAGAGAGCGAGCTGACCTGCCGGCGGCGCAGGGCCGGGTGCTGGCGGAGGCGATCCACGCGGAGCGCGATCAGCCGCCGTTCGACCGATCCACTCGGGATGGCTATGCCGGACGCGCGGAAGATCTGATGGGCCGGCAATGGCTGCCCGTCGCGGGCTCGCTGCGCGCGGGCTCGCCGCAGGCCGTCTCTCCTCTTCCACCGGGACAGGTGCTCGAAATCATGACCGGGGCTCCGGCTCCAGCGCAGGCAGACTGCGTGGCGATGCTGGAGCATGTGGAGCGGCGGGAGGAAGACGGCGCCATTCGCCTGCAGGCAGGCCGCGCCGTGAGAGCCGGGCAGAACATCGTGGGGCGGGGGAGCGAGGCGCGACGGGGCGCAGTGGTGCTCGAGGCAGGGCTGCGCCTGGAGCCGCAGCACATTGCCGCCGCGGCGGCCTGCGGGGCGGCGGATGTCGATGTGTACACGCGCCCGAGAGTCGCGATCCTGCCCACCGGCGATGAGCTGGTGGAGCTGAACGCACCGATGGAGCCGTACCAGATCCGCAACTCCAACAGCTATTCGCTGGCCGCGCAGGTGCGCAGCGCGGGCGGCGATGCCCGGCGGCTGCCGGTGGCGCGGGATGAACGAGCGCACGTGCGCGCGATGATCGAGCGGGCGATCGAGGACGCGGATATGCTTCTACTCTCCGGCGGCGTCTCCGCGGGCAAGTACGACCTGGTGGAAGAGACGCTGTTGTCCATGGGCGCGGAGTTCGTCTTTACCGGGGTGGCCATGCAGCCGGGCAAGCCGGTGGTGTTTGGGCACGTGCCAGCGGGAAGCGGAGGGCGCCGGATACCGCTGTTCGGCCTTCCCGGCAATCCTGTATCCACCATGGTTACGTTTCTTCTTTTCGCCGCGCCCATGATGCGGGCCCTGGGAGGCGAGATCGCAATTGAAGCGAAATTCGCGCAGGCGCGACTGCTGCGGGAGTTGGCCACGCAGACGGGGCTGACGCGCTTTCTGCCGGCGCGGCTGAGCGGCGGCTGGGAGGGCGCGGCGGTCGAGAGAATCGCGTGGCAGGGTTCGGGCGACCTGGCGGCGACGGCGCGGGCCAATTGCTTCGTGGTGATTCCGCCGGATGTGACGGAGTTGTCCACGGGTGCGACGGTGAGCGTGCTGCTAGCGTAAGGACATTGGTTTGCGAGAGCCCACCCTTTGCGCTCCAAGGCTCGTTCAGTTGAATGGGTACGTACGGCGCAAAGAATGGGGCACCCACGACCTCTCCTTTCTCACCGGGAGTTGTGGCGCGCAAAGATTATTCTGGAGTCGCGATGACCGACGAACGCACTTCCAACTCGCTGTCCCACTATGACGAAACAGGCCAGGCGCGCATGGTCGATGTGAGCGCCAAAGTGGCGACGCGGCGCGAGGCTACCGCGTCGGCCTTCGTGGCGCTTTCCGCGGCGGTGCTGGCAGCCCTTCCCTCAAACCCCAAGGGGAATCCGCTGGAGGTGGCGCGGTTCGCGGGCATTCAGGCAGCGAAGCGGACGGCGGACCTGATTCCGATGTGCCATCCGCTGCCTTTGAGCTTCGTCGATGTGATCGCTTCAGTCGAAGAGGGCGGCGTTTCCATTCGCGCGACGGTCGCGACGACAGCCGGTACTGGCGTCGAGATGGAAGCGCTGACGGCCGCCTCGATTGCAGCGCTGACGGTGTATGACATGTGCAAGGCGCTGGACAAGGGCATCTCGATCCGCGAAGTGCAGCTGGAGCGCAAGACCGGTGGCAAGAGCGGCGACTACAGCAGGGAGTAAGTGGCTGCGCGACTCGCCGAACAGGGATGCGACGACCGGTGTGCGCAGGTTCGCGCAATCCCACCCTTCGCTACGCTCAGGATGGGGCACCCGCAGCTTGACTCGCTGGAGAACCCTCGTTAGAGTTGGCCTCGATTGGAGATCCCCCGCATGCGTGTTTGTGTCCTCGCTGCCTCTGTTCTGTTTCTGTTACCAATGGCTGGCTACAGCCAGACCAAGCAATTGGCCGCAACTCCACCGATGGGTTGGAACAGTTGGAACCACTTCGCGGGGCGGGTGACGGATGCGGATGTGCGCGCGGCGGCGGATGCGCTGGTCTCGTCGGGTATGCGCGATGCCGGCTACATCTACGTGAACATCGACGACACCTGGCAGGGCGAGCGCGATGCGCAGGGCGTGATCCATACCAACAGCAAGTTTCCGGACATGAAAGCGCTGGCCGACTATGTACACAGCAAAGGGCTGAAGATCGGCATCTATTCCTCGCCGGGGCCGAAGACCTGCGCGGGCTACGCCGGCAGCTATGGGCACGAAGCGCAGGACGCCAAGACCTACGCCGCATGGGGCTTCGATTACCTGAAGTACGACCTGTGCAGCTACGGCAAGAGGATGAAGAGCGAGTCCGGCGGCGATCCGGCGAAGGCCAACCAGATGATGCGGCAGGCCTATATGAAAATGCACGAAGGGCTGGAGGCGGCGGGGCGGCCCATCGTGTTGAGCCTGTGTCAGTACGGCTGGGATTCTGTATGGAAGTGGGGACCGCAGGCAGGCGCCAACCTGTGGCGCACCACGGGGGACATCAACGACAGCTACGACCGCATGTCGGTGATCGGATTTGGGCAGGCGGGGCTGGCGCGGTATGCGGCGCCGGGACATTGGAACGATCCCGACATGCTGGAAGTGGGCAACGGCAAGATGACGGGCGATGAGTACCGCACGCACATGAGCCTGTGGGCGATGCTTGCCGCGCCACTGCTGGCGGGCAACGACCTGTCGAAGATGACGCCGGAGACGCGCTCCATCCTGATGAACAAGGACGTGATTGCGATCGACCAGGACGCGCTGGGAAAACAGGGGGACCGGGTGACGGCGACGGGACCGTTCGAGGTGTGGGCCAGGCCGCTGCGGGATGGCTCGCAGGCCGTCGCGCTGTTCAATCGCGGCGAAGATGAGGAGGCTATGGAACTGCCGTTTGCGGCGGTCTCCGTTAGGCCGGGATACAAGGCGCGCGATGTCTGGGGGCAGCGTGATTTCGTGTTGGGGAACAGCTACAGCGTGCGGGTGCCGCGGCACGGGGTGGTGTTGCTGCGCGTAGCCAAGCCCTAGCTATGATGAGGCCCATGCAGGTGTTCTCCCCCGTTCGTCTCGCGCTCATGTTCGTCGTACTGGCCGCAGCCTTCCCGCAAAACATGCAGGCGCGCGACAGCCTGGCGAAGTATGCGGGCGTCTACCATGGCGAGACGCGCACCAGGGAAGAGACGCGCGGACAGAGTCGAGAGCCGGAGTACGCGACGCGGCACCACACCATCACGCTCACGTTGGGAAAAGATGGGAGCGCCACCCTGACCGAGAGCCCTGACGCGGTGAGCGAGACCACGCGGTTCGCGCACTGGAGCTACGCCGACGGGCAGATCACGCTGCGCTTCGACCCGCTGGCTGACGGCACCACGCCGGCGCAGGAGAGCTACAGCGTCAATCATCATGAACTGACGCCGGTAGTTTGGGATCATCGTTTGTGGAAGACGCTGCCGCCGCCGAAGCTGGAGCGTGAGTAGGGAGAATGGGTGGAGCACGACGTCAAAAGCAGATCCCTCCACTCCGGTCGGGATGACAGCAATGTATAGCCGACCCGGTATAGCCGACCCGGAGCTGGCCCTCGGGTAGCGAACAAAGATCGAAACAGGCGATAGAATAGCGCATGCCCTTCCCGCAAGCGCCCGCTGAGCCGCCTTCCCTGCTGACGGGTTTTTGCGCCCCTCTCGCATCGGGGCTGGCGTGGGCGCATCCGGTGGTGCAGGAGTGGTTCGTCGGTCAGTTCGGGACGCCGACGGAGCCGCAGGAGCAGGGTTGGCCGCACATCCTGGCTGGACGGCCCACCTTGATCTCAGCGCCCACCGGCTCGGGCAAGACGCTGGCGGCGTTTCTCATCTGTATTGATGGGCTGATCCGCAAGGCGATCGATGGGGCCTTGGGCGAAGCGACTGAGGTGGTGTACGTCTCGCCGCTCAAGGCGCTGTCGAACGACATCCGGAAGAACCTCGAAGCGCCGCTGGCGCAGATCCAGCGACTGGCGATGGAACGCGGGTATCTGTGCCCGGAGGTGCGGACGGCGGTGCGCACCGGCGATACCTCACCGGCGGAGCGTCGCGCCATGTTGAAACGGCCGCCGCACATCCTGGTCACCACGCCGGAGTCGCTCTACATCCTGCTGACCTCAGAGAGGAGCCGTGCCAACCTGAGCCGGGTGCGGACGGTGATCGTGGATGAGATTCACGCGATCGCCGACGACAAGCGAGGGTCGCATCTGGCGCTCTCGCTGGAACGGCTGGATGCGCTGGTATGCGGCGAGAACCGTCTGGCTGCCGGAGCGATGATCACGGGGCATTCGTCGCCGCCGCTGCGCATTGGGCTTTCGGCGACGCAGAACCCCATCTCACTGGTAGCGGAGTTTCTCGGCGGCAGCCGCGCGTCACAGGTGGCGGTAGTCGAGGTGGGCACGCGGCGCACGCTCGATCTGGGGATCGAGATCCCGGGAGACGAGCTTGGCTCGGTGACCACCAATGCCATCTGGGACGATGTGTACGAGCGGCTGGCGGAGCTGGCGCGGGAGCATCGCTCGACGCTGGTGTTTGTGAATACGCGCAGCATGACGGAGCGGCTGGCGCATCAGCTTGGAGAGCGGCTGGGGGCGGAGAATGTGGCGGCGCACCACGGCAGCCTGTCGCGCAAGCTGCGGCTGGAAGCGGAGCGCAAGCTGAAGGCGGGCGAGATCCAGTTGCTGGTGGCGACCGCGTCGCTCGAGCTGGGCATCGACATCGGCGCGATCGATCTGGTGTGCCAGATCAATACCCCGCGCGCGATTGCGCCGGCCATGCAGCGCGTGGGACGGGCCGGGCACTGGCGCGGCGCGATCCCCAAGGGGCGCTTCTTCGCCACTACGCGCGACGATCTGATGGAGCAGGCGGCGTTGATTCGCGCGATGCGGGCGGGGGCCCTCGATCAGTTGGAGATTCCACCCAAGCCGCTGGACGTGCTGATGCAGCAGATCGTTGCCGCCTGCGCCGCGGAGCCGTGGCAGGAGGACGACCTGTTCGAGATGCTGCGGCGCGCGCAGCCGTATCGGGACCTGACGCGAGAGGAGTTCGAGGAGCTGCTGTGCGTGCTGTCGGACGGAATCGAGTCATCGCGCGGGCGCTATGGTGCGTACCTGCTGCGCGATCGGGTACATGGGCGGCTGCAGGCGCGGCGTGGCGCGCGCATGATCTCGGTTTTGAATGGCGGCACCATCCCGGACACGGCGATCTTCTCCGTCATCGTGCAGCCTGAAGGCGTGCAGATTGCAACGCTGGACGAAGAGTTCGCCATCGAGTCGTCCGCGGGCGATGTGATTCTGCTGGGCAACACCAGTTGGCGGATTGCGCGCATCGAGAGCGCGGGGCGGGTCTTTGTGGAAGACGCGCACGGCCAGCCGCCGAGCGTTCCGGTGTGGCGCGGCGAAGCGCCGCAGCGCAGCTATGAGCTCTGCCGTTTCGTGTCGTCGCTGCGGGAAGAGATCGCGGAGCGGGCGCCGGATGTGCTGCCCGGCTACATCAGTCAGTCGCATCCCCAGGTGGCCGAGACGGTCGCATGGCTGTGCGCGGAGTGCTCGATCACGCCCGTCGCAGCCGAGCAGATGATCGGCTATGTCGCAGCGGGACGCGCCATCCTGGGCGTGGTTCCGTCACTGACGACCGTGGTGGCGGAGCGTTTCTTCGATGAGAGTGGCGGCATGCAACTCATCCTGCATGCTCCCTTTGGCGGGCGGATCAATAAGGCGTGGGGGCTGGCGCTGCGCAAGCGATTCTGCCGCGGCTTCAACTTCGAGCTGCAGGCCTCGGCCACCGATAACGGACTGAACATATCGCTGGCGGAGCAGCACAGCTTTCCACTCAGCGATGTCTTCCACTTTCTGACGCAGCAGACGGTAACGGAGCTGTTGCAGCAGGCGTCGCTTACTTCGCCTATCTTCAAGGCACGCTGGCGCTGGGACGCGACCCGCAGTTTGCAACTGCTACGGTTTCAAAAGGGAAAGAAGGTCGCGCCGCAGATCCAGCGCTCGCGGTCCGACGACCTGCTGGCCAGCGTCTTCCCTTCCGTGGCCGCCTGCCAGGAAAATATCGAAGGCGACATCCAGATTCCCGACCATCCCTTGGTACGCGAGGTGATGAAGGATGTGCTGGGCGAGGCGATGGACCTCGAAGGGCTGATTCGCGTGCTGGGAGAGATGGAGTCGGGCGCGATCCGCTGCCTGGCCGTCGATACCACGACGCCGTCGGCGTTCGCGCACGGACTGCTGAATGCCAATCCCTATGCGTACCTGGACGATGCGCCGCTGGAGGAGCGGCGGGCGCGCGCGGTGAATATGCGGGGCATGGTGCCGGACAAGCTGCTGGGCGAGGCGGGGCGGCTCGACCCGGAGGCCATCCAGTCAATCCGTGCAGAGTGCTGGCCGGATATCCGCGATGAGCATGAGCTGCACGATCTGCTGTACTCGCTGGTGGTGGTGCCGGAACCGGCGCTCGCGCATGAGTGTGCGCGTGACTGGCACATATTCATGGAGAGGCTGATGGTGCAGCATCGGGCTGCAGTCCAGACACATGGCGGCGAGCGGTATCTGGCTGCGACCGAGCGCGTCGAGGAGCTGGCGCGTTTACTGTCACAGCAGGAGGAGGCTGCGCTGCTGCAGAGATCCGTGCTGGGCTGGCTGAATGTACTGGGGCCCAGTACGGCGGAGTCTCTGGGCGCGTACCTTGGTCTTCCGCCAGCCCGCGTCTATCAAAGCCTGCTGGCGCTGGAGATGCAGGGCAGCATTCTGCGCGGTGTGTTCGAGAGCACCGGCGCAGCGCAGCACGATCACGCGATCGAGTGGTGTGAGCGCCGGGTATTGCAGCGCATTCACAAACGCACGCTGGGCGCGCTGCGGAAGCAGATCGAGCCGGTGACGCCGGCGGTGCTGATGCAGTGGTTGCTGGAGTGGCAGCACCTGGCGCCACAGACACAGCTCTCCGGCGAAGAGGGCGTGCTGGAGGCGCTGCGCAAGCTGGAAGGCTATGAGGCGCCGGCGGTGGAGTGGGAGCGGACGCTGCTGCCGCAACGGGTGCCCGGCTATGATCCGCGCTGGCTGGACGCGCTGTGCCTGGCTGGAGTAGTGGGCTGGGGCCGCGTGTCGCCACATCCCGCCTTTCATTCGCCGGAGAGTGGGGGGCCGCGCCGGGTGGTGCCCACCAGCATGGCGCCGGTCACCTTCTTCCTGCGTGAAGAGGCGCACTGGATGGACCTGTGCCTGGAGGAGCGGGAGGTGCCGGAGGCGGCGCTGGGCTGCTGCCTGAGCGAACTGGCGCTGAAGGTGAGGTCATGCCTGATGCAGTATGGCGCGAGCTTCTCCGCCGATCTGGGGCGGCTGCTGGGCACGACGCCAGCGGAGACAGGCAACGCACTGTGGGAGCTGGTGGCGGCGGGACTGGTGACGGCGGATGGATTCGACAGCCTGCGCGTGCTGGTCGATCCGAAGCGGAAGTCGGCGTTCGCGTCGCCGGTGCGCATGCGCTCGGGAACGCGCCCGCGAAATACCGCTGGGCGTTGGAGTCTGCTGGCTGCTCCGGCGAGTGATCTCACGGCTGTGACGGCAACGCGGAGCCCGTCGCTGAAACATGCTGAAGATGCGCTGAAGCGGCCAACGCGCAATCCAGAGCGGCGGGACAAACAGATCGAGTCCGCGTGCCTGCTGCTGCTGGCGCGTTACGGCGTGGTGTTCCGCGACCTGCTGGCGCGGGAGACGACGATGCCGAAGTGGCGCGAGCTGGTAGGCATGTTCCGGCGGCTGGAGGCGCGCGGAGTGGTGCGCGGCGGCCGCTTTGTGAGCGGCTTCCAGGGCGAGCAGTTCGCGCTGCCCGAGGCGGTGGAATCACTGCGCGAGGCGCGGCGGCAGGAGCGAAAGCAGGGCGCGATTACGCTGGCGGCAGCGGACCCGATGAATCTGGTCGGCATCGTAGTGCCGGGAGAGCGTCCGACGGCGATCGCCGGCAGAACGGTGGTGTTTACCGATGGGGCATTCCTGCCCACGACAGAAGACAACAGCCACAATGTGGCCTCCCACCCTTCGCTTTCCACCCCAGCACGCAAAGACCGCGTGCCGGGGACCCCGGGTCGCTCAGGATGGGGCACCCGCGTCGCGACGGAGCCTGTCGATGGTGCGAGCGCACACGCGATGCTCTTCCCTGCCGTTCCCGAGCTTGCGCCGGAGGCGAACGGTGACTAGCGCCGATGATCCGTTTGAGCCTGACTGGCCGCTGGTCGAAGGGGTGGACTACTACTTCGAAGGTCCGTACATGGTCTTTACCGCGGCGTTTCATCTGCGGCGCGGGTATTGCTGCGGGTCAGGGTGCCGCCACTGCCCCTACGGCAATGCGCCAGGGGATCGGCCTTCGGACCGGACTATCTCGTAGCTTTACAGGCATTGGGGGCCTACGGCTGTACAGTCACCAAAACCAGGGCGTCAGGTTCCAATGTCAACGCCAGCTTGCCGTCCTGCAGGCGTACCTCCTGCGGCGGAGGCAGCTTGGTCTCGCGGTTCAGTTGTTCCACCTGTGCGGGCGTGGGATAGACCGGCTTCCCCATCGCGGCGTAGGCCGGCAGCACGTTGCCGTGCTCGGAGTCAACACGTTGCAAGGCCACCCGCGCGGCCGCGGGTACGCCCCGGAAGGCCAGCGTCACGGTCTTGGTACTGCCGTGCTGGCCGGGGTCGACGAGGTTCCATGCGGCGATGGCCAGGCCGCCGTCTTTCGTTCTGGTGACGATGACGTTCTTCGACGGATTGGCGAGACGCGTCTCCCCAAGCTGGTGCAGCAGGCCGAAGTCATAGTAGCTGGGCTTGTTGATGCCGCCCTCGGCGCGCAGTCCGAAGTTTCCCTCGAAGGGCTTGGGAATGGGGCCGCCCTCTTCAAAGACATCGGAGAAGGTCCAGAAAGACATCATGTTGACCAGACCGTCGCACTCGCGAACGGTGTTGGCGAGCGCGGGACCGACGAAGGTGGTGTCGCGCGACTCGTCCATGCCCTGCACGTTCCATTCTGTCCAGAAGAGCGGCAGATTCCCTTTGCCGGCGGCCTGCATCTGCGTGCGCACCTTGCCGATGGCGCGGCAGACGCGGTCATCCATGAGGATATCTTCGTTGGTGCCGAAGAGGTTTTCGACGGTGTCATCGGCATAGCCGTGGCTGGAGACGAAGTCGACGGGGATGTTGTTCCCGGTCGTATGTTTGAGAAATTCGGGAATCCAGGAGGCGGCGGCGGTGGCCGGGCCGCCGATGCGCAGGCGGGGGCTGACGGCTTTGAGATCGTGCGCGGTGTGGTCGTACATCTCGAAGTAGGTTTTCTGCCGCGGCACCCCGCCCCAGAAGTCGATGTTGGGCTCGTTCCAGAACTCGAAGTACCACTGCGCGACCTCGTCGATACCGTAGCGCTGGACGAGGTGCTGCGCGAAGGCGGTCATCAGGCCGTCCCACTTCTCCATGCTCTTGGGCGGTGAAACGTTCTGCTTGTACCAGAAGGGATGCAGCGCATCCGGATTGAAGGAGAGCTTCCTGGGCATGAAGCTGATCTCGACCACCGGGCGCACGCCGTTCTTCAGCAGGCCGTCGTAGATCTGGTCGACGTAGGCGAAGTTGTAGACGGGGACGCCGTGCTCGTCCTCGTTGTAGACGCCGTTCTCGTCGTGCAGGATGGCATGGAAGCGCACGTAGCGGAAGTCCGTCACCTGCTTCACGGCGCGCAGGTCGTCACGATAGCTCTCCCGCAGCGTCAGATTGGCGCGGCCGGAGCCGAACATCTCCTCCCAGAAGTGGGGAAAGGGTGTTGTCTGCGCGTGCGTGTCGATGTCTATTTGTTCCTGTGCGTGCGTGGGCTGGGTGAAGGCCACGCCGGTCGAGAGCAGCGCGGCGAGGCCTAGAAGGAACGAAGGTAGAGGTTTTGTTCGCAGCACAGCGACTCCTGCATTCTCACAGCGACTTCTGCATTCTTAGGTTCGGCTCAGCACCTCGGTCTGACCCCGTAACGAGAACAGCAGATCCCTCCACTTCGCTCGTGTCGCGCTTCGCGCGAGGAGGCTCCGGTCGGGATGACGGTTGTTACAAGAGGGCACCCATAAAAAAGCGGGTGCGCCTGGAAGACGCACCCGCAAGGGTTAGAAGCTGAAGCGGGCCTGTATGTCGAGGGTGCGCGAACCGAGCGCACGCTGGGCCTGGCCGAAGGCGGGGTTGCTCGTGGTGGTGGTCACGCCGTTATTGGTGGTGGTGTTGCTGATGTTGTTGGTGATGCTGCCCGGGTCGAAGTTGAGATTGTTGAAGAGGTTGTAGGCATCCGCGCGGACCTCAATGCGAGCCTTCTCACCGAGAACGGGCAGCTTGGGTATGCCAAAGGCCTTCGCTACCGTTGCGTCCACATCTCTATAACCGGGCCCAGTGAGGAAGTTACGCGCGACTCCCGGGTTCTGGGGCGCGCCGGCGGTCTGTGGGACAGGTCCGGTCGGAACGGTATACGCCGGAACAGTGAAGTAGTTCAAAGCGCCCAGAGGGTAGTTCTTGTTGAAGTTGCCGCCACCGACACCATTGCCCGATTTGAAGGTGTCGTTGCTGTGGCTGCTGCCAGCGCCCCCAAGGTAAGCAGCGGGACGCAGTGAGCCGTAGCCGCTGTTCTGAAAGTAAAGGTTCCCGTTCGTGATGTTGTTATAGATCGGCGTCCAGGGAAAGCCGGAGTGGAGATTAAAGATGCCGCTGATCGACCAGCCACCGGCCAGCTTTTCCAGCCAGCTATTGCCGTGGAAGAGGATCGGTTGCCACATGCCGTAGATCTTGAAGGCCTGTCCTACGTTGTAGTCAGACCGGCCATATGCCAGGCGGGGATTATAGGGGTACGGGTCCTCATAGTAGGGCTGCGAGCCGTCATCCATGCTCTTGGACCAGGTGTACTGCACATCCAGCATGAACGATCGCGAAAACTGATGCTTGAGCCCGGCGAGCATCGCATTGTAGTTGGAATAGCCGTTGTTGTTGTAAAAGTCGACCTTGTTGACCACCGGGTTGAGTGGAATCCCGAAGACAGCTCCAATGACATTTTGATCAAGTTGATGGATGGTGTGGTGCGCGATGCTCCCTTGGTAGCCAAGGGTCGCGACCCACTGCTGACCCAGATCGTACTGCGTATCGAGTGAGTAGTGGTAGGTGTAGCCAGTGGGAAGAGTGGATGGGAAACCGGTGACACTGGTCTGGCCGGTGGTAGGAAGGTTGTTGGCATTGAACTGGATAATGGTATTCGGATTCGGAGGATAACCGAAGAGCGAGTGCACGTCGTTGGGCACGGTATACACAATGCTGGGATTGATTTGTGTGGGTGAGGAGCTGCCGAAGTTGGGTTGGTTGATGCCTGGAGGGTTATTGTTGGCGTTGCCCGAGATCGCGATCTCTTCCTGGTTGAAGTTCAGACCGAAGCCGCCGCGGAGCACCAGCTTGTTCTGGTCCCGTTGGGGACTCCAGGCGAAGCCGATCTGCGGGCCGAAGTTGCCCTTTTGCGCCTGATACAGATTTCCGCCCCTGCGCACCCGCAACCCGGTAAACGTTGCCGCTCCAGCGCCAAGCTGGGCGACGTTGAGATTGTTCTGCTTGGAAGAGAGCGGCCCGAAGTAGGAGTAGCGGATACCCAGGTTCACCGTTAGGTTCGGCTTGACCTTGAAGTCGTCCTGCACAAAAAAGCCCCAAAGATCCTCGCGATTGTCCTGGCGGTTAGCGGTGGGAACGCCGGTCAGCGGGTCGAAGGTGCCGGTCTCCGCTTCAGGCGCATCGTTGAGGAAGTCCCAGACGTTGTAGAAGGTGAAGCCCGGGCGCGCATTGTAGGGCGCTTCGTTGAGGTAGTAGAGACGCGTCACGTCCCCACCGAACTTGATGGTGTGCCGCCCCGCCACCTTGGTCGCCACGTCCTGGTAGCTGTAGGTCCACTGATTGAAGACGCTCGGCCCGGGAGCGCCGAAGGTCTGGAAGGTCGTATCCGCGGATGAGGCGTTCAGGTTGCCGATGGTGCTGATAGTGGCTTGCGGCAGCCCGAAGGGTTCCTGAGGATTGGTGAGGATCTCGTTCCAGCGCCAGCCGGCTGCGTTGGCCCGCGCTTCGTTCAGGAAGGTGGGCGAGAAGGTATGGTTCCAGAGAACGGCGAATGCATCGTTGATAGACGAGTGGTGGTAAAGGTTGTACGCGCGAACTGGGCCGTTGTAATTGGTGACATCCTCTGGAACCCAATAGATGGTGAAGGTGAGGCGGTCTTTGCTGGTCGCGTCCGCATCCAGGCGTCCGTTGTACTGGACCTCAGTTATCTGACTGGGATTGCGCGTGGTGTACTCGCCGATATCCGCAATGCCGTCGAGGCCACTCCCAACGCCGGGATTGGAGTTGCTGACGTAACCAAGATCCTGTGTTCCCAAGCCAGTCTTCAAGGGTGACCCAATATCCAAGCCCTGACCGGGGATAGTGCGGCAGTTCACGCCCTCCGTCAGGCCCGCATTCCCGCAGTTCGCATTGATCTGACCCTGGGCGCTGACCCCCGCACCGGGAAAGGTCAGAAATTTGGCGGCCAGACTGCCTGCGGGCGCCTGGCTGTCAAACTGTGTGGTGTCATACCAGCTAATTGCGTTGATGGTCGAGTTGTTGCGCAGGGTCTCGTAGCTGAAGAAGGCAAAGATCTTGTCCTTCCAGATAGGCCCGCCGACGCTGCCGCCAAACTGGTTGAAGCGGCTGTTATCCCTCAGCAGGCCTCGACTTGCAGCAGTGCCTGGGGTGGCTGAGTTCGGGCCGTTGTATCGCTGGTAAGCGTTCAAACCGGGGCGGTCAGCCTTGAAGAACAAGCTGCCGTGAACATCGTTGGTACCGGCTTTGGAGGTGACCTGGATTTGGGCGCCGCTGAAGCGGCCGTTCTCCGCGTCGTAGCTGTTGGAGACGATCTTCACGTCCCCGACGGAATCTTCAGAGGGCGTGATGACGGTAGTGCCGCCCCACACCGCGCTGACGGTGCTGATGCCATCGACGGTGATGCCGTTGCTGCTGTTCTGATGGCCGTTGGACACGATCTGCGGACCATTCTCCGTCTTGAAGATGCCATCGGTCGCACCCGAGCCGCCGGGCCCTGTGTTGCCGGGCAGGTTGCTGGTACCGCCGCCGCCGGCTTGCGATCCATCGCCGAAGGAGCCAGGAGCGAGCTGACTGAGCTGGAAGACATCGCGTCCAAACGAGGGCAGGTGCTGGATCTCGTTGCTGCTGACGGTTCCGCTCACCGAGGCGGTTTCGGTTTGCAGCAGCGGCGCGGTCAGGCCGGAGACGGTCACGGTTTGCGTCTCACTTCCCAGGAGGAGCTGGATGTTCACCGAATTTGCCTGTTCGGGAATCAGCTCGACATCATCCAGCACTCTCTTCTGAAAGCCGGTCTTGGTGGCGACGATGGAGAAATGGTCGGGTGGCAGGGCGTTGAAGTTGTAGATACCGCTAGCATTCGTGGTGCTGGTAAGAGCCTTATTCGTTCCCAGATCGGTGAGGACGACGGTGGCTCCGGGGACGACGGCTCCGGATGGATCGGAGACGGTTCCCTGGATGGAGGCGCGATACTGTGCCTGCGCCGCCACCCCGATGATCATTACGAACATGAAAACGGCCGCGCTGCGGCAGACATTTCTCATCCAGGTACCGGTGCGTGGACGTGCCCACGGGCCAACACCGGACGCGACACTCCCTATACTTCTCAAGATTGTTTGCATACCGAACCTCCCCCAAAAAAACTCCCCATACATCCGGAGCAGTTCCATGACACAAGGCTGCCCTTCTTCTAAACAGCACGACCGGGTAAGTGGGAGTCCGGAAACCATCCAGTTGTTGTCCGTGCGTACAAACAATTGTGACGGGGGGAGGATCAGACAAGTAACTGCGGCGGAGCGGGTGCCGGTCTAACGGATCAGGATGGCGGCGCGGGGGAAGGAGAAGGCGCCGGCGTTGTCGTCGATGACGTTGACCTGGCAGGTGTAGAGGCCGGGCTTGAGATCGGCGAGCGGAATGTCGAACTGGAAGGCGATGGCATTGCGCGCGGGATCGGTGAGGCGCGTGGCCTCAATGGTGGGCGTTTGGAAGACCCGGGTGGCGCCGGAGAGAAACTCGATGGAGGTGAGGACAGCGGTATTGCCCTTCGCGATGGAGACAGACCCACCCTTTGCGCTCCGGGACTCGTTCGGACGCAAGAGGGCGTGCTGCGCAAAGGATGGGGCACCCGCATTCGTGGCACCCGCAGCGGGGGCACCCGCATTCGTGGCGGGGGCATACAGCTCATAGAGCAGGTAAAGATGGCCGCCGCTGCGGAAGACGTGGGCGACGTTGGGAATCCAGAGCAGACCGTCATGGACGAGCGGATCGGGCTCTTTGGACGACGATTTGGGCGCGGGAGCGCGCTGGCTGGCGAGCACGACGGAGGAGAGCTTGACCGGCAACTTGGCGAGATCGGGCACGGTGATATCCGACTCGAAGGAGCCCATGTGCCCGGTTTCGTTTTCGCGCACTACAAACTTGAGGTGGTAGCGGCCCGGCGGCAGGGTGAACGAGGTGGAGTACTGGATGTTCTTGCGTGCGGCTTGTTGCGCTTGATCGACCGCGAGCTTGACGGTCTGGCGGATGTCGCCGACCGGATGGCCTGACGCATCTTTCACTTGTCCCAGGATGTCGAGGGTCGCTTTATCCTTGTCGCCGCCCTTGGTGAACGGGATCTGCGAGCCGGGAACGATGAGCGAGATGGGCACGTAGTAGCGGCCGGGGCCGAGCTGAAAGTAGTAGGCGGCGAGGTAGACGGCCACGTCGGTGGCGGGCAGGTCGCTCGCGAGCTGATCGGTGAGCTGGCGCTCGCGGTCTTCGTGGTTGGAGTGCTGGTAGTCGGCCGGAGCGTAGTAGCCGGGCCGGTATTCGAGCTTCACATCTGACCGATTGAGCTTGATGGAGAGTTTGCGATAGCGGCCATCGCGCGCCGGGTTCGTGGAGCGGAAGCCGATTACGTAGTAAGCGGAGGTGTCCTGCTCGACGCGTTCGAAGGCGGGAGCGAAGTCATTCGAGTCGCCGTAGAACTTGCCGCCGGTATCCGTGGCCAGGGTGGAGAGCACTTCCTGCGTATTGAAGTTGCTGTCGAGGTTGTTCTGAAAGGCTGCGCCGTTGTAGGCGGAGGTGCCGCGAAGCGAGCCGGTGGAGGCGTCGCCCAGGGGCGAGATGGCTTCGAGCCCGCGCGTGTCCACGCTGTAGATGGAGAGATTGGAACGGACGGCGGCGTTGGTGGCGGCGCGCAGCGAGGCCTGGTTCTCGATGCCGTCACGCTGGAGGCCGCCGGAGAAATAGAGCAGCGATTTTTTCTGATTGATGGGGGCGAGGGATCTCGAGATCTCGGCGATGGCGAAGAGCTCGCGGTCGGTGTTGAGGTCGTTGTACTCGCTCTCGTCGGGGGTGAAGGAGGTGGCGTCTTCCACCTGATTGGTGGTGGAGGTGGCGCCTGCGCCATAGCCCTGCTGCTGGGTGCCGCTGTAGCCAGCGAGCGCGCGCAGGAGCAACTGCTTGTTGGCGGTGAAGTCCTGGTCGACCGAGAGTGAGCTGTCGAGCGAGACTGCGGCGACGAGGTCGGCGGGCTGCATCTGGCGCTGGATGAAGTGCTGCGCGGCCTCGACGGAACGCGTGAGGTCCTCCGGCTGCATGGAGGTGATGTCAAAGAAGAGCACGATGAGGCGGTGATTGCGCAGCGCTTGGCCGGTGATGACGCCTGGGATGGGGCTGGCATTTGGACCAGAGCTCGGACCGGGCTTGCCGAGCACCAGCGTGCCTGCCTTGCCGCTGACGGTAGCTTCGTTGAGCGGAATGGCGCGATCGATGGTCTCGTAGTCGAAGGAGACGATGGGCTGCGGCTTGCCGTTTTCAAGGACGGTGAAATCGTTCTGCGTAAGTCCGGGGACAGGAGCGCCGGTCTTCTTGTCGCGCACCACGACGTTGGTGAGCACCAGATCGTTTTCGATCCTGAGGGTGAAGGAGGGCTGGGAGGTCTGCTGCGCGCGCAATGGAAATGTGGTCAGGAGGAAGAGAAAGACCCACCCTAGCTTCGCTAGAGTGGGGCACCCAGTTCCGGAGCGGATTCTCATGCGGATGTCTCCTCAGAAACGGAAGCGGGCGAGGAAGGTGAACTGGCGCATGGCGGCGGCGGAGGTCACCTGGCCGTAGGCGTTGGAGCCGAGGGTGGTGTTGACCCCTGCGTATTGGACGGTGTTGAAGGCGTTGTCGGCGGTAGCGCGCAGTTCGAAGGTGCGGGTCTCGGTGAGGTGGATGGTCTTCGAGAGCGATGCGTCGAACGACACCGTGCCAGGGCCGGGTATGGAGAAGCGCGAGGCGGCGCCGTAGACCTGGCCGGGCGCGAAGTTGGTGTCGAAGGCGGCGGTGTTGAACCAGTGCTTCAATGTGCCGGCGCCCCTGGTCAGCGATGAACCGGGGATGCGATCGGGGCGGAGCGAGCCGGTGGAGCCGCGGGAGACGTCGGCTATATTGGCGACGTAGCTGGGCGTCAGAGGTTCGCCGGTGGAGAAGGTATACGTGCCTGATACGGATACATTACTGATGGCGTGCGAGAACCAGTCTCCGGAAGAGAGGTAATGCGCATCCGGCCCGAAGGGGAGTTGGTAGAGAAAGTCGCCCTTCAGGCGGTGGCGGATGTCAAAGGACGAGTTTGACTCCTCAGCCAGCAGGTTTTGCCAGTTCTGCGCCGGCACCACGGCGGTGCCGCCATTGCCGCCGATGGAACTGGCGTTGTCGATGCCGTGAGAGTAGGTGTAGGTCGCGCCCAGGGCGATCCCGTTGCCCAGACGCTTGCGCAGGCGCACGGTGCCGGCGTTGTAGTTGGAGAAGGCGATCGAGTCCTCGTAGTCGTAATAAACGCCGCTGAGTGAGACGAGGGCGTTGCGGCCGGGCGCGCTGACGATGTCGAGCTTCGTCCCCTTCGCGCCGTTCCAGCCGACATTCAGGACGACACCCCAGGGCAAGGTGCGCTGTACATCCAGATTCCATACCTGGATATAGGGAAGCCGGAAATTCTTGTTGACGGAGTAGTTGCCGAAGGTCTGCGGCGTCAGGAAGCCGTTGGCCAGCGTGATTGGGGCGCCTTGGGTCGCCTGATTGGTCTGCACGTCGGCGAAAGGCGGCTGGAAGGCGAGGTCCTGCACAAACTTCACATACTGGCCGTTGGCGAAGTTGATGCCATAACCGCCGCGCACGACAGTATTGCGGTAGGCCTTCCAGGCGAAGCCCACGCGGGGCGAGAAATCGTTGCGATCCGGCTTGAGCAGCGTGCGCGGATACTTGCCGTTGTAGGGGCCTACGGCGTTGGGCGTGACGACGGCGACGGAGGCGAAGTCGTTGCCCGGATCGAGCGTGGCCAGACGATCGTTCTTCTCGGCGTAGGGGGAGAAGTATTCATAGCGCAGGCCGGCGAGGACGGTGAAGTTGGGACGGACACGCCAGTCGTCCTGCAGGAAGGCGTCGTAGATATTGGCGCGGAGATAGGCCTTCTGATAGGGCGCTTGGATGGCCGTCTGCTGCGGGAGACCGAGCAACAGATCGGCCAGCGCAGAGCCGTTGGTGGGCACGCCGCTGGGACCATTCGTGCCCGTACCACTGTTTGGATTCGAGCCGGGGCCCTGGGTGGCAAAGCCGGTGAAGATGAAGGTGCCGGTGGAGTTGGCTTGCCCGATGAGATCGAACTGGACGCGCTTGAAGTCTCCTCCGAATTTGATATTGTGCCGGCCGTGTATCCAGGAGCTGGATTCGGAGAGGCCGTAGGTCTGGTTGGTCTGGAAGTTCGGCTGCTGCTCATTGAGGCTGGAGAACTGCGAGAGCGTGACATTGGGCAGGCCGTAGTTGATGGGATTGGTTCCGGCGCCGTTGAAGATGTTCAACCCGATCGAGGATGCGATGTCCTGCGTATTGGTGAAATCGTTGCGCAACTCGTTCTGAGTCCGATTGAAGGTGAAGCTGAAGTTGTTAGTGAGCTTGTCCACGCCGAGGGTATAGCCCAACTGCAGCGAGTACTGGTGGGTCTGCTGCTTGCCGCTGAACGCGGGGAAGAGATTCAGTTCGTCCGTCGCGGTGTGGCTCAGGTTGAAGTTTGCGTTGATGTTCTGGCGCAGTCCGGGGGCGCTGGCGCCCATGAACTGCTGGATCATGTTCGAGACTGCGGAGCCGCCGCCGAAGTTGCGCACATAGCGAAGGCCGAGGGTAGTCATGTTGTTTCCCGCGGTGGTGAGCCGTTGATAGTTTTGTGCATTCCCGCCTACCAGGCTGCCCGCGGGAAGGTTGGGCAGCGGGACGTAGTTGAGCAGCGCGTGTGCCTGGGGGCTGATGCGATTTTGCAGGATCGTATTGTTGGCGAAGGGCTGACCGGTCGTGGGGTCGTAGATGGTGATGGGCAAACCGCCGGGCGTGGTGAGCGCGGAGAGATTGCCGGCGCGTTCCTGCGCATCGGGCACGGTGCCGTATTGATCGAAGGGCGAAGTGGAGCGGGTTGCGGCCACGGTCAAGAAGACGAAGTCTTTGGTATCGTGCTCGATCAGGTGCGGTATGTAGGGCGCGCCGACGATGGTCAGGCCGAAGTGGTTGGAGTTGTAGTTGGGCTGGGCGATGGGCTGGCCCCGCAGCGCGAAGTCCTTGGCATCGAGCGCGCTGTTGCCGCCGGTCCAGAAGATGGCGCCGTGGGGACGGTTGGGGTTGAGCTTGCGGAAGTTCATACCGCGTCCTCCGAACCCCATATTGCCACCGCCCATGCCTCCGCCGAAACCGCCGCCACGGCCGCCGTGCCCACCACCGCCGCCATCGCCGCCCGGGATCTGGGCGAGGGTCTGCTGCTGCTGGAGGTTTTCGATGTTGTCGCGAAGCTGGTCCATGTTGATGCCGGCGAGCGGATTGGTGGTACCGCTCTGGCCGGAGACGGCGACGGAATCGGAGCTGAAGTCGCTGTTGCCGGCGACCGAGGGGAGGCTTGCGCCGGTGGCATTGCCGGCGTCGGTCCCGGCTGCGATGGCGCCGCTGTTGCCGGACAGCAGGCCGAGTATCTGGGCTCCCGATCCTTGGGCTCCCTGGCCCTGTCCACCCGCGCCTACCCTGCCGATTCCGCCGCCGGGGAACTGGCGCTGGGCTGCGCTATCAGGCTGCCGGCCTGCTTCAGCCAGATCGAGTTGTCGCTGGCGAGAGGCGAGGAGCAGACTGAAGTCGGCCTGCTGCTGGGGCGTCGCAGCGTTGAGCAGAATCTCTTTGGTGGTGCTGGCAAAGCCGGCGCAGTCGGTGCGCAGCACGTAGCGGCCGTTCTCGGTGATGTGCATGCTGAAGTTGCCGTGGACGTCGGTAGCGGTGGTGTATTTGGCGCCGGTGAGTGTGTTGGTCGCCGTGACGCTCACGCCGGGCAGGGGCGTAGCTCCGGATTTGACGACGCCGCGAACTGTGCCGCCGGAGGTGGCGTTCTGTGGCGATGGTGACTGTGGGGGAATGGGGAGCGCCGCCGCGGACGACGGCGATTGGGCGAAGGTGAGCGTCGCCGTGAAGGCAAGGGCAAGAATGATGGCGAGGGGCCACGACGCGTTGAACGTCGGGAAGAAACTGCGAATGGCTGGCCGCTTTTCCCACTCGGAATTGGGCAGGTGAAATGTTGTGGACTCCCACCCTTTGCGCTCCGGGAGCGCGAAGGACGCCGGATGCGGTGAAGCGCAAAGAATGGGGCACCCGCGGTGGTGGCGGAACGAGATTTGGATGCGCCGTTGGCGCATGACCCACCCTTTGCGCTCCGGGAGCGCGGAGGACGCTGGATGCGGTGAAGCGCAAAGAATGGGGCACCCGCAGTGGTGGCGGAACGAGATTTGGATGCGCCGTTGGCGCATGACCCACCCTTTGCGCTCCGGGAGTGTGGAGGTCGCCGGGTGCGGTGAAGCGCAAAGAATGGGGCACCCGCGGTGGTGGCGAAACGAGATTTGGATGCGCCGTTGGCGCATGACCCACCCTTTGCGCTCCAGGGCCGCGGAGGACGCCGAATGCGGTAAGGCGCAAAGAATGGGGCACCCGCAGTGGTGGCGGTGTGAGAGGCGGATGCGCCGTTGCCGGCTCGGACGAAAAGATAGAGACAGCATAGAGATCAATACGGAGATCAATGCGACTCCGTATCGGCATCGAGCCAGGGTTCATGGCCGTCCAGGTTGAAGACATGGATGGTGGTGGCGAGGAAGGCGCCATTCTGCAGATGGCCCTCGGCTCGCAATCCCTCACCCGGCTTGAGGTCCGCGAGCGTGACCGAGTCGTGGCGCTGCTGGAATGAGGTGTTCTCGTCGACGGAGATGGTCTGAGCGGCGCCGTCCAGCCGCTGCACCTCAATGCGCCGGCCAGTGACGGCCGTGATCTTGCCGGCGCTCCAGGTTTTGCCCAGCCCCTCGCGCGCTTTGCGGACCTCTTCCCCGTCGATGCCAATCAACACCGCAGCGCCAATGGTCTTCTTGCCGGCGTCGAGATTGCCAGCGGCGAAGAGCATGTCGCCGAGATGGATATCGGCGGCCTTGGCCGGCTGGCGATCGCGGATGAACCGAGTATTCGGCCCATAGAGCACCTTCCATAGCTGACCGGAGTCGGTCTTGACCGCGAAGCTGCCATGGTCCTTGCCCTGTGCCGCGACGGCGGTCACGGTGGCGCGGAGGGTGTTGTCGCGGGTGAACTGCGACCAGCCTTGATCGTCCCCGCCTTGCTCCTGCCCGTCCTGCGCGTGAGCAAGCGGCAGAAGAAGCAGCAACGCGACCAGGGCCCAGCGGCGGAGAGGGGGGATGCGACCGTTCATTCCAGTTACCAATCTGTTGAACAACATTGCAAACAAGAATTGACGTTCCTCAGGGGCTAAAGTCCCTTGAGCTCTCACCCCCTGATCTCTCAATTGTTACGGACGGGCTGAAGCCCGTCCCCTTCAAGAAGGCGAGTTTGCCGGCAAGCTCTTACAGAGTAGCGGGTGTGTCCGAATAGACGCGTCGTCGGAGAGAAAGACGCGCCGCGGAGATGGGCAACTGTTTTGACCGGACGAAGGAGCGGCGGCCGCTCCAGTTCGGGTACACTGCGCGGACATGCCGACGCCGGAGATCCGCCCCCACACTCACCCGCACGATCACACTCACACCGAGCGGCACTTCGAATCGAGCGAGCTGGTGCGCGATGTAGTGATTGGCATGGCGGACGGGTTGACGGTGCCGTTTGCGCTGGCCGCCGGTCTTTCAGGCGCGGTCGGCTCGTCGCACGTGGTGGTGCTGGCGGGGCTGGCGGAGATCGCGGCGGGCTCGATCGCCATGGGCCTGGGCGGCTTTCTGGCGGCGCAGGGCGATGCGGAGCACTATCGCAGTGAACGGCTGCGGGAGGAGCGCGAAGTGGTGGAGCGCACCCGCGACGAAGAAGAGGAGATTTACGAGATCTTCGAGGAGTATGGGGTGGAGCGGCCGGAGGCAACGCCAGTGCTGGAGGCGCTGAAACGCAAGCCCCAGGCCTGGGTGGACTTCATGATGCGCTTCGAGCTGGGGTTGGAAGCGCCGCAGGCGGGACGTGCCGGGCGAAGCGCGGGGACCATCGCCGTTTCTTACATCATAGGCGGACTGATTCCGCTGGCGCCGTACATGCTGGCGTCATCCTTGCCGGGGCGCGGCCCGGATACGGCCCTGTTGCTGTCGGTGGTGATCACGCTGATCGCGCTGCTGGGGTTTGGCGGAGTGAAGGGGCAGTTGACGGGCGCGGGTGCGATGCGCAGCGCGCTGCAGACGGCGGCCATCGGCGGGCTGGCGGCGGCGGCGGCCTATGGGCTGGCGAAGCTGCTGAACGCTGCTTGATTCCGGGGGAACCCACCCTTCGCTGCGCTCAGGATGGGGCACCCGCTTTTGTGGTGAGGAGAGAACCACCTCTCGCTGCGTTCAGGATGGGGCACCCGCTTTTCTGGTGAGGAGAGAACCACCTTTCGCTGCGCTCAGGATGGGGCACCGGTGGTAGTAGAGAAAATCTCCACCCAGCTTCGCTGAAATGGGGCACCCGGTTTTGTGGTCGGGATGAGAAACCGCGAGACGGATGTGGCGCATGAAGGTGAGCGCCAGTGTTACCAATGATGCCGCGTGATTACCTCGGCGCAGCTATCTGGTTCTGGCATGGCGGCGGGGCTTGCCAGAGGTTCTCGTTCTAGTCTCTTATCTTCTCTGCGCCTCTGTCGTTCCCGTGACGAAGCGATCGCGCCGAGGTTCATCCGGCTGTGTTCACGGCGTCAGCACAGGAATGTACACTGCCGAAGCAACGAATGGACTCCGGCACGCTCTAATGAGGAGGGGATCCGACGACGCATGACACCGACTCTTCCGCTGCTCTCGAATGAAACGATGCAGGACTTTGCGCGGGTGCGGCAGCAGAGCCTCGATCTGTGCGCTCCGCTGACTCCGGAGGACATGATGGTGCAGTCCTGCGAAGAGGCGAGTCCCGCCAAGTGGCACCTGGCGCATACGACGTGGTTTTTTGAGACGTTCATCCTGCGCGAGTTCCTGCCCGGCTATCGCCCCTTCCATCCGGATTTTCTGTGGCTCTTCAACAGCTACTACAACTCGCTCTCGGATCAGCCCGACAAGAAGCTGCGTGGGGTGTTCTCCCGCCCCGGAATCCAGTCGATCTTCGAGTATCGCATCTATGTGGAAGAGCACATGGCACGGCTGGAAGAGCACGGCATGAAGGAAGAGGCGGAGCGGCGGCTGGTGCTCGGCCTGCACCACGAGCAGCAGCACCAGGAGCTGCTTTGTTACGACATCAAGAATGCATTCTGGAGCAATCCGCTGCGACCTGCTTATAAGGAGGGAGCTCTTTCCGGCAGCGCGCCTGCGCGATCTGATGCAGCGCCGATGCACTGGCCTTCGTTTGAAGGCGGGCTACGAGAGATCGGCCATGCCGGCGAAGGATTTTCCTACGACAACGAAGGACCGCGGCACCGGGAGTTTCTTGAGCCATTCACGTTGGCATCGCGTCTGGTGACGTGTGGAGAGTATCTGGCGTTCATGGCGGATGGCGGCTACCGGCGTCCGGAGTTGTGGCTCTCCGAAGGTTGGAATGCGGTGAACGAGCAGGGCTGGCAGGCGCCCATGTACTGGCGCAAGATCGACGATACGTGGTGCGTGTATACGCTCGGCGGGATGGTTCCGCTGGATGCCCTGGCGGATACGCCGGTCTGCCACGTCAGTTATCTGGAGGCCGATGCCTTCGCGCACTGGGCGGGGCGACGGCTGCCAACCGAGGCGGAGTGGGAGGTGGCAGCAGGCGGAGTTCCGGTCGAAGGCAATTTTCTGGAGAGTGGACGGCTTCACCCAATAGCAGCCGGACCTGCGGCGGAAGGCGAGGCATCGAAGCTTACGCAGATGTTCGGCGATGTATGGGAGTGGACGCATAGTCCATACGTCGGGTACCCAGGCTACAAGGCAGTGCCGGGAGCGCTGGGCGAGTACAACGGCAAGTTCATGTGCAACCAGATGGTGCTGCGCGGGGGATCGGCAGTCACGCCGCTGTCGCATATTCGCAGCACCTATCGCAACTTCTTTTCGCCTGCGTCGCGCTGGCAATTTGCCGGTATTCGTCTGGCAGGCGAGTCCATCAGCTAAATTCGATCATCAGACATCCCGTACACCGGGAGAGAGTTTTCGCATGAATGCAGCAACACTTCCTCAACTGCCCGAAGCAGCATACACAGCGCTGGGTTCGGAGGTTTATCGCGGGCTGACCTCGCGCCCGAAGACACTTTGCCCCTGGCTGTTCTACGACGCGGAAGGCTCGCGGTTGTTTGAGGAGATCACGGAACTCGACGAATACTATGTGACGCGGACGGAGCGTGCCATCCTGCAGGAGCATGCGGACGAGATGCTGGCGTGTGCGGCAGGGTACGGCGGTACGGCGGCCCGGGACCTGACGCTGATCGAACTGGGCGCGGGCACCGCCAGCAAGACAGGACTGCTGCTGAAGGCCGCGGTGCGGCGGCAGGAGGCCGTCACTTATTACGCCATCGATGTTTCGGAGACGGCACTGGAAGAGGCGAAGCAGCGCATTGCAGAGGATATTCCCGGAGTCACAGTCGAGACGCGGGTGGGCGACTACACCGACGGGCTGGGGCAGATCGAGGCGAACGGGACGCGGCGGCTGGTGCTCTACATCGGCTCCAGCATGGGCAACTTCGAGCCGGCGGCGGCTCATCATCTATTGCGTGACCTGCGCAAGCAGCTTGCGCCGGGAGACATGCTGCTGCTGGGCGTGGACCTGGTCAAGGACATCGCCACGTTGATCGCCGCCTATGACGACGCCAAGGGCGTGACCGGAGAGTTCAACAAGAACGTCCTGGTGCGGCTGAATACTGAACTGGGCGCAAACTTCGATCTTACGAAATTCCGGCACAAGGTGCGCTGGAATGGCGACCAGTCAAGCATCGAGATGCATCTGGAAAGCCTGCTGGCCCAGGAGGTCCTGATCCCCACGCTCGACCTGCGGGTCGCCTTCCGGCGGGGCGAGACCATTCACACCGAAAGCAGTTACAAATTTACGCCAGAACGCGTAACCGAGTTGCTGACGCAGGCCGGATACGGGGTGATGCATGGCTGGTCGGATCCGCATCGCTGGTTCGGCGTGTTCCTGGCGCGGGTGCTATAAGTCGTTAACCACGACGGGGCTCATCTCGCGTATTCGTAGAGCAGTCCGTCTTCATCCTTGCGCGTCGAGCGCAGGGTGTAGCCCGCATTCAAGAAGACCTCTATGCACTCTCCACACGGTTCCGACGAACTGCCGCCGTAGACATAGAAATCTTTGTTGTTGAGGAAGAAGTTATCGAATGTCGCCGTCTTCACGTCCAGGTGCGCCCACTTCGCAAGCCGCTCGTAGGAGGCGACGAAGTAGTCCTTGGTTGGCGCTCCATAGTAGAGATGGGAAACGGCTGGCGGCGGTGCATATCGAAACAGGTAGATGTAATCGAGCTGATCCAGAACCAGAATGTTTTGGTCGCCCTTGATGGATGCAATCGTCATTTTCCTGGCCATAGGATTGCCGGCAGTGGGACTGAAGGCAAACTTGCTGACTGGCTCGACGAGAGTGAAATCGCTGTGCCTGGCCCAGTGAAATACCGCCGTTCCGAAATCCCCCAGCAGGAGGAAGCTCATAAAAACCGCCAGCCCGGCTGCCCATGACTTCGGCAGCCGGACGAAAGCAGCAAAGGCGAAGAGAACAGCGTAGCCAGCGATGCACGCGAGAAAATATCGATTGAAAAAAGGTCCGCGGGTGATTCTTGCTCCGAAGATTCCGACGAGGGGAAGGAATCCGAAAGCCACCGCCAGCAGGACCTCGCGGCGTGGAATCGAGACAACTCCAGTCTCCTTCTCCGATCCTCGTTTCCAACCGGCGGCGAACATTGCAATCGCCAGCAAAAGAACGGGGAGTTCAGGTCCCATGACCATCAAGAAGAACCGCTCGAGAAAATCTTGCGGGGCGAAGAGCACAACTCCCTTCGAGATCATCGACCGGTAGGCGCGAAAGAGCGGAAGGTAGATGGGCACAACCAGTGCCAGCGAGAGGATGACAGCCGCGACGATGTGCCAGTTCGGCCGTCTGCTCTTCCATAGATTGTAGAGTTCGACTACTCCAAAGGGGAAGATGAGATAGATGGCGTAGACATGCGTCAGCAATGCGCAGATGAGGCTGAGCCCGAAGCCCACGGCCCATAAAGGGGTTCCGCGTCTCTCCTCTACCCGTTGCCAGCAGACGAGGGCGAGTCCACACCATGCGAGAGTGATCCCATGCGGGCGGGCTTCATAGGCGTAATACTGTGCAACTGTGAAAAAAGGGAAGGTTGCCGCTATGGCTCCGGCGACGGCACCGGCGCGCCTTCTCACAAAAACAAAAAGACAGACGCAGAATACCCAGAAGCCAATGATGGCGGGGAGCCGCGTGGCGATAAGCCCCTCTCCGAAGAGCCGCTGCGCGCCTATGGTGAGCAGATAGAACAGCGGTGGGTTGAAATCGGTTCCATGGGTAACAGCTGCCCAGATGCTGCTGAAGTTCGGCAGGCGGCATAGATACACCGTGAACAGTTCATCTGCCCAGAAGCATTTGCGGCTGGCCCTGAGGAAAATATCGGCGAAGTAGATGGACGAGATGAGTGCAAACCAGAGAGCGGGGATAAAGGCGCGTAGCCTGGAAGTCTCAGCCGGTAGACTGTCGGCGTTCGTCATCGTAGTGGTTGCGTTCTCGAAACGATTCAGCATTTTCAAGTGGGCCTTACAAACCGCGAGAAGGAACTCGGCAGCCTGGATAAAGATCTCGGATGCGCGGTAGGCGCAACGCCTAAAATGCAGTCTAGCTCAACCGCGCTCCGGCGCCCACGCAACTCCGCAACAGCGATTCTCGACGAGAGTCCTGATTCTCGATGAAAGCACAGATGGGGCGAAACAGGCCGTATCGAGGAGCGGCTGGAGTGTCGCCAAACGCGAAGGCTGAGCGTCCCACTCAATTGCTGTAGAGGGAACAGAAGCGGATCCCCCGACTTCGCTCGGGATGACACCAAGCAAGCCTTCGCGTTCGGTCTTAGTTTTCCGGGGAGCGGGACCAGCGTAGTCCGAAGGTATAAGTGGGGCTGTAGTATTCCCGCTGATTCGGGTAGCGCTCACTTCCGTTGTAGAAGCCGAAGACCTCATTGGTGAGGTTCAGGAAGGATGCGATCACGCTTAGGCCGCGGCCTCGCGGTACCAGATAACTGGCTTGCGCATCCAGTTGCGTGTGCGGGTAGAGATAGTTGTCTCCGTTGGGCCCGCGAAGACCGCCAGGCGCATTGACCGGATCGCTGCTGTACGCCCAGATATAGCCGTCGTTGTGCGTAATCCCCATGCGGGCGGACACCCGATACTTGTCGTAGGTGGCATCGATGTTCCAGTTGCTCGGCGCATCGCGCAGCAGCGAGGGATGATCGGAGCGTCCAGGCACGTCGGCGCGGGAGGTGGTGTAGCTGTAGTTCCCGCGAAAGCCGGTGCCGTTCAGTGCTCCAGGTAAAAAGGTGAGGTGCTGCTGGAAAGAAGCCTCAAGTCCGAGCAGATGGGCGGATGGACCATTGACCGGCTGCTGCTGTTGCAAGCCGGCGAGAGGGCCCGTGGTAATGGTGTTCTGCTCGACGTAGATGGGCTGGTAGAACTGCTTGTAGAAGACGCCGAGCTGAATCAGGCCAACCTGCTTGAGGTATTTTTCACCGAGCAGGTCGAAGTTGTGCGCCCAAGTCGGTTTCAAGTTCGGATTGCCGGAGACCACCGGAGGATTGCCGGTGGGGTCGTAGTTCTGATACGGGGCCAGGTCGCCGTAGTTGGGCCGAGCGATACCGATTCCATAGCCAACGCGGATGTCGCTATCACTGGTGGAGTTGTACTGCGCCTGGATACTCGGCAACGCGTAGGTATAGGTGTTGCTGGCGCTGGTGGGTGTCGTGGTAAAGCCGCCGGGAGTGATGGTAAGCGCGTTCGCGCGAACGTTGGTCTGCGTGGTCTCGAAGCGGAGCCCGGTCTGCAGACGGACACGACTGATAGTGATGGTGTTCATGCCATAGCCAGCGTAAACACGCTCGCTAACGCGGAAGTCATTCTGAAGATTTGTAACCGTATCGGGACCGCCTGTGAAGGCGCCGGTGTTCGCGTTGTAATACGCAAGAACTCTGTCGTACCGCGGCACGGGACCGAAGGTATAGCGGCCAAAGTAGTAGCTGGTGTCTCGAAATGAACTGAGAAAATTGCTCATGGGAGAGCCGCCGCCGTTGAATGTCGACTGATTGTAGAGTTGGCTCTTGATCACGTCGCGCATTTTGAAACCGGCTTCGAAGGCGCCGTACTTCGATCCGCGGGTGTAGCGTCTTGCCAGGCTCAGTTCGCCAACGAGATCGCGTTCGAATGCGTGATTGTCCTGGAAAGTGAGGCCGGAGAGGCTGTACTGGGCCGGATCGTAGATATTGACGCCGTTCCGCACGGTGAATTGGGGAGTGAATGGGTCAGCCTGAGTGACATCGAACTGAACGGGATTGCTATTACCGAAGCTCGCGTTGGAGAAGCCACCTACCTGATGGGCTTGAGACAGCGCGGCTCGATAGTTCCAAACGTAATTGCCGTGCTCTTGATGCGCGCCTGCCTGGAGACTCCAAATCTGTTGGACAGGCTTGCGCTCGACGTTCGTCAGGCTCGTACTGCCGGTGCTGTCGGTGGTAGTGGGCGAGGTAAAGTTACCGGGAGTGAGTATGTAGTTCCAGTTCTCGCCATTGTCGTTGAAGTGGGAGTACAGCCCGCGAAGATAGGCGCTGGAGACGTCGCTGAGTCGGTAATCGAGTGTGCCGGCGAAACCAAACCGGGTACGGTCGTAGTGATAGTCGCGCAGGTTGATTCCATTGGGCGCGTTGACGGTTGCGGGGGTAGAGTTGCCGCTCGCATCGAAGATGGTGTTGACCGCAGGACTGGGCTCGATGTCATTGATGCCTCGGCCGTTCCAGTCATAGCTGCCGCCAATGATGAGGCCCAGTTTCTTCCCTTCCAGGAACCGGCGCCCATAGGTGGAAGAGACCTGATGAAGGCCGCGTCCCCCGGCGATGGGCGTATGACCCAGCAGACCCTCCACTGCAAAGTACGGCTGGTCGGTAGCGGTACGGGTCACCAGATTGACGGAGCCGCCGATCGCGTTGCCGTCCTGGTTGGCGGAGAGCGTCTTGCTCAACTCAACCGACTCGACCAGGTCGGCGGGAATCACGTCCAGTTTCACATTGCGGACGTTCTCGGGCGACGGAACGTCGATGCCGTCGATGGTTACATTGCTCAGCCGTGGCTCCGTGCCGCGGATCTGAATATACTTGCCTTCGCCCTCGTCCCGCTCGAGCGATACGCTCGGCAGGCGTCCAACGGCATCGGCGATATTTGTGTTGGGCAGGCTGTTGATCACCTGGGCGGGGAGCACCTGCACGATGTGATCGGCCACGCGCTGGCGATTGAGCGCTTCGGCTTCGCCCACCTCGCGCTCCGCCCGGACGGTGACTTGCTGGCTCGAGTTCACGATGGCCATGGAGGCGTTCAGGGTGGTAGCGGCGCCGGTGTTGATATCCACTTCGCTGGTGAATGGTTGAAAGCCGAGATAGGAGATGGTCACCGTATAGTGACCGGGGGGCAGGCCCGTCAGGGTGAAATGGCCTTCCGCGTCTGTAGTAGCGGTCTGCGTCTCCGGCTTGAGCTTGATCTGCGCTCCCTGAAGGGCTGCGCTGGTGGTATCGGTAACGGTGCCGGTGATGGAGCCTTTGGCTACCTGACCCGCCGCCGGCGCGACCGTGGCGAACGGAAAGAGTGCCACGGCACATGCAAGAAGGATGATCGCTTGCACACGCGACCGATTTACATTTTTCGATATAGTGTTACAAACCGATAAAAACACTTAGGCCCCGCTGGGAATATGAGTCACAGGCGTTGATCGCCTGAACCGACTAGACCAACAGCAGGTTAAAGAAGGGTGAAGCTATGACGGCGCGCTCACCTATTTAACGGGAATTCATATTTGCGGAAGAATCAACCGCCATCGCAGGGCTCTTCAACAAACTGTAATGTGGAGAAGGACGAAGGAGCGCTATATTCTCTGGGCTAATTTTGTCTGGCTTATAGCTGCCATAGTTGCTTCGCCTGAATCTCGGGGAGTATTTCGGCCGACAGGGATCATCTTTTAGTGCTGCCGCCTTACTCGCGTTTCGTTCGCTCTGTGTGCCGCGCCTAGCCGCGTTCGGCCATGTCAGGCGGTCTCCGCACCGGCTTCCGGAACTGGGCTTGCCATCGCGTTCGAAGAGCGGAAGAGAGTAAAAAAGACGTAGCCTTTCTACCCAAGCGTGGTCGACACTCGAAGGGGCCATGGGCTTGCATCATTGAGCCTCATGCAACTGGAGAGCCAAGACTCTTCCGCTACAGCACAAAGACAGGGGTGCACGCATGCTGCAAACGCTGACTCTTTTCGTCTGCATGACGATCTCGTTCTCCACCATCGCCTTCGCCGCCAACAGCAATGAGAATGCATGCCAGGGACATTCCAGACAACTCTTCAACGGGAAGGACCTCACCGGATGGAAGCACGTCGGCCCCGGGGGGATGACTGTCGTCAATGGAGAGATCCACAGCCATGGAGGCATGGGACTGCTCTATTGGACCGGGGGCAAGATCGGCGATTGCACGATCCACGTGGTCTACCGGATGCGCGATACAAACGATAACTCCGGCGTATTTATTCGCATCCCCGTCGAGCCGCGCGAGCCATGGATGCCAGTTCACTATGGCTATGAGGTGCAGATCGACAATCACCCCGAGACTTCCAAGGAAGACGAGTATCATTCCACCGGAACGCTCTACTCGCTGACCAAACCGCTCGCGACCGCGTGGAAGCCGGGGCCGCAGTGGAACACCATGGACATTACGGTTGATGGGCCGCGCACCGTGGTGGTGCTCAACGGCGTGAAGGTGACGGACTACAAAGAGGGTGATCCGGTGCCGCCACGGAAGTTCGACTTCGAGCCAGAGCGCGGACTGCGGCCAAATCTCGGCTGGATCGGATTGCAGAACCACAGTGACAACGATGTGGTGTTCTTCAAGGAGGTTTCCATCTCGCCGGTAAAGAAGTGAGTGGATGCGGTGGCTCCGATGGAACGGCTAAAGTGCGTTGAGCCGGAATGCCGAAGAATGAAGAACCCAATCAAGGAGGGCATCGCATGAAGCATGATTTTTCCCGCCGGGCCTTTCTACAAAGCAGCGCGGTTGCGGCGGGGGGCCTGCTTACGCCCCAGGCCATTCTGCTGGAGGCGCAGTCCGTATCGACTGCCCCGGCCAAGCCGGTCGCGCCGAGCGATCAGATACGCTTCGGGATCATCGGCATCGGGATGCAAGGCTCCGGACTGCTGGCGGATGCCATCACGCTTCCCGGCGTGCAGTGTGTAGCGGCCGCGGATTTGTACGATGGGCGGCATACGCTCGCGAAGGAGATTACCGGCAATCCCAACCTGCCTACCACCCGCCACTATCAGGAACTGCTCTATAACAAGGAGATCGACTGCATTGTGGCGGCGGTCCCGGACCACTGGCACAAGCGTGTGGTGGTGGACGCCTGCGACGCCGGGAAGGATATCTACTGCGAGAAGCCGATGTCGCACACCGCCGCAGAGGGATTCGAGATGGTGGACGCGGCGAAGAAGAATAACCGCATCGTGCAGATCGGATCGCAGCGGGTCAGCTCCGCGCTCTGCGCCAAGGCTCGCGAGCTTTACCGGAGCGGCGCTATCGGCGAGGTGGAGATGGTCGAGCTTACGCTGGGGCGCAACGATCCCACCGGCGCGTGGGAGTACCCGCCGCCGACGGATCTTTCACCGCAGAATCTGGATTGGGAGACGTGGCTGAACGGCGCTCCGAAGATCCCGTTCAACCCGGAGCGATTTGCGCGCTGGCGCTGCTGGAAGGAATACGGCACGGGCGTGGGCGGGGACCTGATGGTGCACCTGATCAGCGGCATGATGTACACGCTGGGATGGAATGAGCCGCCGCGGTCGGCCTCCGCACTAGGCGGCATCTTCCGCTGGAAGGACGGCCGCAATATGCCGGACCTGCACACGGTGCTGTTCGACTACCACGGTATCCCGGTGTATGTGCGCCTGGGGCTGGGCACGGAGACGCCCGAGCTGGCCCGGCTCATGGGGCCGAAAGGCATCCTCGATGCCGCCGAGTTGCAACTGCGCTATGCTCCGCAAACCGGCAAAGACACCGGACCGAGCTACTATTCGTCCGGCTTTCCGCAAGCCATGCGTGCAGAATATGTGCGGCAGTGGCACCAGGAGCATGATCCACCTCTGGGCAAGGAACCGTTCGACGAAGATGCGATCTACCGCGGGCACGACTGGGACGACATGAAACCGCACTTGTGGAACTTCTTCCAGGCGGTCAAGTCACGGAAGCCAGTGGTGGAGGATGCGGTCTTCGGGAACCATGCGGCGATCGCCTGCCACATGGCGAATGAATCCTACTTCCGCAAGCGCCCGGTAACCTGGGACGAAAGCTCGCACACGATCAAGAGCTAGAGAAAGTTGATGTGAAGCGCAATTCGGAAACCACGCGGGAGATCGTCGGAGCACACTACATCTGGTACGAGCAAGACTAGTGATTCCGTATAGCAGCCTCATAGGCAGCTCTGGCTATATGTGCGATGACTCTATCTCGTGTGGCCTCTTCGGCCGTCGAGTCGGTGACGAACACGGCAATCGCAAGCTGCCGTCCATCCGGCAAAGCAATCAGACCTATGTCATTGGTCGCGTGAGCGACGCCGTTGTAGACATCCGAGGTTCCGCTCTTGTGAGCCACACTGGTTCCTTTGGGGAGATCGCCTTGTAGACGCTTCCCCGGAGTCGAAGATCGCATCCAGTCCAGGAGCAATCCAGTGTGCTCGGCTGTCAGTGGCGAATGATCGCTGATCCTGCGAAGAAGCTGAACCGCTCCTTGCGGTTCAAACCAGTTCCGGTATTGGAGGGCCGCATCGCGATGCAGCCCGCGCTCTCCGTCCTGAAGATGAAAGCCGGTGATGCCGAGGGAGGCGATGTATTGGCTGACAGCCTTTGGACCGCCCACAAGCCGCAGCAGAATGTCGGCCGCTGTATTGTCGCTGAGCGAAACGGTCATCTGCAGGAGTGTTCGCAAGGGCACGTCAACGCCTGCATCCGGATATTCGTCCTGCAAGGGGCTATAGGGCTTGGGCAGAATACGGTCTTCCGGCAGGAAGCGTATCGGCTGGTCGAGCGAGAACTTTTGCTGCTCCACCTGATGCAGGACCGTCAGCGCCAGCGGTAGTTTGAAGACGGACTGCATCGGAGGGTGGGCGTTCGGATCGAGATCGCAGTCCAGCGCCGAGCGAAACGAAGGACCGGGCAACGAGCAAGCCACGGATACTTTCCCGTGCGCCTCCGCCGCAATGCTACGAATTTGTTGCTGGAGAGATCCTTGCGCGAGGGCGGAGCCGGCGAAGAGAACAAGGAACAAGAGAGGGCGCATGCAAGTCAGTTTAAAACCGAGGCCCTATGGGGGATGAGTTTGCTTGCTCACTTTCGTGGAGTGATTCTAGTTTAAGGACAACGTCGCTATGCGAATCGATGTTCGTGCTCTTCTTTTGCCATTCATTTGCCTTGGATTGGTACCCGCTGCCTTAGCTCAACAGTTCTCAACCGCCAGCCTTCTCAATTCCACCACTACCGGCATTTATCCAAGCGGCTATCCATTCGCTGTTGGAGATGTGAACCACGATGGAAATCCCGACATCCTGCTTGCGCCCGCCGATCAACTGAACTCGCTGGTACTGCTGCAAGGGAGCAGCAATGGAGCGTTCACCCCCAGGGTGATCAGCACACTGGCTCTAGCCCCAGCTTCCATGCAGCTTGTCGATGTCAATCGAGACGGATACGCCGACCTGATCGAGGCCACAAACGCCGATTTTGTCTCCAGCGGCCCTATCGATAACGGAACGCTTGCCGTATACCTCAACGACGGTCACGGCGACTTCAATACCTCTCCTTCCTTTTCCTTCCACATCGGACTCGTCACCACAGGGCTTTTTTTGGCCGACTTCAATGGAGATGGACGACCTGACATCGCCGTCAGCAGCACCGCCTCCGATACTGCCGGTGGGATTCAGATACTTCTGAATACCGGCAATGGCTCGTTCAGCACTGGCCAGGCGTTTGCGCCGGCGCAGTACACGAAGGCACTCACATCAGGGGACTTCAACGGGGATAGCAAGCGTGATCTGGTGGTGCAGGGGACAGCGGGGATCCAGATCCTCCTGGGCAAAGGCGACGGCAACTTCTCACCGGGTAAGACAGTGAGCTCGAATACCGCGTCTGCCTTCGCAGATTCCGGAGACCTGAATCATGATGGGCATCTCGACTTCGCGGTTGCGCAGGGCAACAGCGTGAGTGTCTGGCTGGGAAAGGGTGATGGCAGCTTCACCCAGGCGCCCTCCCTGAGCAATCCACAGCCCGCGCGGTCCGGCAATGGCATGACGCAGCCAGTGAGTCTCCTCATCCAGGACTTCAACCGAGATGGAGATCTGGACATCGCCATCGCAAACGATGGAAACGGCGGTCCGGCCGAAATCTTCTCCGGTAAAGGAAACGGCACCTTCAGCTACAGCCGGATCTACAACGGAGTTGCCGGACCCTACGGAATCGCAGCAGCCGATGTGAACCACGATGGAAACCTTGACATCATCGGAGAGGGCACCCATTTGTTGATTGGCACGCCAAGCGGCTACTTTAAAGGCGCCGAGACAGCGTACACGCCAATTCCGCAATCCATGGTCAGCGCGGACTTCAATGGCGACGGGATCCCGGATGTTGCCGTCGTCAATCAATCTCTGTGCGCTACGTGTCAGGGCTCCGTCACTGTTTTCGGGGGAACCGGCAAAGGGTACTTCTCAACGTCGAAGACCTACCCGATCATTCTCACCCACGGAGTCATCTCTGCCGGAGATGTAAACGGCGACGGCCACATGGATTTGGTTGTGACTCGCAGTAACCGGCCGGAGGCGGAGGCGCCACCGAAGATCAGCGGGGACACGGTCGTGCTGCTGGGCAAAGGCGACGGCAGCTTCGCCCCTGCGAAGACCTATACCTTACTTGGACAGGCGGCTGTGGGGGTGGTTACCAATGCGGCGTACCTGCTGGACGTAAACCACGACAAACGCCTCGATCTGGTCGGCGATTGGGGAGTTGCTCTGGGTAACGGAAACGGCACCTTCAAGAACCCGGTTGCGCTTCCCTCCGGAATACTCAACATCAGCAGCATCCTGGAAGGAGACCTTAACAAGGATGGCAATGTCGATCTGGTTCTTCTTGGCGATGCGAGCGGCCCTAATGGGTTCGGGGGCTTTTTCTTTACTCTGCTTGGAAACGGCAAAGGTTCCTTCGTGCTGAGCCATTCCCAGCCGCTCTCTACCGCCATCGGCGGCATGATTCTGACAGATATGAACCGGGATGGAAAGTTAGACCTGGTCTATACATCCAGCGATCAAGGACAACCGAGCAATGCCACTCCCAGCCAGGTAGTTGTGCAATTGGGCCGCGGTGATGGGACATTTGGCAGCGGGACGTCGACCGACACCCTCCGCTTCGGTTCAAACCTTGTCGCGGCGGACTTCAACCGCGATGGACATACCGACATAGCCATGCTCGTCGGTGGCTCCGGCAACGTTTCCGGAGAGGTCACTCTGCTTCTGGGACACGGCGACGGTACGCTCAGCGCAACGGAACCGCGCTACCTCAACGGTTACAACTCATTCAGCAACACTGCGGGAACTGACGGGCAATCGGCGCTAACGCTCGATATGAACGGCGACGGGGCCCCGGACATTCTCGACCTTGGACCTCTCGGCATAGAACGCGTGCTCAACACGGGCAAGCGAAACTAAGCCTTGAATCCGATTCCGAGAGTGCCCGCACGGCATGCCATGAACCATGGTCATGCCG
>JBPCNO010000123.1:0-6942 GCA_051001135.1 Acidobacteriaceae bacterium
CCCATAGCCTGGTGGACTGCGTGGCGCTGGCCATCGAAACGCCCGTCGGCATCGTCATCCATACCGGTGATTTCAAGATCGACCTCTCGCCACCGGACGGCAAGTCCTTTGATCTGCAGACCTTTGCCGAGTACGGCAAGCGGGGCGTTCTGGCGCTGCTGCAGGACTCCACTAACGTGGACCGTCCCGGCTATACCCCGAGTGAGTGGGCGGTGCGGCCGCGCCTGGATGAGATCTTCTCGCGTACCAAGAAGAAGCTCTTCTTCAGTTGCTTCTCGTCATCCATCTTCCGCATGCGCATTGCGCTCGAACTCGCGCATCTGCATGGACGCAAGGTGGCGATCGTGGGCCGTTCGATGCTGGAATCCTCCGAGGTCGCGCAGGACCTCGGCTACCTGAACATTCCCGGCGGCCTCGTCATCCATCCGGGGCAGGTGCGCGACTTCGCGCCGGAAGATGTCTGCATCCTGATCAGCGGCACGCAGGGTGAACCGATGTCCGCGCTCTCCCGCGCCGCGGTGGATAACCACAAGCATGCGCGCATCGATCGCGGCGATACGGTGGTGCTTAGCTCGCGCGTCATCCCCGGCAACGAGAAGAGCATCTACCGCGTCATCGACCACCTGTGCCGCCGTGAAGCCAACGTGATTTACGACGACGGCGCATCCGGCCTGATCCACGTGAGCGGCCATGGCAGTCAGGAAGAGCTGCGGCTGATGATCAACCTGATCCGGCCCAAGTTCTTCGTTCCGATACACGGCGATTTCCGTCATCTGCAGCGGCACGCGAAGCTGGCCATGGAGATCGGCGTCTCCGACAATGCGATCCTGCTCGAAGATGGCGACGTGCTTGAGCTGGATAAGGGCTCGGCGACCAAGAACGGCAAGATACCGGCGGGGCGCGTACTGCTGGACGCCGGCTCCTCCGCCGACGTGGTCGAAGACCTCATCATTCGCGACCGCCGCCACCTGAGCGAGGATGGGCTGGTGATCGCCATCATCACCATCAACAAGGTGACGGGCAAGGTCGAGGGTACGCCCGAAGTGGTCACCAAGGGCTTTGTCGAAGGCGATCTGCCGCTGAACCGGCAATCGCGCGAGATCGTATCGCGCACGCTCGAAGAGTCTTCGGCGGAGGAGAAGGCCGACCCAGGCGTGATGAAAGAGAAGATCCGGCAGGACCTGAAGCGCTATATCCAGAAGAACACCGGCAGACGCCCGGTGATCATGCCGGTCATTCTGGAGATCTAACCTTGGGAGTTCGCTCCCGCTCACGTCGTGGGTCGTCATTCTGAGAAGCGAGCGACGAAAAATCCATAGCGAAGCTGGCCTGCGTATGGATTCTTCGCGCCAAGGGCAGGCGCTCAGCGTGACGGCGTTCGCCTGAAGAGCACACCTGAGGAGAACTGCTCTGAACATGATCACACTCGACGACCTACGAGAAGCACAGCAGCGCCTGCAGGGCACTGCTGTGCGCACGCCGCTGGTGCGGCTTCCCTGCCCCGGTGACAGCGCCTGTTATTTGAAAGCCGAGAGCCTGCAGCCGATTGGAAGCTTCAAGCTGCGCGGCGCGTACAACAAGGTCGCGCAGATTCCTGCCGCCGATCGCAAGTATGGAGTGATCACCTATTCCAGCGGCAACCACGCCCAGGGAGTGGCGTATGCGGCGCGTGCGCTGGGTATCCGCGCTGTGATCGTGATGCCGTCGAATGCGCCGGAGGTCAAGCGGCTGGCAACGGCGGCGCTGGGAGCGGAGATTGTGACTGTGGGGCCGGCAAGCCTGGAGCGCAAGGCGCGCGCGGAAGAGCTGGCGGCGCGGCATGGCTACACCATCATTCCTCCCTATGACGATGCGGCGATCATCGCCGGGCAGGGAACGTGTGGTCTCGAGATCTTGGAAGATATGCCGGACGTGGATCTGATTCTGGCGCCGGTGGGCGGGGGTGGACTGCTGAGCGGTATCGCCGCGGCGGTCAAGCTCAGCCGGCCCGACGTGCGCGTGATCGGAGTAGAACCGCTGCTGGCCGGCGATGCGGCGGAGAGCCTGCGCGCGGGCAGTGTGGTTCACTTTACGGCCGAACAGACCGGCAGAACGCTCGCCGATGGACTGCGCACACAGTCGGTGGGTGCATTGAACTTCGCCCACATGCAGCGATACGTCGATGCGATCCTTACCGTGACCGAGGCGGAGATCGAAGCGGCCATGCGCACCATCCTGTTTGGAGCGCGGCTGGTCGCGGAGCCGAGCGGAGCCGTCGCCCCGGCTGCGCTGCTCTACCTTGCTGACCAACTGCCTTCCTTCCGCTGCGCAGTGGCGGTGGTCAGCGGCGGGAATGTGGAGCCGGAGGTGCTCAGCCGCGTGCTGAGCCACAGTCCTGCAAGCCAGACCGATGCAGAGCCCGCCGGAGAGGGTATTCTGACCGGGTGAAGGCTCCGGTGTTGCTCTCTTCCCTGCTGCTGACGTTGCCTCTCTGCGCACTTCCCTTGCGCGTGCTTCCCTTGCTGACTCCAGACAAGCCGCCTTCCGGCCAAACCGGCACGCTGATTCGCGAGTCGCCTATTTACATTGCGGCGAACGCCGATTCGCAGCGGCTGGACCGGATCAGTCCCGGACGCGAGTTGATTATCGCGGAGCGCAGCGGCAAATGGCTGCGCGTCTTCGCGAATACGGATGTCGAACAGAACCGCGCGCAGGACGCGCCGGTCTTCGACACCGAGACCGCCACTCCACCTATCTCCGGATGGATCGAAGACGCGGGGGTGATCTCGGCGGCCACTCCCAATGGCGACGCGATCCTGTTTGGCGCCGCCGCGACCGCGGAGATGACTGCCAGCGAGCCACACGCGCCACACCGCGCAGCGCAGGATGCGCGCCTGCTCTACACCCGCACCGTGCAAATCTTTCCGCAGTCGCAGCGCGCGCCGGAGGCCATGTGGCGGGCGGCCGACATTCGCTGGCAACTGGAGAAGGCGGACGTGTTCTCGCGGCCATCGGCGCAGGAGAAGGAGAGCTATCTGCGCCAGCAGATCGATGACGACGAGATGCACAAGATCGAGAAGAAGTATCCGCACAGCAAGTGGGCCGACCTCGCCGCATGGGACATGCTGGATAACAAGATCTGCGGTGACTGGCAGGGCTCGACCAAGTGTCCGGAGAAAGAGTCGGAGCTGTTCGAAAAGTATGCGGACGAGCATCCGGACTCGCCCAAAGCAGCGGAGGCGCTGTACGAAGCCGCTTACCGGCAGGCCGCCGCGGGAGATATTTATGCGGGAAGCGGCGACGACAAGAAAGCGAGCGCGGCGCATGATCGGGCGGGCGCAATTTCAGCTAAACTTCAGAAAACTTATCCTGCCAGCGATTACGCCGCGCGCGCTGCCACTCTGATATACAAATTGCAGCAGTCCATCCCTATCTACGGCGTCGATCGCGAATAAGAGCGCTCCATAGCCCGAGGAATACTTGAACGATTACGTTCTCTCTGTCCTGCTCGGCATCGTGGAGGGCCTGACAGAATTTCTGCCCGTTAGCTCCACCGCACACCTGCGCATCGCGGAAGCGCTGCTGCACATCGACCTGGGCGACGCCTATTGGAAGATGTACACGGTGGTCATTCAACTGGGCGCGATTCTGGCGCTGCTGCTGCTCTTCAGTAGCCGCATCATCGAGTTCATCCGCACCTTCCCGCGCGGCGAAAACGGCGATCGCACCGTGTGGAACCATCCCATATCGCTCACGATGATCGCCTTTGTGGTCACCGCTATTCCGTCATGGCTGCTGGCGAAGGTGATTGGGAAACATCTGGAGAGCCTGCACATCATGGCCATGTCGCTGCTGATCGGCGGCATTGTGATGTGGGTGGTGGACGCCTGGAGCGTGCGGCGCACCGCGTTAACGGCAGACATCGAGCGGATGTCGTTAAGCCAGGCCGTCTGGGTGGGTTTCTGCCAGATATTTTCGGCGGTCTTTCCCGGCACGTCGCGTTCCATGTCGACCATCGCCGGCGGGCAGATCGTCGGGATGACACGCTCGGCGGCGCTGGAGTTCAGTTTCCTGGTCTCCATTCCAACCATGATCGCGGCAACCGGCTATGAGGCCTTGCGCACGCTGCACCCCAGTCATGCTCACGCTGCTGCCAGCGCTCATGCCGCCAAAGCGCTGGCCGGCAGTCCCTTTCCCGCCGAATCGCTCGCACCACTGGTGATGAATGGGCATCGGTGGATCGTGCTGGTCATCGGGTTGGTGGTCTCCTTCTTCGTGGCGCTAGCGGTGGTGGAGTGGTTCCTGATGTGGGTGCGGCGGCATGGCTTCGTGCTGTTCGCGGTGTACCGGATCGTGCTGGGCCTTCTGCTGCTCGCCTTTGGTGCCAAACTGGCGGCGGGTTAGAGGCTGCGGCCTCCCACCCTTCGCGATACAGCCGCTCAGGATGGGGCACCCGGGTTCCGCTCGGGAATGACGAGATGGCCGGCTCGTCACAACCGTAACGTGTCACCCACGGTTCCCGGCGACGGTTTTCCAAACGCGGGGTGGCCTCTTTTGCGACAATGGAATTGCTCTGGCGTCTGGATCACTTGAGGACCGCGTCCGCATGGCTGCGGATGTTCGGTGACCGCCGCGTCTCGCCTTCATGAAGCCGCTCAAAGTTGTACTTACGCCCACACGAAACCGCCGGCTCAATGAGCTGGTCGGCCTCGTGCTGCTGGTCGCTGCCGGCCTCCTGCTCCTCGCACTGGTCTCCTATCGACCGTCGGACCCATCGCTGAATACTGTCGTCGGGGCAGCCGGCGCGCACACCGCTGAAAACTGGGTGGGCGTGGTCGGCGCCGCGCTCAGCGATCTGCTGTTTCAATTCGATGGCGTCGCGGCGTTCTGCCTGCCGTTGATGCTGATACTGCTGGGCATTAGCTGGATGCGCTCGCGGGTGGTTGGTTCACCTATCGCCAAGCTCGCCGGCTTTCTGCTCTACCTGCTGTTCGCGCCCGCGGCCTTGGCGCTGCTGCCCGGGCATCTGCACTGGCGTGGGGCGGTGCCGGTTGAAGGCGTCCTCGGCCGGCTGACGGTAGATACGCTCACCGCATGGCTGAATTTTCCCGGAACCTGCGTGGTGGTGCTCGCGATTCTCGCCGTCGCAATGCTGCTGACGACCACCTTCAGCTTCAGCGCGGCGCGGCAGTGGCTTCTGGTCCGCTTCGCGTTTGTGTACACCTGGCGCGACCGTGTGCACAACTGGAAGCTGCGCCGCAAGCGGCTGCGGATAGAAGCGGCAGCCGACAGGAACCAGAAACAGAAGACGCGCACTGAGGCGGCGGTCAGCATGGCCGGACGGCCCACGGCGCGCGGCAGTCTCTTTGCTGCGTTCGTAAGCCGCTTTGGGCGGAAAGCGGAAGAAGAGGACGAGGACGACACGCCGCTCCATCGCCGGGCAGCCTTTGCGGAGACGCAGGAGGACGCAGCCTATCTGCAGAACCCGCCGGCCACTCCTTCGTTATGGGAGCAGATGCCACGCGCCACGGTACCGGATCCGGAACCGGAGGTGGAGCCCGTCCTGGACGATGAGGAGTATGAAGCGCCGTTCGAAGCCGCGCCCTTCCGCGACAAGCCGGAGCCTGAACTGCCGGTTGCACCCCGCGCACACGACAGCATCTCGATCGGCGAGCGCGCCGATGCGGACGTTCACCTGGTCACCGTTCCGGTCAAGTCGGTCAGTGGATTCCGTCTGCCGCCTACGACCCTGCTGCACCGCAGCGAGGACTCGCAGATCGTGCGCGAAGACGAACTGCGTGAAGAGGCCACGGTGCTGGTGGAGAAGTGCGCCGAGTTCGACGTGCGTGGACAGGTGACGCAGATCAACCCGGGGCCGGTGGTGACCACCTTCGAGTTTCGTCCCGAGGCGGGCGTGAAGTATTCGCGTGTGACCGGGCTGGCGGACGACCTGTGCCTGGCCATGGCCGCCGAGAGCATCCTGATCGAGCGCATGGCGGGCAAGAGCACGGTGGGCATTCAGGTGCCGAACAGCACCCGCGAGACCATCTGGCTGCGCGATGTGGTGGAGGCGGAGAACTTCGTTCACAGCAAATCGCGGCTCACGCTCGCGATGGGCAAGGACATCAACGGCCGCATCGTGACCGCGGACCTGGCCACCATGCCGCACGTGCTCATCGCGGGATCAACGGGTAGCGGCAAATCGGTGGCTATCAATGCCATGATCATGTCGGTGCTCTACAAGACGACGCCGGAGCAGGTGCGCATGATCCTGGTCGATCCCAAGCGGGTGGAGCTGGGCATGTACGAGGGCATACCGCACCTGTTCACGCCCATCATCACCGAGCCCAAGCTGGCGGCCAATGCGCTGCGCAATGCGGTGCGCGAGATGGAGCGGCGGCTGAAGCTGCTCGCGTCGCGTTCCGTACGCAATATCGATCAGTACAACAAGCTGTTCGACAACGGCACGCCGAGCATGTTCGAGGACGCGGAGGAGCAGAAGCCGCTGCCCTACATCATCATCATCATCGACGAGCTCGCCGACCTGATGATGCTGGACAAGGCCAACGTGGAAGAGGCGATCACCCGGCTGGCGCAGATGGCCCGCGCGGTCGGCATCCATCTGATATTGGCCACGCAGCGGCCCTCGGTGGATGTGATCACCGGGCTGATCAAGGCGAACGTGCCCACGCGCATCTCGTTCCGGCTCTCTACCAAAGTGGACTCGCGCACCATCCTCGACAGCAACGGCGCGGAGGCGCTGCTGGGGCGCGGTGACATGCTCTTCCTGCCGCCCGGCACCTCGCGGCTGCAGCGCGTGCACGCGCCATTTGTCACCGAGGCGGAGATCTCGGCGGTCGTGGATTTCTGGAAGACGCAGGGGCAGGCCGAATATGTCGAGGGCTTCCTGGAATCGCCCAAGGACGAGAAGGGGCGCGATCTGGATGGAGATGGCGATGGCGG
>JBPCNO010000124.1:0-9249 GCA_051001135.1 Acidobacteriaceae bacterium
GATTTGGGTTAACCATAGCATCAGAGATGGAGCCGATGCGCGCGTCAAGAATCTTGAATTTCAAGCTGAGACACTACCCGATGCCCCGCCGGTTTGGGTACTGGCTGCTCCGTCACATATAATCGGCTTTTCCACCAGGAAGACATCACGATCGATTTTGTTGCAGTGAGGGTGTGCCTATTTTTCCCGTCATCCGACGGAGCGTGAGCTCCCAGATTCAGCAGGGCAAGACCGTACGGCCGTTTCACTTCAAGGCACTGGGGGTACTGCTGCTCCTCTGCTGCTGCGTGATTCCAGCACTGGGACAGAGCGGCGATGTCGTCTCCGAGATTCGCGTCATCGGCAACCGCCGTATCCCCAAGGAGACGGTGCTGGCGCGCCTGTTCACGCACGTGGGCGACGCCTATGACCCGGCCAGCGTGGAGCGCGACTTCAACTCACTGTGGAACACCGGCTACTTCGAAGATGTACGCATCGAGCGGGAAGAGACCCCCAAGGGCGTGGTGCTGGACATCTTCGTGCGGGAGAAGCCCACGATTCGCGAGATCAACTACAAGGGCCTGAGCTCGGTTTCGCAATCGGATGTGCTGGACCGTTTCAAGAAGGAAAAGGTCGGGCTCTCGGTCGAAAGCCAGTACGACCCCACGCGCATCGCGCGGGCGGTGACGGTGCTGAAGGAACTGCTGGGCGAGCACGGCCACCAGTTCGCCAACATCAAGACGGACGTGAAGACGATTCCGCCGGCGTCGGTCTCTGTCAACTTCATCATCAAGGAAGGCCCGACGGTCAAGGTGGGGAATATCCGCTTCACCGGCAATCAACATGTGAACTCACGCACGCTGCGGGCTTCCATGAAGAACCTGAAGCCCATCGGCATTCCGCGCTCCATCTTTCTGGAGAACCTGTTTCCGCGCACCTACGACGCGAGCAAGCTGGAAGAAGACTCCGAGCGCGTGCGCCAGACCTATCAAAGCCGGGGTTATTTCAAGGCGGTGGTGGGCGAACCCTCGACGCACATTCGCAACGAGGGCGGGCTGTCGCTGCTTACCTTCCGCCCCAAGAAGGGCAAACGCATCGATATCCGCCTGCCCATCGAAGAGGGCGAGCGCTATAAGCTGGGCGGCATTACCTTTACCGGCATGAAGAACAAGAACATCAACGTCAAGGCGCTGCGGGCACAGTTCCAGCTCAAGGACGGCGATTACTTCAACACCACGATGATCGGCAAGGGCCTCGAGAACCTGCGCAAGGCCTACGGGCAGTTGGGCTACATCAACTTCGTCGGCAACCCCACGCCGCGTGTCGATGAGGCGAAGAAGCTGGTGTACCTCGATATCGACATCGATGAAGGCAAGCCGTTCTATGTGTCGCGCATCGAGTTCACCGGCAATACGGTCACCCGGGATCAGGTGATCCGCCGTGAGCTGCTGCTCGAAGAAGGCCAGGTCTACAACAGCAACCTGTGGGAGTCCAGCCTGCTGCGCCTGAACCAGCTCGACTACTTCAGTCCGCTGAAGGTGGAGACGGATTCGACCGCGACCCAGGACCAGGAGAACGGCACGGTCGCACTGCTGCTGAAGGTGAGTGAAAAGGGCAAGAACTCGATCGGGCTGAACGGCGGCGTCAGCGGGCTGTCGGGTTCGTTCCTGGGGCTCAACTACTCGACCAACAACTTCCTGGGGCTGGGCGAGACGCTGAGCGTGCAGGCCAACCTGGGCAACCTGTCGCGCAACCTGCAGTTCGGCTTCACCGAGCCGTACTTCCGCAACACGCCGCTCTCGCTGGGCTTCCAGGTCTTCTCCAGCAAGTACGATTACAACGCGTCGAAGAATTACCAGATTTCGAGCGGAGGCGGAAACCTGTCGGCGGCGCAGCAGTCGCTGGTGCAGAACTACAATCAGTCGACGACCGGACTTACGCTCTCCGCCAGCTATCCCATCCGCCGATCCTTCAAGCGCGTGGGCATTACGTACTCCTTCAACAAGAGCTCGATCACGGCCTTCAGCCCGGCTTCGACCACGCTGTTCCAGACGCTGGCCTTCCGCAGCGGCATCCAGGGGCAGAACGCGCTGCAGGGCATCTACTCCAGCCAGGTCTCGTTCAGTTACGCCTACAACACCATCAGCAACCCCTATAATCCGCGCAGCGGCGAGGAACTGTCGGCCGCCTTCCAGTTGTCCGGTCTGGGCGGCAACGTCCGCTACTTCAGCCCGGTGGTGGAGTACAAGCACTTCAACGCGATGAAGGGATTGCGTCCCAATCGAGAGGGCCGCAACGTGCTTGGATATCGCCTGCAGGCGTCCTTCATCCAGGGATTTGGCGGAGATGTGGCGCCGCCGTTCAACCGCTTCTACACCGGCGGCGAAGCGGACATCCGCGGCTTCGATATTCGCTCCGGCACGCCCTACGCCTTCATTCCGCAGCGGACCGAATTTCAGCTCACCAATCCCGACGGTTCCCCAGTGCCGCGCGATCCCACCAATCCGACGCTCGGCACGATCACGATCCCCATCCCGACCTACGGCATCGTGTCGGTCGGCGGCGATACCAGCTTCACCAGCAACGTCGAGTACCGGATTCCGCTGGGCGGCCCGGTGGCGCTCAAGTTCTTCGACGACTTCGGCATGACCATGGCGGCGTTGAAGGGCCAGTTGAAGCAGAGCGTGCAGGGCGCGGACGCGCTGAACTCGCCGCTCTATGGATGCCCGGTCTATGTCAATGGATCCTGCCAGGGCGGCCAGCAGATCCAGTTCAACAATTACATCCGGCCGATCGCCGGCACGAACTTCGTCCCGCGCATGTCTCTGGGCGCGGAGGTCTCGGTGCTGCTTCCCATCGTGCGCGCTCCATTTCGTATCTACTACGCGTACAATCCGCTGCGGCTCTTCGAGCAGTTCCGCGGCGAGAACCTGATCACCCGCGGCATGTTCCCGGCGGGCAGCGCGGGCGACTACAGCTATACGCAATCGCAGGAGTTCTACGGCTCGCAGTATCAGTTGCGGGAGCCGAGGAAGACCTTCCGCTTCGCGGTCTCGACGACGTTCTAGCGCGGTTGGCCTTTCGACTGCGCTGGTCTCGCGCGTTGCCCGAGACCCCAGACGGCAGAGTGATGGCGGAAGGACCGTTGCGGCCTCCCACCCTTCGTTGCACTCAGGATGGGGCACCCGGCGACATGTAGCTCTCTCGGCTCGCTGTGGCGCCGGTTTGACGCTCCCATACGGGGTACCTATAATCGCACCAAGTTCCCGAAGTCCTCATCCGTGTCCTCTTGTGCGCAAGCCATGCCCCGCGAGAGCGCTGGCCCGGTCCGCAACGGAAGTGCGCAAGAGGGAAGACCGGGAATGCGCCAGACGCCATTTTTCGCAGCATGCTGCGGCGATCTGCACCTTATACGACCTTGAAGGAGTTTCCCAACCCAATGAAGCGTTCTTTGTCCCTCGTGTGCCTGCTTGCGTCGACGTTTGGCGTCAGCGCGCTAGCCCAGACTGCCGCCCCGACCACACCCGCTGCTGAGCCGCCGGCTGCCCCGGGGGCCGCCGCGGCTGCCGCACCAGTCGGCCCTACCAAGGTCGCCGTCATCCTCTTTCAGCCGGCCGTGGCGCAGACCAACGAAGGTCAGCGGGACTTCGGTAAGCTGCGCACCAAGTTCGAGCCGCGGCAGAGCCAGCTTAAGCAGTCGAGCGATGAGATCGATTCGCTGAAGAAGCAGTTGCAGACCAGCGGCGACAAGCTGACCGATGCCGAACGGCAGTCGCGCCTGCGCACCATCGACGAGAAGGAGAAGGCGCTGCAGCGGAGCGCGGAAGATGCGCAGAACGACTTTACCAGCGAGATGAACGAGATGTATCAGGCGCTCGCGCAGAAGGTGGCGGCGGTGATGCAGGCCTATGCGCAACAGCAGGGTTACACCGTCGTTCTCGATGCCAGCCAGCAGCAGGCAGGCGTGCTCTGGGCGGCGCAGTCCACCAATATCACCGAAGCGGTGGTGGCGGCATACAACGCGAAATCCGGTGTGCCCGTGCAGCCGGCCCCGGCAGGCGCGACCACCGGCGCAGCGGCGCCCCGGACCATACCCAGCCGGACACCCGGCACGACGGCCCCCCGCACCCCGCGCTAAACGGGAGCCGGAAGACAGTAGAGAGAGCGGCTTTTCTCGCCCGAGGGAAGCCGCTCCCTCTTGCCCAGTGCGACGAATAAGTCCGCTGTGGAAATTAATGTGGATCGCCGCGCCTGAACGGCGTTTACGGGTTACTTCCGCGCGGTCAAGTTGCCGGTTACCACGGCTGAAGCGCCGTAAATAGCTCAAAACGCTACTCCGCTGCCCCGCCCTCCCCCGCTATCAGGGAATTTCGGTGGTTACCAAAAATTTATAGACGCCAGCGGTTTTCCACAAAATGCATGAACGTTCAATGAATCCAGGCTACTTGGGCGCCTCTTCCCCGAGTCTGAGCACTGCCAGAAAGGCTTCCTGGGGAATGTCCACTTTACCGATACGTTTCATGCGCTTCTTGCCTTCCTTCTGCTTCTCCAGCAGCTTGCGCTTGCGGCTTATGTCACCTCCATAACACTTCGCCAGAACGTTTTTGCGCAGCGCGGCGACCGTTTCGCGGGCGACGATTTTCGCGCCGATGGCGGCCTGGATCGCCACCTCGAACTGCTGCCGTGGAATCAGCTCCCGCATCTTGCTCACCAGCGCGCGGCCGCGTTCGTACGCGAAATCATGATGCACGATGATGGAAAGCGCATCCACCGGTTCGCCGGAGACCAGGATGTCCAGCTTGACCATGGGCGAGATCCAGTTGCCGGCAAGATGGTAGTCGAGCGATGCGTAACCGCGAGAGACCGATTTGAGGCGATCGTAGAAGTCGAGCACGATCTCGTTCAGCGGAAGTTCATAGGTGAGCATCACCCGCGTGGGCGTTACGTACTCAAAGTTTTTCTGCCGTCCGCGCTTCTCTTCGACCAGTTTCAGAATGCCGCCGACATACTCTTCATTGGTGAGAATGGTGGCGATGATGACCGGCTCTTCGATCTTCGCGATCTCACTCGGATTGGGCCAGCGCGAGGGATTATCCACCTCAATGCGGGAGCCGTCGGTGAGCGTGATGCCGTAGCGCACGCCCGGTGCGGTGGTGATCAGGTCCAGGTCGAATTCCCGCTCCAGCCGTTCCTGAATGATCTCCATGTGCAGCAGGCCGAGGAAGCCGCAGCGGAAGCCGAAGCCCAGTGCAGCGGAGCTCTCCGGCTCCATGGAGAACGAAGAGTCGTTGAGCCGCAGCTTTTCGAGCGCGTCGCGTAGCAGCGTGTGTTCGTGCGAATCCACGGTGTAGAGCCCGGCGAACACCATGGACTTGATGTCTTCGAAGCCCGGTAGGGGCGCAGGGGCAGGCCGCGCGTCTTCCGTGACGGTGTCGCCGATTTTAGTGTCGCCCACGGTCTTGATGGTGGCGACGAAGAAGCCGACTTCCCCCGCGGCGAGTTCGCCGATCTCAACCGGTTTCGGAGTCAGCACGCCCATGGATTCGACATCGAAGACGCGGCCATTGGACATCAGGCGGATACGCATGCCCTTGCGCAGCGTGCCGTGCATTACGCGCGTGAGCACCACGACGCCGCGGTAGGTATCGAACCAGGAGTCGAAGATCAGCGCCTGCAGCGGCGCATCGGGATCGCCGGTCGGCGGCGGAAGGCGATGCACAATCGCCTCCAGCACCTCTTCCACGTTGAGGCCGGTCTTTGCGCTGACAGCGATGGCGTCGGTGGCGTCCACGCCTACGGTGTTCTCGATCATCTCCTGCGTGCGCAGCACATCGGCGCTGGGCAGATCGATCTTGTTGATGACCGGGATCATGTCCAGCCCGTTGCTGATGGCCAGGTAGGCGTTGGCGAGAGTCTGCGCTTCGACGCCCTGGGTCGCATCGACCACCAGCAGCGCGCCCTCGCAGGAGGCGAGTGAGCGGGAGACCTCATAGGAGAAGTCGACGTGACCCGGCGTGTCGATCAGGTTGAGCTGGTAGTGCTCGCCATTGCGCGCCTGGTAATGCATGCGCACGGCGTGGGCCTTGATGGTGATGCCGCGCTCGCGCTCCAGATCCATGGCGTCCAGCACCTGGGCCTGCATCTCGCGCATGGTTACGGACCCGGTCAGTTCCAGCAGGCGGTCGGACAGGGTGGACTTGCCGTGATCGATGTGCGCGATGATCGCGAAGTTGCGGATGTGCTTGTTGTCCATCGGAGGAAAGGCTGAGCGGATGTGGCAGCGTGTGGCCCTGGTGCATGTGCGCAGGGTATTGGCTGCTTGCTCAAGCATCGAGTTTATACCGTTTCACAGTTGCGATGCCCTGACCGGCAACTGCGACGTGCAGCTTTTCTTAACGGAAAAGCTGCGTCGAGATCTTTTCACCTGGCTAGACCTACTGCGAAACGGTTTACCGTCGGCATAGCTGGCGCTTGCGCTCTACAATGAGCGAGTACTCACGCAAAAACAGGAATGAACGCCCCCAAACCTTCTGCTGCCCTGGTGTGTGCGGCTCTTTTGCTGATGGCCGGCTGCAATGAACAGGCCGCCAAATCGCCGATGGCCAAGACGCGGCAGGCGACCGCGCCGACGCTGACCCAGCACGCGCCTCCACATCCGACGCTCGCGTCCAAAGGCGCGCAGTCCAGCACGCAACCGTCCACCACGCCCGCCGCGCCCCGGGAACAGTATGTCATCGACGCGGCGGAGCGCGCGTATACGAGCGGAGTGCAGCACTATCGCGCCGGCGATCTGCAGGCAGCCAAGGCGGACTTCGATACGGCCGTGGACACCATGCTCACCAGCGGCCTGGATCTCAAAAACAATCCGCAGCTCAACGACGAGTTCGAGCACATTGTGGATGCGGTGAATACGCTGGAGATGGACGCGCTCAAGCAGGGCAACGGATTCGCGCCGCGCACCGAAGAAGCGCCGGTGGACGTGGCCAACGACGTGACGTTCCCGGTGGATCCGAATGTAAAGGCAGCGGCGGAAGCGGAGCTGAAGACCACGCAATCCGACCTGCCGCTGGTGATCAACGATCCAGTCGCCAGCTTCATCGGCTATTTTTCCGATACCAGCAAGGGCCATGGAACCATCGTGAGCTCGCTGCGGCGGGCGGGACGCTACAAGGAGATGATCCAGCGCATTCTGCGGGAGGAGGGCGTGCCGGAGGATCTGATCTACCAGGCGATTGCTGAATCCGGCTTCCAGGCGCAGGCGCTCAATGCGCGCTCCGGGGCCGCCGGCATGTGGCAGTTCATGCCCTACAACGGCGCCTACGGCCTGGCGCGCGATGGATGGGTGGATGAGCGCTTCGATCCGGAGAAGGCGACCCACGCCTACGCGCGGGAGATCAAGAAAAACTACAACCAGTTGGGCGACTGGTATCTGGCCATGGCCGCGTATGACTGGGGCGCGGGCAATGTACAGAAGGCGGTGCAGCGTACCGGCTATGCCGACTTCTGGGAGCTCTACCGCCGCAACAACCTGCCACTGGAGACGAAGAACTATGTTCCGATCATCCTGGCGGCGGCGATCATGGCGAAGAATCCAGCCCGCTACGGATTGACCGATCTCAATCCGGACCCGCCGGTGGTGGAGGATACGGTGACCACACATGGCGCTGTCGATCTGCGGCTGGTGGGCGACATCGTGGGCGCGCCGGTGCAGGAGATCGCGGGGCTGAATCCGAGCCTGTTGCGCATGACGACGCCGCCCGACGATACCTACAGCCTGCATCTGCCGCCCGGTACCAAGGATCTGTACACCGCGGCGATCGCCGAGATCCCGGAGAGCAAGCGCACTACCTGGCGTTATCATCGCGTGCTGCCGGGGGAGACGCTCGACGGCGTCGCCCGCACCTATCGTGTGACGCCGGCCGATCTTGCCTTCGTCAATCAGCTTGAGCCTTCGGCCAGTCTCGACGGGGAGGATGCGTTGGTCATCCCGGTAGCGGCGGCTGCGAGCACGGCGCGCAACACACGCTACCGGGTGGAGCGCGAGGACACGCTGGTGACGGTGGCCGACCGCTTCAATGTGACGACCGCACAACTGCGCCGCTGGAACCATCTGCGTTCGAGCGCCATCCGCCGCGGGCAGACGTTGTATGTGGCGGAGCCGGCGCACATCGCCGCGCGAACCTCCAGGACGCACGGGCGTGGCTCAAAGCACAGCAGGGGGACGCACAGTGCGAAGACTTCAGCACGCGGCGCGACTGCATCGCACAAGAGTACGCACGCAACCTCCGGCAAAAAATAACGTCCAAGGTGACAGCAGAGTTGCGTGTGCAAGATGAGCACGAGTACGAAGGCGTATGCTGGCACACACTTACTGCTTGCGTTCCGTTGGCAGACGGATGCATGCTGTTGCTATAATCCGCGCCGCAGGTACATCACATGATTTGCGGTGACTGCCAGAGTGGAGTCCAACAGGACCCGAAGCCCGGAGGCGCACAGATGCAGGACGAACGGAAGCTCTATATGTACAACGAAGGCGACAACGAACCCGAAGAAGGCGAGTACTCCGACGAGATGGAGGATGAACTCGACGAAGATGAAGAAGAGGAAGAGGTAAGCGTGCCCGTCTCATCCGTGGACGATGATGAAGACGAAGATGAGGATGAGGACGACGAACTGGAGGGACGGGCGGAGAATCTTTCCTCTACCCGCGGACTAGCGCAGGGCGGCATGGAACAGGGCGCCGCGGCGGGACGCCGGCCTGGACGCCCCGGCTCCGGGGCATCACGCGCGTCTGCCGGCAAGACGGCATCGCGTTCCGGTGCAGCCAAAAAATCTTCCGCGAAGAAAGCGCCGGCAAAGAAAGCAGCGGGCGCAAAGAAGGCAGCGGGAAAGAAGAGTTCAGGATCTGCCGCGAAAAAGAGCAGCAAGGGCGCCAAACGCGGCGGGAAGGCTGCCAAGTCGGCAGCCGGTAAAAAAGGCGCTAGCAGGAAATCCAACCAGCGAGGTACTCCTTTGGCGGTAAAGAAAACGGCAACCAAGAAGTCGTCAGCAAAGAAGGCTCCGGCGAAGAAGGCCGCGGCGAAGAAGTCCAGCTCAACCAAGAAGACTGCAACCAAGAAGGCTGCGAAGAAGGCAACCAGGAAGACCGCAGCCAAGAAGTCCGGGAGCAAGTCCGCAACCAAGAAGGCGTCTGCCAAGAAGTCCAGCAGCCGCGGCAAGTAGTCGTTTCATGCAGTAGATCTGAGGCAAGCAAAAAAGCCCGGCCATGGC
>JBPCNO010000125.1:0-34864 GCA_051001135.1 Acidobacteriaceae bacterium
CCCGCCATGAAGAACTCTTCGCTGGTGTTCGACGACCCCTTCAGATAAAACCCGATGAACACCACGATCGCAAAATAAATCGCGATCACCAACCCATCCACCCAATCCAATCGCGCCAAATGCGGCGTCCCCATCACCGCCACCGCGGATGGAGCGAACGAATGCAGTGCTGAAGCTGCGATCGAGTGCATCGCCGAGGGCATTACCGAGAGCATCGCTGGTTACCTGTGTGGAATCTCTACCGTACCGGAACTGGCAATCGTCTGTTGCATGTGCGCGTGCTGTATCTGCTTGCAGTCCTCATTGGCCATAGGTCTTCTTCGCCCCGTGCTTGCGGAAGTAGTGCCGATCGAGCAGGTGCTGCGATACTTCACTGCACTGCGCGTTCAGGCTTGCGGTATAGAAGGCCATGCGCGCCACACTCTCCAGCACCACGGCGTTGTGCGCCGCCTCCGCCGCGGTTCTTCCCCAGCAGAATGGAGCGTGGCCGGCCACCAGCACTGCGGGCATTGCCAATGGATCCACTCCCTCGAAACGCCGCACGATGGCCGCTCCAGTATTGGCTACGTAATCGCCCTCGATCTCTTCCTGCGAAAGCTCCTCGGTCACCGGAACCGGTCCATAGAAATAATCCGCGTGTGTCGTTCCGTAAGCCGGTATCTCTTTGCCGGCCTGCGCCCACGAGGTGGCAAATTCTGAATGTGTATGCACCACTGCCCCGATCTGCTTGAACTCGCGATAGAGGAGAAGATGCGTGAGCAGATCGGAAGATGGTCGCAGCGATCCATCCACGATGGCCCCATCCAGATCAGTGATCACCATATCTCCGGGGGTCAACGCGTCATACGGCACACCGCTGGGTTTGATGGCCACCAGGCTCCGCTCACGATCGATGCCGCTGGCATTGCCGAATGTATACAAGACCAGGCCCCGGCGAACCAGTTCCAGATTCGCCTCGAGCACCTCCGATCTAAGTCTCTCTAGCAGCATCGTCCTGTTCTCGCTTTCGCCATCCCACTATTCTTCACCGGAGGCCCGCATCGCATCCGGAATTCGCAGCCGCTGAGCGATCGAGTATCGCACACTAAGGCAAACGTTTTCCATTCGTTCTTCTCGCGTCATCATCGTTACATCGTCTCCATCCGCCGGCCGCCCTCCTCTCCAGGCACGAATAAAACATACTTCAGCGTCTCTTATATAAACTCTCCAGGTATCTCCCGAAGGCCGGCGGCGAATGCGGATCCTTTGTGCTGCTGGTGGTGGCCGGTACTCCCGAGGTTTACGCGGATCGCGGATAAAAGCCCTTGACTATGGTGGTCTGGAGATAGTAGAAAGCGTTTTCTAAAAAATACCAGGAATCACTGCGTCATGCTTTTAGGGAAGGGGACGGACAGGCTCTTCTCGAGAAGAGAGGCGCAGATTCAGGGAGAACGATCGGTTGCCGTTCTCTTGCCGAACTGCCATACCGGTTTTTTCGGACGGTGAGCGAGCGCAGCGACAACCGGTGTGTATACGTAGGGCCGCCGCAGCTTCAACTTTTGATGAAGATCGAGTACTAGCAGTATTCGTCTTCGGTCTCCCATGTGCGCTGTTGGGGATTTCTTCCGATAGCCCGCATTCTTTATTTTTCAAGGCGTTTCTGGAATGGAATTCGACGGCACGGGCGTTTAGATTGGCTACACCGCGTGTCGTTTGCAGGACAGTGCTAATGACACGGGCGAGGGTTGAGGCATGCAGCGAAGAGATTTTCTAAAGAGCAGCGCTCTGGCGGGTGCTGCATTAGCGTTGTCGCGCACACGTGGACTGGCGCAGGTTGCAACAGACAGATGCCGCATTGATGTATTGCTGAACGAGCCGATCGCGACTATTGCGCCCGAGATCTACGGCCATTTCACGGAGCATCTGGGTGGAGTGATCTATGACGGCGTGTGGGTGGGCGAGGGTTCGAAGATTGCGAATGTGGGTGGCATTCGCAAGGAACTGACGGACAAGCTGCGCGCGATCAAGGCGCCGGTGATTCGCTGGCCGGGCGGCTGCTTCGCGGACAGCTACGACTGGCGCGATGGCATTGGACCGCGGGCAAAACGGCCGAAGCGGACGAACTTCTGGGTGGACGACCCGCAGTTCCGCGAGACATTGCGCGACGATCCACAGCACTTCGAGACCAACGCGTTTGGTACGGATGAGTTCATGACCTTCTGCAAGCAGGCGGGAGCACAGCCCTATGTGGCAGCGAACGTGCGCAGCCTGCCGGCGCTGGAGTTCGACCACTGGGTGGAGTACTGCAACTCGCCGGCTGGCAGCACGAGTTATGCGGAGATGCGGGCCGCGGCGGGCTCCGCGCAACCATACGACGTGAAGTACTGGGGCGTGGGGAACGAGAGCTGGGGTTGCGGCGGGTCGTTCACACCGGAAGAGTATGCGTCGGAGCTGCGGCGTTACTCCACCTGGGTGCCGAGTTACGGAGTGGATCTGAAGTTCATTGCGTCGGGGCCGAACGTCGATGATACGGGCTGGACACAGCGGCTGTTCGCGCAGCTCTATGGCGACCACGCATACCGCAATCCGCACCTGTGGGGATTGTCGGTGCACTACTACGTGGCTTCGGGCTCGCCGGACGATACGGAGTTCACGGCGGATGAGTGGTATGACATTCTGGCGCGCTCGGCCTTCATGGAAAAAATCGTGGAGGACCACTGGAACGCGATGGGCCTGTACGACACACAGCACCGGGTGAAGCTGGTGGTGGACGAGTATGGACCCTGGTATCACCATAGCAAGTGGATCGATCCCGCCTATATCTACAGCCAGCAGATCACCATGCGGGATGCGCTGGCGACCGCGCTGACACTGGATATCTTTAACCGGCATGCGGAGAAGGTGGGCATGGCGGCATGCGCGCAGTTGATCAATTGCATCGATTCGCTGTTCCTGGCGCACGAGAACAATTTCACGGTGACGCCGAACTACTATGTGTTCCAGATGTATGCGGCGCACCAGGGAGCGCAGGCGGTGCGGGCGGTGTTCGATGCGCCGACGATTCATCTTCCGCCGGCGGCGCGGGGCAAGACGCAGGCCTGGACGCACATGGAGACGCCGGGCACGCTGGCTGGGCTCTCCGGGTCGGCCTCGCAGAAGAACAACGTGGTGACGCTGACGGTGGTGAATCCGAGCGCGGACGAAGCGCGGGAGGCGGCGATCGTGCTGCGGGGCGGGAAGGCGAAGAGTGCAACCGTAACGGTGTTGAATAACGGCGACATCCACGCGCACAACACGTGCGAGCAGCCGGATGCAGTGACGACCCGCCAGCAGACGGCGGCGGTGGTGATGGGGGATACGGTGAACTTCACGTTTCCGCCCGCGTCAGTCTGCTGCGTGCAGGTGACGCTGTGAGGCTGGCGCTCTTGCTGGCCTTGAGCCTAGGCGTTGCCGGGCAACTGGCGGCGCAGAGCCAAGCACAAAGCCAGGCACAGAGCCAAGCGAAGGCGCCGCACGCGTACACGTTATCGGGAGAGGCTGCTGGAACGCACGATCCATCGGTGATGAAGCAGGGCGATACCTGGTACGTGTTTGCTACCGGGTTTGCGCCGGGAGGCGGGCAGATGGCGATCCGCTGCTCGAAGGACCTGGAGCACTGGACGCTGTGCGGGCATGTGTTCGACGCGATACCGCAGTGGATCCAGAAGGAGAGTCCGGGGACGAAGGAGCTGTGGGCGCCGGATATCTCCCGTTACAAGGGCGAGTACCGGCTGTACTACGCCTATTCGCTGTTCGGCAAAAATACATCGGGCATTGCGCTGGCGACCAACCGGACGCTCGATCCGCACAGCCCGGAGTACAAGTGGGAGGACAAGGGGCCGGTGCTGCGTTCGACCGCGGCGGATGATTTCAATGCCATCGATCCAAACTTCGTGGTCGATACGCATGGTGGCACGTGGCTGGCGCTGGGGAGCTTTTGGAGCGGGATCAAGCTGACCAGGCTCGATGACAAAACCGGGAAGCCGGCGGGTACGCCGCGGTACTACGCGATCGCGTCACGCGCGCAGCCGCCCGGAGCACCTCCGGCGAAGCCGGGACTTCCGCCGGACTGGGAGGCGGTGGAGGCGCCGTTTATTGTCCATTACGGAGGTTATTACTATCTCTTCGTCTCGTGGGATCTATGCTGCCGCGGAAGGAAGAGCACCTACCGGACGATGGTGGGCCGGGCGGCGGAGATCACCGGTCCTTATCTGGACAAGCAGGATGTCTCCATGGAAAAGGGTGGCGGCACAGAGGTGCTGACCGCGAATCATCGCTGGCTGGGGCCGGGCGGCGAGTCGCTGCTGATGCAGCCGTCGGGCGACATTATGGTCTTCCATGCCTATGACGCAAGCAACGGCAAGCCCTCACTGCAGATCTCGACCGTGGACTGGTCGAGCGGCTGGCCGATCGTGGCGTTGAGCAAATAAGCGCGGATTAACCGACCGAAGAGAAATGTTGGCGGCGCGTGGCCCACTCTTCGGTGGTGAACATGCGTGGCCCAACTTCGATGAGGCGGGGCAGCATCTCAAAGACCGAGACCTGGCTCCAGCGCTTGCCGGTTCGCGTGCGATAACCCTTCTCGTTCAAGTCGCTGGCGACGCTGGAGAATGAGAAGTCCTGCACCAGCAGTTCCATCATCAGCAAGAGCACCTTGCTCTCCTCGGGATCGAACTCGAGCCGCTGGCAGTCCAGGGAGATGCGCAGCCCGTACGGGATGTCTTCCGCGGGGACCAGGCTCCGGGGGGCGTCACCGGGCAACTCTCTGCGCCATTCGATGGAAGCCACCAGCCAGCCGGCGTCCGCCCGTTGCCGAAGTAGATCCTCCGCGAGCTGACCGTCTATCACGTCGCGCATGCGTTCAAAATATGCCATGGTCACCGCCTCCGAGCCCGGCATGGTGCATGTAACGGGCCAATTCACGGGAGAGGATGTCTGCGCCAAGTGGCTCAATTCCGACCGCTTCCGAAGGCATTCTTTGGTGGGGGCTGTCCGCTTTCGTACACGGGTGTTCGATTGTGAACACGGACCCAGGGGAATCGCACGCTTGGGGAACTCAATCGAGCCGGCGGTTCGGGCGTATGACCTGAAGAAAAGTAGAACCGGTTCGCGGGAGATTGCGTATGTGGGTCTTGTGCATGGTGGTCGAGGCGCCTGCATCGCGCGATGCACCACCCAGCGTGCGGCGCTGTTGTGCCCAGAAGATTCTAGGGAGACCGAGGATGGAGGCTGAGTTGCGATACGTGTGCATGTCCTTCGGCTGGTATCAGGAGTTGCTGGAAGAGGCGCACCTGGACGACTTCCCGGCCGCCGAGGCCAAGCTGGTGGAGATGCTGGATCGCGGCGGCATGATCGTGCATGCGTACCGGGAGACGGATACGGAAAACCCTGAGCTGGTGGGAAGGCATGCACGACTGTGCTCCTTCAACGCTGGCGACCATGGGGAGTGCTCCAAGAGCGGGAAGACACCGCATGAAGTGGAGCGATTCCTTCTGGATGTGGCCAGTATGGATGCGTGGGTAATGGCAAGCGAAACGGGTGGAGTGGTAGATGAGCGTTGGTCGGTAGTGGAGCTGTGGCCGGTGCAGGGGCACGACCTGCCCGCCATGTATGGCAAGGCGCGACTGGTCGGCGGTCCGTCCGCTGGATCCGCAACAGGCAGGTTATGAGATCGATGCAATCCGTTGGCAGGTAGAGACCAGTGCAGTAAGAACGAGACTGAGGAGACGTATGCAGCTTTGGGAGGATGTTCGTTACGCCTTGCGGCAGTTTGCCAAGGCTCCTGGATTTACAGCCACGGCGATTCTTACCCTGGCCCTGGGCATCGGCGCAACCACCGCAATCTTCACGCTGGTACATGCCGTACTGCTCAAGTCTCTGCCGGTCACCAAACCGAACTCTTTGTGGCGTGTGGGGAACGAGGAGAATTGCTGTGTGAATGGGGGCATGCAGGATAACTGGACGCTGTTCTCCTTTGAGCAGTACAAGCAGTTTCGCGCACATACACAGGGGTTTGAGGAACTCGCGGGCTTTCAGTCGGGGCAGAGCCTGATTGGGGTGCGGCGCAATGGCAGCAACAAGCCATCGGAGTCCTACAAGAGCGAGTATGTTTCCGGTAACTATTTCTCGACCTTTGGCATACCTGCGTACTTCGGACGAACGCTGATGCCGAGAGACGACACCAAGGGCGCGCCGGCGGTGGCGATGATGAGCTTCCGCACATGGCAGGAGAAGTTTGGCAAAGACCGTTCCGTCGTAGGCGCCGGTTTTGTGGTCAACGGACAGCCCTTCACCGTAGTCGGTGTGGCTCCGCCGGGATTTTTCGGGGATCGCGTGCAGAGCAACCCGCCGGCTTTCTTCATACCGCTGGCGGATGAGCCGCTGGTTGCAGGAACGGGGTCGATCCTGGAGGAGCCGTCGCTCGACTGGCTGGACCTGATCGGCCGCGTGGAGCCTGGCGCGAACACCAAAGCGATGGAAGCGCAGATGCAGGTGCAGCTACGGCAGTTTCTGCTGAGCCCCATCAGCAAGGTGGAGGCGCGGGACAGGCCGCTGGTGGCGAAACAGACGCTCCACTTCTCGCATGGCGGCAACGGCGTGCAGATGATGCGGGATGAATATAAGGATGGCTTGCACCTGTTGATGTGGGTGTCGGGATTCGTGCTGTTGATTGCGTGCGCGAATCTGGCCAACCTGATGCTGGTGCGGGCCACCACGCGCAAGCAGCAGACCTCCGTCCGCTCTGCGCTGGGAGCCCCGCGCGCCCGGCTGGTGCGACAGGCATTGACGGAGAGCGTGGCACTGGCGGTGCTGGGTGGAGCGGCCGGGATTGCGATTGCGTTTCTAGGCACACGCACGATCCTGCACCTGGCTTTTCAGAAGGAGTATGTACCCATCCATGCCACGCCCTCCTGGCCGGTGTTGGGGTTCGTGTTCGCCGTGTCCCTGCTGACGGGCGTCCTGTTCGGCGCTGCTCCGGCGTGGATGACAGCGAAGGCGAACCCGGTCGAAGCATTGCGCGGGGCCAACCGCTCTACCGGACGCAATGGCGGACGGGGGCAGAAGTCGCTGGTGGTGGTGCAGGCGGCGTTGTCGCTGGTGCTACTATGCGCTGCCGGTCTGCTGACGCGTAGCTTGAGCAACATGCAGCACCAGGACTTCGGCTTCAATACGACCAATCGCTACATCCTGCACATCGACCCGCAGATGGCCGGCTATAAGCCGACCCAACTGGAGGCGCTCTACCGGCAACTGCATGGCAACCTGAGCGCGATTCCGGGAGTGAAGCAGGTGAGCTTCTCCCTCTACAGCCCGATGGAGGGAGATAACTGGGGTGAGAGTGTGTTTATCGAGGGCGATCCGCCGCCGCCGCCGGGAACGCCGGACCATGGAGCGTCGTGGGTTCGGGTAAGCCCGGGATACTTCGACACCATCGGAACGAAGATTGTGGAGGGCCGCGCCAATAATGAGCAGGACACGCCGGCAACCCGGTCCGTCGCGGTGGTGAATCGTTTCTTCGAGAAGAAGTATTTCAAAGACGGTCACGCCATCGGCAAGCATTTCAGCGATGACCTGAAACATCCGGGCGCATTTGAGATTGTGGGCGTCACCGAGGACACCCATTACGGGGGGCCGACGAGCAAGATGCGCCCTATGTATTTCCTGGCGCAGGGGCAGAGTGCGCACAATCCCGACCCGCGTTATCAGCAGTTTGAAGATCGCTCGGGCTATCTCAATGCGATCGAGATCGAGACGCGCGGGAACGTGTCAGGGCTCGAAGTCGCGGTGCGCAGAGCAGTGTCGCAGGTCAACTCCGACCTTGCCGTCATCGACTTTCAAAGCTTCGCCGATCAGGTGAAGGCGAACTTCACGCAACAGGCGATGATTGCCAAGCTCACGCTGTTCTTCGGGGCGCTCGCGTTGATCCTGGCATCGATCGGGCTGTACGGCGTGACGGCCTACTCGGTGGAGCGGCGGACGAGTGAAATTGGCATCCGCATGGCTCTCGGGGCGGACCGGTTGGACGTGCTGCGTCTGGTGCTATGGACGGCGTTCCTGCAGGTGGGCATCGGACTCCTCATCGGAATTCCAGCGACCATTCTGGGCGGTCGAGCCATGGCGAGCCAATTGTTCGGGGTGAAGCCCTATGATCCGGCCATTTTGCTAATTACGACGCTGGTGCTCGGCGCGGCTGCATTTGTCGCAGCATTTGTGCCGGCGCGGCGAGCCGCAAGTGTGGAACCGATGCGGGCGCTGCGGACGGAGTGAATGGGCCAGACAGGCTGAGGGAGTTAAACGCGGAGACAGGTTCTTCTGCCCGCTCCTTCACTGCGATACGGACTTGCCTACCTGGTAGAGATAGAAGTCAATCCGATCCTCGGATCCCGTGAACTGTGTCAATGGTTGCGCACGGAAACCGCTCGCAGCGAGCTGATCCATCTGTTTGGGCGAAAGCTGGTAATCCATTATTAGTACCAGCCGCTGCGCATGCAGGCTATCGTACGCGTGGAGGATACGTTCGGGAACCTGTTCCGGCTTAAGGCCGTCGCGTCGATGCGAAAACTTCATGTAGGTGTCCACGCAATCGCAATCGAGGAAGTACACCGGCCGTTCCAATTGCTCGGCCACTCCGGCCAAGCCGATGTCTAACGTTCCCGCGATGGGTTCTCGATCAAGATGATGATCGCGCAGCCACTGAGCCACATTGGCGGTCTCAGAGAAAGGATGTGTCCACGATGCCGCAATGGCCGCGACGCCCTTGATTGCAGCTATCAATAGAAAGAAATAAGCTACCCGCGAGATAGTTTGTCTGTCTGCCCTGTTATAGCAAAGGATCCAAAGCGCTATGAGAAAAGCAACTACGCCGACGCCCCAGTGACGTGCGTACCCTAAGTAAATCAGGTGCGCGAAACTGATACCGAAAATCAGAGTAGTGCCTATCAGAAGCAGCAGATTGTGTCGTCGCCGGAAGATCCAATAGAGGCCGGCCAGGACGAAGGGAACGAAGACCACTTCGCTCCTGTTGAAGTCCACATCCGTGTTCCAGAACTGATGCGGGTACCCGGAGGCAAAGGGCCACCACGAGGCTACGAGCAGATTTGCAACGGAGTGTGAGAGATGCTTGAAGCTGCCCGCCTTGGCGAACATATGGCCGGTGGTCTCCCAACTAATATCCGGCGCTGGAAGGAGGCTGTGAACCGAGAATAACAGCATGGACATATACAGCAAGAAAGCAGAAAGCGCTCTACGCTGTTCGATCTCACGCCATTGAGGCAATTGGCTGAAGGCGTATTCGATCAGCAGCGCGCCCGAGAGCACGATACCCGTCATATCCGTATTCGCCAGCGCGCCCAGCAGAACGAGATTGCCGATGAAGGCACGCGGCTTCGCGGCGCGTCGCCGAGCATACAAGAGCGTGAGCAGAAACATCACCCCATAGGGGCGGCTCAATACCGTGTATTCAAACGCAACGAAGTAGTTCAGGAAGATCAGTATCTTCTGCAGGCGAGTGAACGGTGAGAGCAGGCCGATGACCAGATAGATCGCGGCGCCGATGAAGGCTTCGACCCATTTCATCGCGACCGGTGCGTGAGTCAGGCGCGAGGGTATCCACAGGATGAAATACCAGAGCCAGGGATGGCCCTCGTAATGCACATTCGCAAAGAGCGCTTTAAGGGTGGGGCTGGCCGCTGAGATGCCCCAGGCGTTCAGCTCATCCAGCCATAGCTCGTGGTGCGCAAGATTGAGCCAGAAGAGCAGGATGAACGGCAGCGTAAGCAGAAGGTTGAGGCCCAGCGTTTGATATCGGGACACCGGGGGTGCATATGAGGGCGCCCGCTCGGCGGATGGCTCTGTTGTTTCTTGCGACATGGACTCCGGGACCTCTGGAACAGGATCGATCGGGCGATCGTAGCTTCGGTCGCCGATACGAGTACGTTACCAGTGTCGGTCACGGCTCATCTTGGTCACTGCTCATCCCGGTCACTGCACGGTGACGTTCAGGGTCAGGGTGTGCGTGAGCGTCATGCCTCCGGTGAGTGCCGTGGCTGTGACAGTGACCGCAGATGTACCCGCGGGTGTTCCGGGGTTCGCTGAAGCGGGAGATTGAGAGGCGGCACTGCCTCCGCACCCTGCCAGGACCAGAGCGCTTCCCACCGCGAAGCACACGCGAACGCGAGCGTGAAAAATCGCTTCGATCCGCGCCGGAAGGGCAGCACGATCAGGAGCAGGCCGGCCAGCGCGGCGCCGTCTCCAAAACGGCGGGTGCGGCTGGAGAGACGCGCGGCGCTCCGGACGGATGCGGCTGTTGCGGCTGTGGTGCTGATGGTGAGCGTGTCGGTGGCGGTCTGCCCGGCAGCGACGTTCATCGTGGCCGGCGCAAAGGTGCAGGCTGCTTCCGCGGGTAGACCGGAGCAGGTGAAGGTGACGTTTCCGCTCAGGCCGGCGTTGGCTGCGATGCTGAGGGTGAGGTTCGCGCTCGAACCCTTCGCGATGGTAAGGCTGGGCACGCTGGGCGTAACGGTGTAGTCAGGGGCAGGCGGCGCGGCCACGGTGATTGCGACGCCGGCGGTGTGGTTGGGATTGAAGTTGGCGTCTCCGCTGTACGCGGCGGAGAGGCTGTGTGCTCCGGGAGCGAGTTGCGCAGTGGTGAGGGTCAGGCTTCCATTGCTCAGAGAGCCGCTGCCGATCTGCGTCTGGCCGTCATACAACGTAACGGCGCCCGTGGGTGCGGGCCGGTTGGGCAGCGTTGCTGCGAGTGCGACAACAAGGTTGACGGGCTGCCCGGGCGCGATGGTGAGTGTCGAGGGCAGGAGCGAGATGGACGTGCCGCCCTGGTTCATGAGCAGCGCGCTTGCGCCGGAGCCAGGAGTGATGATGCTGGGCACATTGTCGCCGAGGAAGTTACCGACCAGCAGCGGGCTACCGGGAATCGAGAAGTAATTGAGTGGTGCGGCAAACGTGCCGTTGCCGGTTCCCAGAAGCACCGAGATACCCGCGTACGATTGGCCGCCGTCCTGGTTCGATAAGAGCAGATCGCTGATGCCGTCGCCATTGACATCCGCGAAGACGCCATCCTGGAAGCCGGAGTCAACGGCGAGCGTGATGGGGCTGGCGAAGGTCCCATCGCCGTTGCCGGCATAGAGAAGCACGCCGCCGGGAAGAGGTGGCTGAGAGTTGGCGTCGTACGTAGAAATCAGCGTCAGGTCCGGCTTTCCGTCGTGGTTAAAGTCATCTGCGCGGATTGCATTGATCGAGTGCCCCGAATCCACACGAACCGAAGCGCCGAAGGTGCCGTCTCCGTTTCCCGGAAGCAGACCGACGTAGGGATCGCGCGCTGCTGGATTACTGCCGACAAAGTTCGCCACGATCAGGTCAAGCGGTTTGCCCGGACCATGAAATGGGACCAGCGCGACTCTCCAAACAGAGCTTCCGAAAGGGGTGAACGTGATGTTAGAGGGGGAGAAGGTACCGTCGCCATTGCCGAGCGCGACAAAGTAGCCGGAGGGCGTGCCGTTGCTGGCGCCATTGCCAGTAGCGGCAGGTTCACAGGCAGCATCGCCGGTGAAGCCGACGACCATATCGAGCTTCTTATCGCCGTTCACGTCACCTACGGCAATCGAATACGGTAGACAGTGGAGGGCACTGCTCAGGACAACGGGAATCGGAGTCTGAAGCGTGCCGTCTCCATTCGAAAGCGCGACGGCGATGGAGTAGTCATGGGCGACCAGAATGAAGTCGGGTTTACCATCTCCATTAAAATCTGGTTCGTCATTTCCGTCGAAGTACGTCACGGCGGGGTCAATGAAGGACAGGTTATATGCGCTGGCAGGGAGGGCTTGCTTGAACTGGAATTTGCCCTTTCCGGTCGCAAGTGCTGCGACGATCGAATCGTCGATGCCGTTGACACCAAGGACATCGGCGACGCCATCGCCGTTCAAATCCGCTGTGACTTCGGCGGAAAACGCCAATGGAGAGACTTTGGGCGACGCCGGCGAGTAGAGGAGCGGAGCGGTTGCGAAGGTGCCATCTCCATCTCCCAATCCGATTCCAAGATAGCCTGACCATACATCGCTCGACGCGAAATCAATCATCCCGTCTCCGTTGAAATCCGCGAAGACGATCTGCGATGCACCTTCTGAGGCGTTCACTGAGTCACTGCTGAGTGCAGCCGTGCCGGCTACTGAGCCAAAGGTGCCGTCCCCGTTACCGAGATAGGTTGCGAGGCTGTTCCCATAGCGCAGAACGAGATCCGGCTTGCCATCCCCGTTCAGGTCCTCAACCTGCATTGCAAAGCTGGGACTGCTAATGCCCGGATTTAAACTGCCCGGCGGTGTGGTGACGGGATCATCAGGCAACGCCGGTTGGGGCGGCTGGTAAGTTCCGTCGCCATTGGCAAGCGCAAGATAAGCGCCGTACTGATTGCTCACGATGAGGTCCAACCGCGACGGATTTCCGGTCAGACTGGCCACGGTGAAGTTAGAGAAATAAAAGAAGAATCCAGGGAATTGAACGGCCTCGTTTGGGGCGGTGGCTTGGAAGGTTCCGTCGCCGTTGCCCAGATGCACATCGATTTCGCTGGAGTTTCCCGAAGCGAATCCGTTTTCCACCAAAAGATCCAGCTTGCCATCATGATTGACATCTGCCAGAGCGATGGAGGTGCTGAATGAAGGAAAGCGGGTTTGAACGGCAGAGCTATCGACCTTGCTGCTAGGAAATGAGCCGGTCCCATCATTGACAAACGTCTCCGCATACACCCTTTGGCCGGGGTACTCGAGGCCGACGACCACGACATCCTGACCTCCACCAGTCGTTGTCTTGCCAACGGCCATGGAAAGAATTTGTGTCTCCGTAGGAGAGGAACCTTGGGGCTGAAGCATGGAACCAACAGCAAAGGTTCCGTTCTTCTGATTGAGCAGAGTGACAAGGCCAAACCCATCGCCAGCGACGATATCCGGGAAACCATCTCCGTTCAGATCTGCCACGGTGGCGAACTGAACAACTTCGAGCTGATAGTGAGCCGCACTTGAGGGATCGACTGCGCTGACGATGGGCGCTTGGAAGGTGCCATCCCCATTCCCTAGTCTCAGGTTCACAATATCCGAGCCAAAAGTGACGATATCGGTTTTGCCGTCCTGGTTGAAGTCGGCAGCCAGTGGACGCCAGCGCGCCGGAGTCGCACTGTCGCTGGCAGAGAAAAATGCGCCGGAATAAAAACCGGCGAAAGGAGGCGCGGTGCTGGCGGGTGTAGTTGATGGCGCGGCATTTGGAATGGCCGGGATGCGGTGGGGAGATTGTCCACGAGTGGGGCCGATTCCGGGGCGTTGCAGGAGATGATAGGGTGCGGTTGGCGATAGTGTGGCTGGCAGCGCGGGAAACGTCTGTTGCGGCGCGGAAGGTGTTGCGGCCATGCTGTTTAGGGGCGTGAGTGCGGCGACGCAAGCAACGGCCACGTATGCAGCGTTCAGGCAAGATGAAACCCAATTCCGTGTGGACATCCAGACTCCAAGGGGCGATAAGAATGGCAAAGACAGCACAATCAGGGGAGGTCAGGCGAGCGGAGGAGTCCACGGCTGTTGCGGGCTGACGGTCAAGTGTAGTGGAGCCGGTTGAGCCTGGTACACGAGATACGGAAGTCAATGGTAACTAGACCGCGGCGCATCGGGCAATTGCGCCGCATCGAGTCTTCACCAACGCAGATTACGGCGTGGGAACGGTATACGAAGCGACCTTCCCGTTCAGGCCCACGTAGACATGTCCGTTGGCGACAGTGGGGGCCACCCAGCGGATTGCCGTTCCCAGATTGGGACTGACGAAGAGGAGCTTGCTCACGTCCGTGGCGTCGTTGGCCCGCAAGGTGCCGGTGCTCACATCGATGGTCCAGACGATGCCGTTGGTATTTCCATTGGAAGAGATCGCCGGATCCGCTCCCGGCCAGTTGTAGGTGAACGCACCCATGCTGACGGGGGTGGTGCTCAACAGACCGGTGCTGGGATTGAGCGTGAACATCTTCATGACGTCGTGATTGGCGACGAAGTACACGTTCTGCTGCCACATGGCGGGTGAGTTGTAGCAGGGTTGGCCGGAGTCGCGGAAGCTGCCGGTATTGCCCACCTGATGATCGAGGCGCTGCAAGACGTTATCGCTGGTAGTGCCGCGGTCGCCCAGGGCATCGCGGTTCAGCAGGTAGATGGGCGTGGGCTTACCGCACACGATGAGTTCGTGCGGATAGGGACCGGTCTGGTCGGGAACGACGAGCACGTTGCCCGATCCCAGGTCGACGTCGTTCTGGTTGAGCGTCTGGTAGTCGAAGGGAGTGAAGTAGTCGAGTTCCTGCAATTGCGGACTGAGTTTGACGATGCTCTCCCCGAAGTTGTTGGTGCCGTCGATGGTGCCATTGCCGGTGGAGATATAGATGTTGCCATCGCTATCCGCTGTGGGCGCGGCGGCCGACATCCAGATACCGCCTTCGCTGCCGGTCGGGGTTACGTTGAAGACCGCCTTCTTGGCAAGCGTGGTCTGGTCAAAGGCGAAGAGCAGGCCGTGGTAGGGAGTCCGGTCCTCGATGGAACCGAAGGCGACATAGACATTCCCGTTGACAAGCAGCAGACCGGGGCGCTGGAACTTGTAGAGGGGCGCCAGGGCGGGGTCGGAGATCAACACCGGTCCGCCGAACTTGTCATTTCCCGTGGTGAGATCGAGCGCGTGCAGCCGGTGTGGGAAATTGCTTGCGTTGTTTTCGGAGGTTTCAGCGACGACATAGAGGGTGAGCGTGAGGGGGTCGATCGCCGGCGTGCCGAGAATGCCCGTCTGTGTCGAGATCCCGACGCTGGATCCGTTTACGGCGGTGACGCCGGTGGAGAGGAAGCTTCTCTTCCAGACCTGCGCGCCAGTGTCGGCGTCGAATGCATAGACGCTGTCGTTGGAGGTAGTGACGAACAGCAGGTTGCGAGCTACACCCGCGATGGTGACAGCGTTCAGGTAGAGAGGCTGGCTCCAGATGCCGGCGTCCACGGCGGCGCTCCAACTGAGGCCGAACTTGCCGGAGCTGACGCTGGCCGGTGTCAGCAGCAGTTCGTCGGGCTGAACGCCCGTACCGGAGATGCCATTCTTCCACATGGTGTAGTTGACGAGGCTAATGGTCGCCGTGGCGGTTGCAGTCTTGGTCGGATCGCTGGTCGCGGTGGCGGTGATGGTGCAGGCGCCCGCAGTAGTGGGCGCGGTGAAGAGTCCGGTCGAGCTGATGGCGCCGCAGGAGGTGGACCAGGTCGCGGCGAAGTTGGCCGAGAACTGCTGCCTCCCTATGGCGTGGAGGGCAACCGCGGCGGGAGTGACGCTGAACTGTCCCGTGGTGATGGTGGCTACTGTGGAGGCGGTCCGGCCGGTGCCATCGGTCGCGGTGGCGGTGATGGTGCATGAACCCGAGATCGCGGGCGCGGTGAACAGGCCAGACGCTGCGCCGATCGATCCGCAGGATGCCGCCCAGCCGACTGCGGCGCTGGCGGTGAATTGCTGGGTTGCATTGACGGAGATGGAGGGATTGAGAGGCGCGAGCACCATTCCCTGCGGCGTGGAGGTGATGCTATCCGAGCCCCAGACGGTGTAGTGGGGGCTGGCGATGGCGAGGCCCTCGATGGTGCATTTGCTGCCGGCGGCGGCGCTGGCGGTAAAGAGTCCGCTGCCGACGTTGATGGAACCGCACCTGGCGCTCCAGGTGACTGGCATGCTGGCCGTGAACTGCTGCGTCTGGCCCTGCTGGGTGATGGCGGCTGCCGGCGTCATGACGATGGGCGAAACGATGCTGACCACGGTGCTCGCGCTGGCGCCTCCACTGGTCGCCGTGGCGGTGACCGTACAGGGGCTGGTGTAGAGATTGGCGGTAAACAGCCCTCCGCTGGTGATGGAACTGCAGCTCGTCTTCCAGGTAGCCGGCGCGCTGGCGGTGAACTGCTGCCTGGCGTTCTCCTGGAGCGCGGGGTTGAGTGGTGCGATGGAAAATCCCGAGGACGGTGGCCCCGCGGTGATGCTATCCGAGCCCCAGACGGTGTAGTGGGGGCTGGAAACGGCGATGCCCTCGATGGTGCACTTGCTGCCGACTGCGGCGCTCGCGGTAAAGAGACCTCCGGCCGTAATGGTGCCGCATTTAGCCGTCCAGGTCACGGGCATACTGGCTGTGAACTGCTGTGTGTTGTTTTGCTGCGTCGAGGCGCTCGCCGGGGTCATCACGATGGGCGAGACGATGCTGACCACAGTGCTCGCGCTGCCGCTTCCACTGGTAGCCGTGGCGGTGACGGTGCAGGGGCTGGTGTAGAGAGTGGCGGTGAACAGCCCCGCGCTGGTGATGGAGCCGCAGCTTGCCTTCCAACTGGCGGCTACGCTGGAGGTGAACTGCTGCTTGGCAGCCTCCTTGAGCGTGGGATTCGCGGGCGAGATGGTGATGGCCAGAAGCTGGGGAGCGGCGAGAAGAGCCAAGGCAGCGAGCATGGCTCGACGGACGGCAGGCAGAGACAGGGACATGATGCGTCCTCAAAGTGGCTAAGAGCGCCCGCTTGCGCGAGGGAACCAGACGCGTGCGGCGAAGGAGGCACTCGTAAAATGAGACCAAACCGTAAGAGCGCCGCGAGGTGAGACAGGCTCGGGGGGAACCGGAGACCTTTAAGGTCCGCTTAACATAGCTCTATTTAGAGGCAGAGGGCAATGAACTTTAGTACCTTTCGAGTTATCGGGCGCGCACCAAGGTTACACAAATCCTGTAAGCTGCTGTTTCCACTGATCTGTGCGGGTGATTGCATCGTTTCAGTTGAGCGCATGATTTGACCCGCCGCCGGGAAGCCGATCTTCTTCTTGTCACGCGGGCCAGAGCAGGGGATGCTATAAATCGATGGCTAGCGAACAACTTGCTCCCCTCCCGCTCGCACCCGTCCCGCTCGCGCCCTTCCGGCTCGCGCCGTGGTTCAGCCCCCGGCCATGGGGCACGATGGACCTCTCTCCCTGGTATGACCTGCAGCCCAGGGAGCCGATCGGCGAGGCATGGCTTACCGGACACGACTGCGTGGTCGAGACCGGGGAGCACGCCGGCAGGCGGCTGGGGGATGTCGCCGCGGAATATGGGGAGGCGCTGCTGGGCGACGCGGCACTGACCGACTATCCGCTGCTGCTCAAGATACTGTTCCCGCACGATAAGCTCTCCGTGCAGGTGCATCCGGACGACGCCATGGCGCAGTCCATGGGAGAGCCGCGGGGCAAGACTGAGTGCTGGTATGTGCTGGAATCCTCTCCCGGAGCCAGTATCGATCTGGGACTTAAGCCTGGAGTGGACATCGCAGCGGTCCGCGCGGCGATTGCCGGCCACACGCTGGAGGACCTGCTGGAGAAGGTGCCGGTGGAGCGTGGAGAGATGGTCTTCGTCGACGCCGGGACGGTGCACGCCATCGGGCCCGGGGTTACTTTGCTGGAAACCCAGCAGAACTGCGACGTCACCTTTCGCCTCTACGACTATGGCCGGCCGCGCGAGCTGCACATCGAACGTGGCCTGGCGGCTACCCGGCTCATCACCCGCGCCGGTAAGGTGCCCGTTCAGCCATACCGAGCAGGAGAACATGGGGCAGGAGAGCGGATAGGGGAGCGGCTGATCGCGGAACAGTACTTCGTGGTGGATCGGCTGCGGGTGAGTCCCGAAAGGGAATTCCGCTCCGGAGCGCCGACGGGGACTCCGCATGCGCTGGTGGCGATCGCCGGCGCGGCAGTGCTGGAGACGGAGGACCTTCCGCCGGTGAGCGTTCCGGCTGGACGGGCGGTGATCGTACCCGCCACTGTGGCGCACTATCGAGTGCGGACGGACACCGCCTGCACGCTGTTGCGCTCCATGCCACCGCCCCGTTGAGGGCTGGTCAATTCCCGAAGAACGGCGTCGCTCTGATGCCTTAGTTGCATATTCCCGAAACGGTTCCTGTGCTTAGATAAGGGCTCACTCGGAGGCGGCTGTGTGCCGACAGGCAGAGCCTATCCGCCGAAGTGGTGGTCCGGCGTCGCTGGAGCAGACGTCCCGAACGGATGTATACGGGCGCTACGCGCGGGGCGCGGCTCGATGTCTGGCTCGGTTTCTGGCCCGGTGTGGCTGCGGACGGAAGCGGCCTTCAAGGCCATACATTCACGGGCCCCGGACGGATGTGCACGATGTCGGATGTCCGGACCGGGACCGATGCTGGACGACGGATTGTGGATGCGATGCGGAGCGGGAAGATGAAAGACCAGGACGGCAGGACGGGCAAGAGAATGACTTCGCTGATGAGAGTCGCGATGCTTGCAGCGCTTGCGGCCCTTGCCGCACAGGCGGATGCCCAGTCGCTGCGTCTCACGCCGAGTGTGACCCGCTATGCGGGCACCGGCGCGGCCGGTTCGAACGACGGTCCCGGCGGCGCCAGCACGCTGCCCCTGAATGGCCCAACGTTTGTGGCTGCGGATGCGCTGGGGAATCGCTACATCGCCGATACCGCCAATAACTGCATCCGTCGCGTGGATGCAAGCGGCACCATGAGCACCGTCGCCGGGCTGGTGCAGCCGAGGGGCGATACCTGCAACGTATCGCTGAATCCCAGTCCAATTCCATCCAAGGGCCTGATCAAGCCTGCCGGCCTCGCGGTAGATGCAAGCGGCAACCTGTTTATCGCGGATTCGGGACATAACTGCATTCGCGAACTTCCCGCCGGCGCGCAGGGCACGGCCGCACTCGTCCCCGTGGTGGATACCTGTACCAATCCGTCGACCACCTCGCTGACGCCGTCGCCCGCCGGGCTTGCCCTCGACCTGCGGGGAAATCTCTATATCGCGGTGAACGACAGCACCGACGGCATCTACCAGGTGCTGGCCGGCTTTGCCGGTGCATACGGCAGCCCCTGTCTGGTCGATGGAGCACCTTCGACCCGAGTCTCCAACCTTTGCCCGACGGTTACATCGACGATCCTTCTGGCCAAGCCCGAGGGCATGGCAGTCGATCTGCTGGGTGCTCTGTATGTCGCCGACAGCGGGAACGCCTGTATTCGCAAGGTCTCCGGAGTGCAGACGACAGTTGTGCAGTCGACCGCGGCCGGTACATGCGCGAACGACGGAAGTGGGAATGGAGCCGCGACCTTTCAGACGCCGTTTGGGGTTGCAACGGACCAGGCCGGCCACGTGTACGTCTCAGATCAGGCTACGTCGAATGTGTTCCAGTTGACCGCCGGCGGAGGCGCGCTCCTGATCGCCGGACTTCCCTCCGGCGGCTCCGGGGTCTATGCGCAGACGCAGGAGGGCAAGGCGGCAGTTACCGTGCCGCTGAACCTGCCGAGCGGTCTGGCTTCCGGCAATTACGGCGACGTCTACGTGGCCGACACCGGAAACGACATCGTGCGCACGCTCTCACAGGGACTGCACTTCCCCACTACCTCTGTCGGCGGTCAAAGCATTCCGCAGACACTGCAGTTCGCCATCACCGCTCCTGTCAATCTGAAGGCGCCGGTGTTGGGCGCGGATTTCCAGATCCTCAGCAACGTGTGCGTAGGGCCCATTACACCTCCGGGTGGCAGCCTGAGAACGTGCCAGGTGAACATCAAGTTTGCGCCGACGCTGCCAGGCTTCCGTTCCGCCGCGCTGACGCTGACGGATACCAGCACCGCGCCCGCCACGCAATACCAGGTGGGCATCAACGGGGTGGGACAAAGCGCGCTGGCGCTCTTTACTCCGGGCATTATCAACACCCTGGGCCCTAAGCTGAATGCCCCTACGGCGGTCGTCTTCAGCACGGCGGGAGACATCTACTACGCCGAAGCGGGGAGCGGTAGCGGCGATGTGGCCGTGCTGCGCAAGGGCAGCACCACGCCAACCACACTGATCCCGGCTGGCGGGGGTATCGTAAGTCCGACTGCGCTCGCGCTCGACGATTCGGGCAATCTCTACATCGCCGACAAGACCACAAACGCCGTGTTCCGCTATGACGTGAACGGCAATCTCACGACGGTGGTAACCGGATTGAGCAGTCCCTCGGCCCTGACCATCGATCCTCTGGATGACATCTACATTGCCGAGGCCGGCCCGCTTACGGTTGGTGTGCTCGAGGTGTATGCCGGCGGCCAGCAGCGCATTATCGCCGGCCAGGGATTCAATACCGCCGCCGATAACGTCCTCGCCTCGACTGCGCAATTCGTGCAGCCCAGCGCCCTTTATCTGGACGCGAATGGGAATCTCTACATCGGGGACCGGGGCGGCTATCGAATCTATCAGATCGACACCTCGGGCATCATCCACTTGTTCGCCGGCACGGGGAATCAGACCAGCAGCAATCCCGGAACTCGACTGGGGACTGCGTTCCCGGGTATCACGGGCCTGAGTGGAGACGCCGCGGGCGATATTTACATCGCCGACGGCCTGAGCAACCGCATCTTCGTCGCGTACAGCGGGCTGGCCCAGAACCCGGCGGTCGCCGTGCTGGCCGGCACCGGCACTCCCGGATATACGGGCGACGGCAACACCGCCACCTCAGCACAACTCAATGGTCCCGCGGCGATTGCAGTGGATGGAGCCGCGAACGTCTACATCGTGGACAACGGCAACGATGTTCTACGCCAGATCAACTACGTCAACCCGTTGCTGGACTTCGGCACCGTAAAGGTGGGCCAGACCGGCGGTCCTCTGATTACCACTCTGTGGAACGCGGGCAACGGAACGCTGCAGCCGCTGGCGACGGTTTCGTTGAGCGATACAGTGAACTTTGCGCAGGACGACGGTACGACGGGTTGCGGAAACAGCATCTCCACTGGCGCCACCTGCGAACTCGGCTTTGATTTCACTCCGAAGTCACCGGGATCTTTCATCGCCACGGCCACCTTCACGGATAGCTCCGTCAATCCGATCCAGATCGTCACCCTGAGGGGCTTCGCCCCGGTGCCCCCGCTGGCGACCATCACATCGCCTGCCGTGACGGCCGTTTACGGAACGGCATACACGCTTAACGCTTCGCTCAGCAGCAATCAGTCGCCTTCGCCGACGGGTAACGTCATCTTCACTATCGGCGGCGTGCAACTGTGCGCTCCGCAGCCGTTGCCATCCACCGAAGCAGTCAGTTGTTCACCGTCGCCGACGCTCGAGAACGTGGGCGGCTACACCGTCAACGTGGCGTACTCAGGGGATGCAAACTATCCACCGTCTTCTTCCACCATCGCGCTTACGATCATTCCGGCGCCGGTCACCATCAAGGTCGACAGCTTTACACGCGCTATCAATACCGCGAATCCGCCGTTGACAGGAACCATCAGCGGTGTCGTTCAGGGCCAGTCGATCGTTGCTGCGTATAGCACCACGGCAACCACGGCAAGTGCCGCGGGAACCTATCCCATCACCGCAAGTTTCACAGCCGGTCCCGGCACACTGCTCAGCAACTACAGCGTTACCGTCGTGAACGGCACGCTCACCGTGACGGCGAGCGGCAGCGGCGGTGGCGGCTCGGGTGGCGGCGGTTCAGGTGGCGGCGGTGGCTCGGGCGGTGGCGGCGGTGGCGGTACCGGCGGTGGGGGTGGTACGGGTGGCGGGGGTGGTACGGGTGGCGGTGGGCAGCCGGGCACCGGCGGGAATTTCACGCTCAGTGCCACGCCACCGGAGCAGGAGATCGATCGCTCCGGTTCGGTGAACTATCCGATCTCGCTTACGTCGGCCAGCGGCTTCGTGGGTCCAGTCACGCTCTCCTGCTCCGGGTTACCCGAAGGCGGCACGTGCGCTTTCTCGCCCGCGGCGGTAACGCTGGATGCGGGTGGCACCGGCACGACCACCATGACGGTGAGCGCAACCGCGGATTCGACCAATGTTCCACTGACCTTTGGACGCGTGAATGCGCCAGTTTCGGGACAGATGAATGCGCCAGGCGCGCAGGCTGTCACTTCGCCAGTGTTCGCCTGGACCATGCTCCCCGTGGGCTTCGGCGGCACGGCCGGCACACTGTTGATGGGGCTGATCCGCCCTTCGAAAAGGGTGAGAGAGCGCCGCACAACCCTTTGGCTGGTGCCCGTGCTGCTGCTGCTCACGCTGGGCATCGCCGGCTGCTGCAAGCCGACCAACTACAAGATCTACACCATTACCGTGACCGGAACGAACAGCACCGGAGGGACTGTTCTGACGCAATCTGCAACCGTTGATCTGACATTAGCCCAGTGATAGAACTGAGCTCGACTGCACAGTCCCTGCCGTCCTGCTTTGTGTCGGGTGCGACATCGTGAACACTGTCGTCCGTCGTCTCACCCGTCTGCTGCCACCCGTTGTTGAGGATTCACGCATGCACGTCCGCCCGAGGCGCACCCTGCGAACGATCGTTCGAGCTCTGCTCGGCGCCGGCCTGTTGCTTGTGACAGGTGGTGTGCAGCAGGCCCTCGCGGCGCCGGCGCAGGAGTCCTCGGCCAAAGCGGCAAGTACGGCGATACCTGGGGCGGCACAGAGCGGCTCACCTGACACAGTTGCAGCGAATTCGGCCACCGTGCCTGCTGCGCCAGCGGTCTCGCCAGCCCCATCGGCACTGGCGCACGCCGAGCCGGCGTCCGCAGGAACCTCCGATTCAAACGCCAGCGTTGAGCAGGCGAACCCGAGTGCGCCACTGCCGCAGATCAATGCTCCGGAACCTCCGCCGGCTTCGCGTGTGGATCTGTACGGCGGATATGCCTTCCTGAAGCCCAGCGGCAGCATCGGTATCTACAGCTTCCCGCAGGACAATCTCGGATACGTGATCAGCGGCACCGGCTATTTCACCAGGCACATCGGGGTGCAGTTCGAGTTTGCTCATAGCCAGAAGGATCTTGGGACCACGGGGCCGGCGCAGGCTCCTCCGTTTGTGCAGCTCGGCGGCACCACGGACTGCTTTTCTACCGCTGAAGCCGGGCCGGTCTATCGTTTCTTTGCCGGATCGCATCTATCGCCATTTGTGCATGTGGTGGGCGGCGGCGCCAAGGTCGGCGGACCCAAGTTTCAGCAGTGCACCTGGGGCTACGGCGTAACGGCCGGTGGCGGACTGGATTACGTCCTGCCGAAGTTCAACGATCACCTCGCCCTTCGCGTGGTACAGGCGGACTACGAGTACATGCACGCGGATCACGGGCCGATTCAGCCGTTCGATCTGGACGGTGGCACGGCCACTGTGAACGCGGTGCGCCTCTCCGCCGGGCTGGTGGTGCGGCTGGGCGAGATGCAGCCAAAGCTCGACCAGAGCCTGGCGTGCGATGTGAACCCCGAAGTGGTGTACTCGGGGGAGCGGGTCACGGTCTCGGCCGTGACGCGGAACTACAATCCAAAGCTGCAGTATGCCTATCGCTGGGAGCTGAGCGGCGGCAAAGTGGACGGTTTCGGTCCGTCCGTCTTTATCAACACCACGGGCATGGCAGCCGGCGCCTATACGGCCGTCGCGCATGTCAGCAAGACGGCGAAATCCAAGCAGGTGGCGCAGTGTTCGGCTTCGTTCACGATCAAGCCTTCGCCTGCTCCCACGTTGAAGTGTTCCGCCAATCCAACGAGCGTGAGCCCGGGCGATCCATCGACGATCACTTCCTATGCGACCAGCATTGCGCAACGCAAGTTGACCTACAGCTACAGCGCGTCCGCGGGCCAAATCGGCGGAAGCGACGAAACGACGCAACTGCATACGGACGGCGTGCCTCCAGGGATGATCACGGTAACCTGCCGTGTGCAGGATGATCTCGGACAGACGGCACAAGCCACCACCGAAGTTACGGTTTCGGCGCCACCGGTTCCGGCAGCGCCCAAGGCGCAACAGTTGTGCACCGTCACCTTCAATCGCGATGCGGCGCGTCCGGCTCGCGTGGATAACGAGGGCCGTGCGTGTCTCGATGACATCGCGCTCACCCTGCAGCATCAGCCAGAAGCGCGCCTGGTGCTGGTGGGCAACCATGGCGAGACTGAAGTCGACGGGCAGATTGTGGCCGCCGAACGTGCCATTAATACCCGCGCATATCTCTCCAAGGAGAAGGGAATCGATCCCTCCCGTGTGGATCTGCGCACCGGCAGCGAGCCTGGCAAGCAGGTAGATACCTATCTGCTGATTCCCGGAGCCGTCTTCGACCAGCCCACGGAAGGTCGCGTCGACGAATCGAAGATCACGATCCGTGGACAGCAGTACGCGATGCCGCAACAGGTTATCCGGACCAAACCGCGGCGCCGTTCGCAGCATGACGGGATCGTCGGCGAAGGGATATCGAAGCCGCCGCGATAGAACGTCGGAAGCCCTTCGCTCGCTGGCGTGCGCGGCATGCGCAGACCAGAGGACTCACGGTGCAAGGCCGCGTGAGCGCCCGTCGGCGGCCGAAGTCTGCGCGTGCAGTCGGCGCGCGAAGCCGGCGCGATCAAAGCGAAAGATCAAACTTTCGTGACATTGAGCCGCACGGCAATCCACTGTATCGTTGATTAAGATAAGCGCGTCAGCAGGCTCTCACGCCAGACCAAGAAGAAGCCGCTGAATGGGTAAGCATGAACGGTTTTCTGGATTTACTTGTCCTTGGTTCACTGGTGCTGCTGTTCGCTTCCATCTACCGGAAGCGTCCGACGCCACGCGTTCGCTTTTGGCTGATCGCATGGTCGTTCGTGCTGGTACACTTCGCCGCGCTGCTGGCGCATCCGCGGTCCGTCGCCATGCAAGGGGCGGTGGATATCGCAATCCTGTCGTCCCTCGTCATCTGTGGAATCTGCTTCACTCTTTCCGCCCCCAGGATCTACGAGGCTCCCGGCGGCTCTTTTAAAACTGCAAGCATCCTGGGAGTGCCGTGGCTGCTCTGCATGTGCCTGACTCCGTGGATGGATCAGGCGCCCTCGTTGCTGCTGCTGGCCGCGCTGCTGGGAGAGTGCGGAGCGTTGGGCGTTGCGCTGGGCTTCTACGCGCGGCAGAAGCACGTGCTGGTGCCACTGCTGTTCTCCATCGCAGGTTGTACTTTGTGGCTGTTGCGCGGATGGCATGGGGACGCGAATGTTGCCATCGACGTGGTGCTGACGCAGTGCTTTCTTCTGAACGCAGTACTCTACAGCTTCGACGTGCGCCGCACCTCGGCGGGCACCGGCGCGGTTGCACTGAGCTTCTACTCCTGGGCTCTGGTGTGGCCCATCGGGGAGTTGCTTGCGCACTTAGCTCCAGGAATTACGGTCAACGCCGAGATCTGGAATTTGCCGAAGTATTTTGTTGCCGTCGGCATGGTTTTGACGCTGCTGGAGGAGGAGATCATCGCGGCGGGCGAGGCGAGCGGTCATTACCGCTTGCTGTTTGAATCGAATCCCCACCCCATGTGGATGTTCGACTCCGAGACCCTTGCGTTCATCCGCGTCAACGATGCAGCGACACAGCACTACGGATACTCGCGCGAAGAGTTCCTGTCGATGACCATGGCGGACGTTCGTCCGGGAGAAGAATTCGAAGGCCTGGTTGCCGAACTGAAGGCGGCGGGCACTACGCAGCTCTCTGGACCGTGGCGCCACCAACGCAAGAACGGCAGCTTTGTCCAGGTAGATATTGCGAGTCATCTGCTGCGGCATGAAGGCAAGCGGGTCACCTTCGCACTGATGCAGGATGTGACCGAGCGGCAGCGCCTGCACGATCAGCTTGTCTTCCAGGCGAATCATGACATTCTCACCGGTCTGCCAAACCGTGGACTGCTGGAAGATCGCATACGGCAGACGCTCGCGCAGGCCAGCCGCTACGGGCACAAAGCGGCCTTGCTCTGCCTGGATGTCGATCGCTTCAAGCAGATCAACGACACCTATGGCCACAGCGCCGGAGACACGTGCTTGAAGGAACTTGGCCGCCGGCTCTCATCGCGCGTGCGGGCGATCGACACCGTTGCCCGTACCGGCGGGGAAGAGTTTGCCATCCTGCTGCATCAAGTCCGGGATGCGAGCGATGCCGAGCGCGTCGCCACGGACCTGCTCGAGGCGCTTAAGCCGCCGGTATCGATCGATTCCTTCGAGATTGATCTTTCGGCGAGCATCGGGATCGCCCTCTACCCGGATCATGGGAGCAGTGCGGACGTTCTCTGGCGGGACGCCGACACCGCCATGTATCGAGCCAAACACGCGGGTGGCAATCAGTATCTCTGTGTTTCGGATGAGATCAGCACGTCGTCGGTGGAGGTCAATGAGCTGGCGATGCATCTGCGCCGTGCCCTGAAAGAAGGGGGCCTGGAACTCTATTATCAGCCTCAGTACACCATGACGGGGCATCTCTGCGGGCTGGAAGCGCTGATTCGCCTTCACCATCCCACGTTGGGCATGATCTATCCCGATCGCTTCATTCCCATTGCGGAAGAGAGTGGGCTGATCGTTCCCATGGGCAACTGGGTGCTGGGCGAGGTCTGCCGCCAAAGCCTCGCATGGCAGCGGGACGGATTGTATCCGCCACGGATCGCGTTCAATGTCTCTCCGCTGCAGCTCACCCGTTTCGATTTCTGCAAGCACATCATCGAGACGCTCGAGGAGTGTGGCTTGAGTCCGCGATTGCTTGAGATGGAGGTCACAGAGTCGACAGTCATGCGCAACATCAGCCATGTAGCGCGGCAGATCGAGACGCTTGCTCGGCTGGGCATCCACTTTTCCGTGGATGACTTTGGCACCGGCTACTCTTCGCTGGGCCATCTTCATCAACTGCCGGTGCAGACACTCAAGATCGATCGCTCGTTCATCGAACGTATCTGTGAGCCCAACGGCACATATTCGATCGTCCAGGCGATCATCTTTCTGGCGCATAGTCTCGGCATGCTGGTGGTGGCGGAGGGCGTTGAGCGAGAGGACCAGCTCGAGCGGCTGCGCCAGTTGGAGTGCGATCGAGTGCAAGGGTTTCTCTTTGCTCCACCGCTGCCGGCGGACACCATCGTCACCCTGCTGCGCGGGAATCTCCGAAACGCAGAGGCGGCTTCCGTTTCCATCTGGCCAGGTCAGCCAACGCTTGCTGCGCCAGTTGCCGGGCTGCACCCTGGTGCGTCCGAGACGCAGCGCGGCCTGCATGCCAAGGGCGGTGCTCTGGATGGCATAGCGGCGCTCAGCAGCAGGAGCTCCGAGATCGCCGCAGGAAACCGCAAGTAGCAATCGGTCACACCGGGCTCGGTTTCGCTTCAGCGAAGATCGAGCACGACGATGCGACCGTCGGAGTGAAACTCTCCTCCAGTTGCGGTGCGAGCAGTCCGCAGCGGATCCGTCGGCGTCACATACGCGGCAGCAACCAGATTGCCGGCCGCGGCGAAGCTCTGCTCGATGAAATCCCGTTCCAGGTCGATGTCCGGATCGATCTTGTGAGTGACGCCGCCGTTGCGCTGGTCCTTCTCAAACCCGATGTCGTGGGTGGCCGAACCCACCCACATCGGTTTGCCTGCTACCGTCTGCGTCGTCTTCCACACGCGCAGATGATGCCGGATGGCCGCAACCTTGATGGGATCCCCGCGGGCGTAGGAGAGATCTTGCGGCCGATTAAAGAGGTAGAGGGTGCTCATCGGCATCTCGGTGTACGATTCCTTCTGCAAGGTGGAGAGCAGAAAGTGAAGGATGGCGTCCTGCGTGGTTTTGTCCACTTTCACCCATCCGGCGTTGGCGAAGGCCCTGGTCACCTGGTCCTCTGTGCCGAGAATCGCGTAGTTGACCATATCGCCAGGGTTCTTCGACTCGTCCTGCACACGCCTGGGAATATTCGCGAAGATTGCGGGAGAGAGCGCGGCGGTGAAGCTGGCGGCAGTGGCCGCATTGGCCTTCTCAGTTTCGGGCTGCCGCGAGAGCTTGATAGACACGTCGTAGGATCCCTGGGGTGACAGATCGCTGCTGGCATTGACGCGCAGGTAGAGCTCGCCGCTGGTGGTTACATCCAGGCTCTTGGCTGCGCCGATGGCGAAGGGCACCACGGCCGGATCGCTCCCGATGCGGCCAATCAAGCCTCCCGCGGGCGATGCGGGATCGGGAAACTGCCGCAAAAGATCCTTCCAGCCGCGCGCCAGGCCGTCAGCGGTTGCTTTGCGTCCGTCGGCGAGAGTCACGGCGCCCGTGACGGTGAATACCACACGATCTCCCGGAGCAAGCACCACCGCTGTATCCGTCCAGCTATCGCCACTTACTTTTACGGTGTAGCTGCTCTTGCGAGCGGCGAGCGCTGCCGCGTTGGGGGCCGCGAGAACGATGGTCTGGACAGGGGGCTGGCCGACGGTGACCGGTGCCTGGGTCGCCGATGCGGGCGAGGCCGTCTGCGCGGTTGCCGGAGTACTCGTTGCGGGCGGTGCTTGTTGCGGGGGCGTGGAGGTGTCATTGAAGACACGCACCGGCGGCGCGGCCGGCTGCTCAGTGGTCTGCGAGAGTGCCGGTAACACCAGCGGGCCGCATAGCGCGAAGAGCAACACACCCCGTCGCAGACTGCGCATCCTATTCCGTTTAACTTTCACGCGCATCGTCAATAGCCCTCAGGGGGCAGTCCTCAGGGGATAGCTCTCAAGATCGTAAAGGGGTATTTCCGGCGGATATCTCCCCCTCCCCCATATGGTATGGAAGTCTTTGTAATGAGCAGATTACATTCTAGAGTGCCGCTCCATATCTCGTTCTAAAAGACTTAGAGGTAAAAATCAGAAAACAAAAGGAATTAGTTTAGAATCAGCGAGTCAGCCAGTCAAGCGAGTCCGCAAGCGGCACTTAGTTTGTCTTTGAGGCCTGTTTCAAGTGTAGAGAAATGTACGGATCGGTACGCCAAGTTGCAAAAGAAAAATAGATAGCTAGTCACCGGAGCGATGGTCGTCCAACATCGTGCTCTCGTATATGGCTGCACTGCACTTTCAAATTTCTTCTAACAAGCTGTTTCACCTCCTTCGAACAATGCGAGCAGGTTGGCCCCAAGGTTCGGATACCACGGTTGACCAGGAAGCTGGCAAGAGAATGCGAAGGGGTGGCTGCGCTCCGGACCACCCATCCGCTGAAGGAGGGTGGAACCCGCCGTTCCCCTTTACTATCCGCAATTAGGGGTTAATAGAACTGCCATTGGGTGATGGCTGTCTGTCCGAAATCGCTCATGTTATTCTCCGTCGTGCAGGAGACGGGCTGAGTTAGCTGAACCGTTGATTGTGCAGCGACGTTCTGAGTTGTGGTGAAATCGTTCTGGACGCCGCCTGCCGAGATTCGGACCTGGAGGCTTACGCTGGCCGGATGGTAGGAGTTGTTTGTGATGTAATAATTGGCATTCGTGGTGCCTCCATCACAATAGCCCGGCGAGCTAATTCCGGAACCGAGGTCAGATGCTTTACCCGGCGGGAGAGCAAGAGGTTGAGCCGCTGCCGTGGTTGGGGCAGGTCTCTGCGCCGCAGTCTGGCTGGTAGCAGCAGGTTGAGGCCTGGCCTGTAGAGGTCCCGCCGTCAAAACCGCAGGAGTATTACTTTGCTGCTGTGTCTGTGCAGTCGAGGGGCGCGTTGTCCGAGGCGGTGCGTAGGCCGGAGGTGGAGTATAGGTTGGGTATGCGGCTCCTGCTGCAGCAAGTCCTCCGGCACCGGCCATCAGCGCTTCTCCCAGGTTTTCTCTAAGCCCGTAATGATGGTAGCTGTGTCCTGGACGCCCATTAGGATTTAATGCCAGAACCTTGTACCGCTCCAGTTTCCCGATTTTTGTGTTTTCAACGCCATGAAGCGCCATATCGAAGGTCAAGGTCTGATCTACTAGACTCGCGAAGTCGAGCTTGGTGCTTTTGTCCAGACATACTTCTTGATCGCTGAAGTGCACCCCGTAACCCGACTTACAATAACCGGCTTTTACGAATGTTCCTCTATTGGTGTAGATGTCGCCCGCATAGAGCGGAGTCATCGAAGCGGTTAGCGTGCTGAAGATAAGCGCCCAGCGGCACACCAGCAGTACAGGCCGTCTGGCAGATGGGGAATATGTTGATGAGCAAATTTTCATGATGTCCTTCCACGGATGTTTCGATGTAGGTAGGGCGGGGCCCTGGTGTCGGGCTACGGCGAACTCTGGAATCGGTCAGTGGATCAAGAGCAACAACCCGGTGGGACAGTCTGATTTTCCGTCCCACTTTGTGAATACAAGAATCCCAGACGCCTCACCCTAGCAGGAGCAAGGTTCAAAAGAGATATGACAGCCACGTATGTTCTGTGCGGGGAGTTCCGATCGTCTTATCGATCTCTTAGTCGAGATCTGCGCTCTGACAATTAAGAACGGGAAAAGCCGGCGACTCCCTTTGCCCGTAACCCGGTAAATTTTTCGCTGCACGGGTGTGCCGTGATTCGAGCCGATAACAGACCGGCAGTTACTGGCGTAAGCCCTCAATCTCGGCGGCCGAGTAAGAGCGGTGGGCGCGCGGGCTACCCTACAACGCGGATGCATAAGCACCGCCAACCGTCCCCCGGAAGGGGCTTCCAGCAGAGCCTGATCTGCGTCAGTCACAGCGGGTCAATATCGCGGCGGAATATCCGCATTTGAAATCAAAGAGGGTCGTTGGTGTGGCTGCGGCTTCCGGTCTTGGGTAGCAAGCACCAGTTCAGAGCGCAGGAACCGATATAGCGTAAAAACTTCTTGACAGAGTGTAAATTTTACTGGTACACGTTTGAGTACCCCGGGATTCTGTAGTCGCTGGCATTTTCCCGCCCAGCGCTTACTTCAAAGGTGGCCCTCAATGGTTACTCGTGTCGCCTGTCCTGCGCTTGAGAAGCGCATCAGGAGAGGTTCGCAACAGACTCCCAGAAGTAGTACGCAATCGGTTCCAGCCGCGTTTCCCAGCTTGCCTCCACTGCGAGGGGGATCCGATCAAGGCGCAACGGGTCCCGAAACCGCATCCTTATCTGATGCCCTGAGATCTGCTCTGAGCGAAGGGCGGACCGAGGCGTGGCCCGGCTTTGTCCGGCTCTCAAGCAAGCCCATTCGGGGAGCCATCCTAAAGACCCTGGGGACCGCTTATGGGCCAAGTGTTCTTGAGGACCTCGCACAGGAGACTTTCTCGAGATTGTGCGAGGACCAGTTCGCGAGATTGCGACAGATTGTCGAGCAGCCGGACGCCCATATCACTGGTTATCTCCGGACCATTGCCGCGAATGTGGCCCTCGACCATGTAAGGAAGCTCCAGGCAAAGAAGCGAGGCGCTGGAGAGCCGACTGCACTGTTTGAGGAGAGCTTTTTAGGGTCTGATCCCGCGCATCTGGGGGGCGAAGGTTGGATCGTGCGGAAGATCCTGCTCGACCAAATCTCGTCCCTTGTCGATCAGACCTGCTCTGGATCAAATGGCCAACGCGACCAGAAAGTATTCAGGCTCTACTTTGGAAGCGGCCTGACTGCGAGCGCGATTGCTCAGATCCCGGACGTCAGCCTTTCCATGAAAGGGGTGGAAAGCACAATCCTTCGCCTCGTTCGTTCGCTCCGCGAGTCGTTGCAGGCAAAGAAAGAAAAGAATCGGCAGGTCCATCGCGCGAATTCACGTCTTCTGCTCCAAAGCGCACTCAGGGTGGCGACGCCGGACCCCGGCATCAAGAGCCGGGGTTTTCGTTCGCAGTGAGGGCCTACGTGCCTTCCGACCAACTCGCCAGGTAGGCTTCCTGCTCCGGCGTCAGCTTGTCGACGTTGACGCCCATGGTCTCCAGCTTCAGCCTGGCGACGCGCTTGTCCAGTTCGTCCGGCACGGAGTACACCTTCTTCTCCATGGTCTTGTAGTTCTTGATCAGGTGCTCGGCGGACAAAGCCTGATTGGCGAAGCTCATATCCATCACGGAGGCGGGATGCCCTTCGGCGGAGGTGAGATTGATCAGGCGGCCTTCGCCCAGCACGTGGATCACGCGGCCATCGCTCATGGTGTAGGAGTCCACGAACTGACGCGCCTCGCGCTTCTGCGAGGAGAGCTTTTCCAGCGCCGGAATATCGATCTCCACGTTGAAGTGACCGGAGTTGGCGACGATGGCGCCGTTCTTCATCGCTGCAAAGTGTTCCTTGCGCAGCACGCTCTTGTTGCCGGTCACGGTCACGAAGACGTCGCCGATCTTGGCTGCTTCGGACATGGGCATCACCCGATAGCCGTCCATCACCGCTTCGAGCGCCTTGGTCGGATCGATCTCGGTCACGATCACGCTTGCGCCCATGCCGCGTGCGCGTGAGGCTAGGCCGCGTCCGCACCAGCCGTAGCCGGCGACGACGAACTTGGAGCCTGCCAGAAGTACGTTGGTCGCCCGTACCACACCGTCGATGGTCGACTGGCCGGTGCCGTACTGGTTGTCGAACATGTGCTTGGTCAGCGCGTCATTGACGGCAATGACCGGGTATTGCAGCGTACCGTCCTTCTGCATGGCGCGCATGCGGATGACGCCGGTGGTGGTCTCTTCGGTTCCGCATAGAACGCCGTCCAGCGCATCGCGCCGCTTGGTGTGCAGCAGGGTAACCAGATCGCAGCCGTCATCCATGGTCACCTGCGGCTTGTGATCAATTGCCGCCAGGATATGGGAGTAGTAGCTGTCGTTGTCTTCGCCCTTGATGGCGAAGGTGGAGATGTTGTAGTGGGCCGCGAGCGCCGCGGCGACATCGTCCTGCGTGGAAAGCGGGTTGGAGGCGCAGAGTGCGATGTCCGCGCCGCCGTCGCGCAGCGTGATCATCAGGTTCGCTGTCTCAGTGGTCACGTGCAGGCACGCTGCCACGCGCATGCCCTTGAGCGGCTGCGTCTTCAGGAACTCTTTACGGATGCTTTCCAGCACCGGCATGGACTGATTCGCCCACTCAATGCGCTTGCGGCCCTGGTCGGCCAGCGCGAGATTCTTTACGTCATGCGAAACTGCTGTTGTCGCCATCGATTCCTCGTCCCCACTTTGCTTTGGCTTGGTATGCGTTGAGCGTCCGCGGGGTCGTCTGCCGGGCAGAGCCACCGCCGTCTCAAACAGAGTACGACAGCATAAGGATACCATCCGGCCGCTTCCTACCCCTGCTTTCGCAGAGACTAGCGGGGCCAAGAGATTAATGGGCGAAGTTATAGCTGACCTGCATGCCGCGACCATTGGGCGTTTGCACGCTCGACACGCTGAAGCCGCTTGGGCCCCCATCCTGTCCACGGTGCCGGGCCACGTAGCCGCCGATGAGATAGCCGAACGTACTGCCCACCACTACGTCGGAGGGGAAGTGATCGCGGGCCATCACGCGCGAGACCGCGATGGTAGAGGCCAGCGAGTAGACCACCAGCCGCGTGCCCCAGCCGGGATAGCGAGCGGCGACCACATGCGCGAATGACCACGCGATTGTGCTGTGATTCGAGGCCATGGACTGACCGTCCGGCCAGGTGCGGGTGCCATGCGGCCAGAATCGGCCGGTGCCATCGCCCTGCCGTGGATCCTGACGATTGGCCGCGTACTTCAGCCCCTGATTCAGAATGGTGGCGTCCAGCATCGCCTCGCCGGTGAGCACGGCGGTCTCGCGGAGGTAGTCGTCGTGCCTGAGGGCCCCGGCCATGTAGCCAACGCCCACGGCCGCGATCGATCCGTAAACGCCGTAATCGGAGATCTTGCTGAACTTGTCCTCGCGGCTGGGATTCACTCCGAGCGAGCGGAGCGCGTGGGCGTCGTAGTCCAGCGCGACCCCGGTCGCGAGTCCGAAGGGCGCGATCCAGAGCAGGTCTGTCTTGCTGGCCCGCAGTGGACTGGTGATAATGCCAAGCTCGTCCTGCGCGACATCGAGCGCACACACTTGAAGTGAGGCGATGGTGCATGCGCGCGGCGACGAGTTCTGCGCGGCGGCAGCCAGAGTGACCAGCGGCAGGATGAGCGACAGGGAAGCGAGACGAAGGCAATGAGGCATCCGCCAAATTGTAATTGCAGCGGACGCTTCGCGTGGACGCTTGCCCGCCACAACTGTGGGTGCCCCATTCTTTGCGCCTCACTTGACGGGCGTTCTCCACACCACTCAAGCGCAAGTGTGGGCCACGCGCCGCACGGCGCATCCTGTTTCCGCACCACTACTGCGGGTGCCCCATTCTTTGCGCCTCACCGAACCGACGTCCGCCACTCCACTCAAGCGCAAAGGGTGGGCCATGCGCCGCGAGGCGCATCACGCTCGTCTTAAGCTCCGGGGCGACAATCGCCGGCGAAAAGCGGGTCTGCGCTTGCGCGCAGAGACCCACCCTTTGCGCTCCGGGTTTGTGGTGAGTGGATGGTTGCGTGGCGCAAAGAATGGGGCACCCGTTTTCGTGGCCTCCCACCCTTCCCCTTCGACTAGGCTCAAGGTCAGAATGGGGCACCCGGATTTGTGGGCTGACGCAGATTTTTCGACTGCGTGCTTCGCCCAGGCTATTCGTAGGCGAGAGCGTCGATGGGATCTTTCTGCGCGGCCTTGAGCGCGGGATAGACCGCGCCGAGGATCGATCCGACGAAGGCGAGAGCGGCGGTGCGCACCATCCACCACGGTTCGATGGGGAAGGCAAGGGTAGGAAAGCGATCATTCATGAAGACACGTGTGGCGAAGGTGAGCGCGATGCCGACGAGGATGCCGACGATGGAGAGCAGCGCCGTTTCACGCAGGACCACGTTAACCACGTAGCCCTTGCTGGCGCCGAGCGACTTCAGAATGCCGATCTCCCGCGTGCGCTCCATCACGGCGGTGTACATCGACTGGAAGATGACGATGAAGCCGACGATGACGGCGATGCCGATCACGACATCCAGCGCAGCATTGAAGGCCGGCAGCTTCGAAGGCGTCATCAGCGACATGAACTCGTCCATGGTCTGGATCTGATACTGCGACATGCCCGGGGTCGTCTGGATCTCCTTGCGGATGGCGCCCTCGTTTTTCGGGTCGTCGCTCTTGATGTAGAACACCGACGCATTGTTTTCCGCGCCCATGAAGCCGCCTAGAG
>JBPCNO010000126.1:0-9074 GCA_051001135.1 Acidobacteriaceae bacterium
CGCTCCGTCGATCGGATCGTAGTGGCGGACGGCCAGACCGGGCCGATCACCCGGCAGCTCGGCGACGAATTCTTCGGAATCGTGAACGGCACGCGCCCCGACCGGTTCAACTGGTTGACGCAAGTCAACGTGCGCGCCGAACAGCCCGTCACCGCTTAGCCAAGCGCAGATAACTCAGAATGGGGTACCCGCAGCATTCGGGTGCCCCATTCTGGCGAAGCCAGGGTGGGGACTCCTCTCAGACCCGTTCAGTATCCGGCCTCTCGTCCGTGACGAACTGCCAGGATGACGACCTGTTTCCCGTCGTAGTGGTAGAGGGCGATATAGGCCCCCTGCCCGAATTCAATCAGCCATTCGCGAAATTCCGGCGGCAATTCTTCTATAGGACGGCCAATCTCCGGATGCTGGGTAAGGGCCTTCACCCCCTGGCGAATCGCTTTGATGGCGCGCTGTGCTGCATCCTCACTCTTCAAAGCGAGAAAGTCGTGGAGACGGGCCACATCCAGTAGGCCCGACTGGGACCACCTCAGACGTGGCACTTAGGGACAGCGGCCGCCGCTTCGCCACCTTCGAGCCTCGATAGCCAGGCATCGGCTTCTTCGGCCGTGATGTGCAGGCCGGTCGTCTGATAATTGTTCCAGGCGGCAAGCGCATTCTGCCGGAATTGTTCCCTCATCTCCTCGCGTGTTACGTACTGTTCAATGGCTTCACGCATCACCCAATGCGACGATCGGCGGCGGGCGGCGGCAAGCCGTTGCACACGCTCTTTCATCTCCATATCGAGCTTCAGACTGGTCGTAGAGTGTGTCGGCATCGCGGGTGCTCCAAGGTGTTACCTGGTAGCACTATAGCACCGCCGCAGCCCTGTTTCCGACCTCGCGGACGTCTTATGCGTACTAGGCCGATTGCCGCTCCGTCTTCGGCGCAGCCTCGCGCTCCTGCTGCTGCCCCGATACCGAGTCTGGCAGCTTCGGCGAGAGCGAGGGCGAGGCCAGATCGAGTGGGTCCTTCCGGAGTGGTTCGCGAGCCTCGGCGTGTTCGCCCCAGCCCGGTAGAAACTGGCTCCCGGTGACCAGCCTGGCGCCATGGCTGAGCGTGATGTAGGTCCATCCCCATTGCAGCATCACGGCGATCCGGTTGCGGAATCCGACCAGAAAGTAGATGTGCACCAGCAGCCAGGTCGCCCAGGCGGGAAAGCCGCCCCAGTGGGCCTTGAAGGGCCACTTCACATCGGCGACGGCGTGGTTGCGGCCGATGGTGGCCATGTCGCCCTTGTCGAAGTAGTGGAACTTGGTGCGCGGCCTGCCCTCCATGTCTTCGCCGATCATCCTGGCCGCATGATCGCCCATCTGCATCGCCGGCTGGGCCACGCCCGGGATCTGCCTGCCATTCTCCGTCACATCCGCCAGATCTCCACACACGAAGATGTTCTTGTAGCCCGGCGGGTTCAGGTAGTCATCCACGATGACGGCGCCGCGCTTGTTGACCGGGACGCCCAGCAGCTTACCCAGCGGCGAAGCCTGCACGCCCGCGGCCCACAGAGTGACCAGCGCTTCGACCCGCTCGTCGCCCATGCTCACCTGGCCGGGCTGCACGTCCGTCACCTGCTTCCCGGTGATGACCTCGACGCCCATGTGCTCGAGCTGCTCCACTGCCTTCTTCTGCAGGTCTGCCGGATAGGAAGGCAGAATGTGCGGACCGCCTTCGATCAGGATCACGCGCGTCTTCCGCGTGTCGATGTGCCGGAAGTCCTCATACAGATAGAGGCTGGCGATGTCGCGAATGGCGCCCGCCAATTCCACGCCTGTGGGCCCGCCCCCGATGACCACAAAGTTCAACGGCGGATGCTTGCCCGTCTCCACCGCTTCGCGCTCCGCCAACTCGTAGGCCAGCATGATGCGACGCCGTATCTCGGTCGCATCCTCGACCGTCTTCAAGCCGGGCGCCAGTGTGGCCCAACTGTCGTGGCCGAAATATGAATGAGTGGAGCCGGTCGCGAGGATGAGATAGTCGTACTGCAGCCGCGCGTTACTGCGCAGCAGCACGACATTGTTCGCCAGATCGAACTGCACCGCCTCATCCATGAACACTTCGACGTTCTTCTCGTGGCGCAGAACGGTGCGTATGGGCTGCGCAATGTCCGCTGGCGAAAGCACGCCCAGCGCTACCTGATACAGCAGCGGCTGGAAGGTGTGGTGGTTGCGCCGGTCCACCATGGTGACGTCCACGGCCATCCGGCCCAGCGCCTGCGCCGCATGCAGTCCGGCAAAGCCGCCGCCCAGGATCACCACCTGCGGACGACGGGGAGAGCCCGTATGCGATGCTTCCTGCGATGCTGCCATCCGCTGCGTTGTCGTGCTTTCCGCCATGACTATCGTTCTCCTGGTCGCAGATATTCCTGATTCCATGGGTTGCTTCCATGGCTTGACGGCCGCGGGTGTTCCACGGCGCTAGCTAACAGTAAAGATGCGGCGGTGCCGGCCCTCGCCGCATCTTTAGTTCCGGCCGCTCACCATGGATCAACGAGTGCCGACAGCGCGCGCCGGCTTGCTTAGAGACCGCTCTTGGGTGCGGCGGGCGGTTGCTCGGCCGCTGCCAGTACATAGATATCCCGCAAGACAGCGAGGAAGGGCGCGTGTGTGGTGTCCAGCTCGGGCATGCGGCCGCGGGATGCTCCCGAGATCAGCGTCTGCTCGCCAGCCGTGCTCGAGACATCTGTCACGTCTGGCGCCGGTGTCTGCCCGGCGGAGGGCACTGCCTTGGCGGCCGGCTCGGTCGTCGTTGTCATACTAGATCCGCTTGCCGCAGCGCCGCTCGCAGGCGCGCCTTCCACCAGCGCATGCAGCCGTGTCAGATCCACCTGATTTTCGTTCTCCTTGGGTATGACGCCGATCGCGCCACCCACCGGAGAGCTCAGGCCGTCCTTATCCGGAGGATAGAGAAAGACAATGGCGCTCTGATGCAGAGTGAATTGCGATGCATCTTTGTGCCACCGGTCTTCCGATTCCCGCAGCACAAAAGGGTCGCCCACGCTGGGCCCGCGCACTCCCTGGTCTACACGAAACTCGATCTCGACGACATGAGGCCTGGAACTGTGCAGACCGCCCTTGGTTCCCGGGTTAGTCTCTCCCTCCGGCATCCGGATGGCGTAGACCTGCCCCACGAAGATAACGCCGGCGCTCTTCACCAGCTCCGCCAGCACATCCTGAGCCGTCTTTTGCGGTGCAAGGGCGCCGCTTCGCGATGCGTTATCGGAGCCTTGCGACACCTGCTGTGCGTCCGGCTCCGGCCTCGGCACTGTCTTCATCTGCTGTGGCCTGCGCGGTGGCGTGTGCTCCGTACGCACCGCCGGGTTGGGCGCAGGCACGGCGCCTTGTGTCTGCGCTTGTCCGGGCTGCGCTTGTCCGGGCTGCGCTTGTCCGGGCTGCGCGACCATCGGCAATGTCATGAACAGGGCAGCCATACCCCACCACTCCAGCGACGTCGTCTTGGCCGTCATACGCGCGCTCCCTCATGATTAGCGGTCATGGTCAGATCTCCGGATAAAAATCGAAGAACGCGTCGATGCTCTGGCGCAGTTGGCCTTCGATCTGCTCGCGCGAGCCTTCGAGGACGTGCATGGTCACCTGCGCCTCGCCGCCGTTCTGCAGCGTCACTTGCGCCTCACCCACCCGCTTCACCTCATCGGCTGGGAGCAGCCGCATTCCGTATACCAGCACCAGATTTGCCATGTCTCTCCTAGTTCCCTTCTTGAATCTGTTGCAATTGCCGCATCGCGGATTGGGGGGCACCCTGCCCGCGCGCAACCTGCGTCCAAACCGAAGCGTTTAGAATCAAAGATGCACACACCATGCCAGATACCGTTCGCGATACCGTAATTCTTGGCTCCGGCTGCGCAGGCCTCACCGCTGCCATCTATACCGGTCGCTCCAACCTCAAGCCGCTGGTGCTCGAAGGCCATGAGCCCGGAGGCCAACTCTCCATCACGACCATGGTGGAGAACTTCCCTGGCTGGCCGGAAGGCATCCAGGGGCCCGAGCTGATCGAGAACATGAAGAAGCAGGCTGCGCGCTTCGGAGCCGACTTCCGCATGGGCCACCTGGTCTCCGTCGATCTATCGCAACGGCCCTTCCGGCTCGAACTCGGCGGCGAAACCATCCTCACGCACACTCTCATCATCGCATCCGGCGCCTCCGCCCGCTGGCTGGGGCTTACCAGCGAGCAGGAGCTTATCGGTCATGGTGTCTCCTCCTGCGCCACCTGCGATGGCTTCTTCTTCTCCGGCAAGGAGGTTGCGGTCATCGGCGGCGGCGATTCGGCCATGGAAGAGGCGCTGTTTCTTACGCGCTTTGCCACCAAGGTCTACATCCTCCACCGCTCCAACCGGTACCGCGCTTCGCACATCATGCTGGAGCGTGCGCGCGCCCACGAGAAGATCGAGTTCATCAGTGATGTGATGGTGGAAGAGGTGCTGGGGGTTGAGCAGCGAGAGGTCACCGGTCTGCGGCTGCGCCATCAGAAGACCGGAGAGCAGTCCACGCTCGCCGTCCACGCCATGTTCCTGGGCATCGGCCATGTGCCCAACGCCAAGATGTTCGCGGGACAGATCGATCTGGACGAGGACGGCTACGTCAAGACGACCGACTTCGTATTCACCCGCGTGCCCGGCGTCTTCGCCTGCGGTGATGTACAGGACCGCCGCTATCGCCAGGCGATCACCGCGGCCGGCTCCGGCTGCGCGGCCGCTTTGGAAGTAGAGAAGTACCTGGAAGAGCACGGCCGCTGATAGGCCCTTCCCGGGTGCCCCATTCTAGCGATCCGGGGTCCCCTGCACGCAGTTGTTGCGTGCAGGGGTGGGAAGCTAGGGTGGGGCTTTTGCTTTTGCTTATGCTTATGCGCGAAACGCCTTGGCCTGGACGGCAAGTCCCCATGCATACGTAACCGCAGCAGTTCTATTTGGAACAAGTACCCTGCCCATCGGTGTCTATAGCGATGCCAGCGCCAGAAGAATGAGCGCTTCCGAGGGTACGGCGATGTTTGAAGACGCATTGATGGAGTCTGCCGGAGGCATTTCCTCCTGCCCCAGATGGCTTTCGCTGGCGGCCTTCGTTTTGAACGGATCGATCCTCGCCCTGCTCATCCTCTGGCCTTTGCTGCATCCGGCCGCGCTACCCCGGCAGGAGTTCGCCACCCTGCTGGTCGCGCCCGCACCGCCACCGCCTGCATCCCCTGCCGTGCCGCGATCGGCATCCCCCGTGTCCGCCCGTGCGCAGAGCATGCAGATGGCGCTGCTCGCTCCCAGCAGGATCCCCAGGACGATCGCCACGTTGCACGAGCCCCCGGTGCCAGGCCCAGACGGTGTCGTCGGCATCGCCGGCATGGACAGCCTGGGCAGCGGCTCACGCGACGGCATCCCCAACGGCATTCTCACCGCTTCCGCACCCCCGACCGTTGCGCGCGCTCCCTTGCCCAAGAAGGTGGCCATCTCCTCCGGCGTCATGGCCGGCAACCGGCTCTCAGGTGCCCAACCGCAATATCCGACGATCGCCAAAAGCGCGCGTATTCAAGGCTCCGTGATTCTGGCCGCCTCCATCTCGAAGAGTGGCGCCATCGAAAACCTGCGAGTCGTCAGCGGGCCGCCCTTGCTGCAATCCGCAGCCCTGGACGCGGTGCGCACCTGGCGCTACAAGCCTTACTTGTTGAACGGGGAACCCGTCGCCGTAGACACCACCGTCACCGTCATCTTCCGTCTGGGAGATGGATAACAGCCGAAGGCCGAATTCTCTAAAGGACCCCCGCAGGACAACCACACAGGCATGTTCATGCTCTCACCGAAAGGAAGGACGGGGCGATGCTTGCAGAATGCGTGAATCCAGATTGCCGTCGCGAGCTGCATTATCTTCGCGACGGGCGAGTGATTCGAATGGGGGAGGGCCGGGGGCGATCGCACGTCGAACACTTCTGGCTTTGCGGTCAATGCTGCACGGAGTTCAATTTTAAATTCGCCCCCGATGGGACGTTCACGCTGGTGAGGCGAAGTGGTCCTACGGACGCCGCGAAAGCGCCGCACCTGGATGTCTCTTCCATGGTGGCTTGAGCAGGTAATTTACTAGTTTGCGGTCGAAATGGTGGTATTGCACTCGCTTGTCCTGCCCTTGGTTCTCGCATCTGCATGGCTGGAATTTCCGCCGGCAGGGGCGAGTTGCTGGAATGCACGAGTTGCTGGGATGCGGGGCGTGTTCGGGGTGGCTATGTCTTTAGCCACAATCCATTCTCAAAGGACAGAACTGTTCAACAGCCTGTTCCGTAACTATCATCAGGCGCCATTCTCCATCCGCACGCCGGGCGGCTGGCGCTGGAACTCTTCAGCCGCCAAACCGGCGTTCTGCTTATACTTCAAGACATCGGAAGCGTTGCAGGCGCTCCTGCGAAACCCTACTGAAGTCAGTCTCGGAGAGGCGTTCATCCGTGCCGATATCGACATCGAGGGCGATCTTTGTGAAGCATTTGCTGTCGCGGAGCAAATCTTTGCGCGGCCGCTCACTTTCTCCGCCGAAACCCTGCAGATTATCCATGCGACGCCCAGCGATGCGGCCGGCTGGGTACGCCGCGGCTTTCAGCACTCCCGCCGCCGGGACCGCGCTTCGATCGCCTATCACTACGATCTGCCGGTGCGGTTTTTCCGCCCACTACGCGACGCCCAAAACTTGTAATCTAGAGGCGGCTTCGGTCGCCTCTTTCGTTTGCTCCTCCTGACCCTCAAATGTCTGCTCCGCCTTTCGGTTCAGGATCATCGAAATCTGGCCACGGTAAACGAATAGCTTTGGTCGCCGTCCGGCAGCAGGACGGGTGATTTCAACTAACCCAGTCTCCACCAGATTGTTGATGACGATGTTCACCCTCGCATCTGGCCTGCTGCCATTCTCGGGTTCATAGCCACCCTGAATTAGGCTTCGAGCATACCGGCAACTGTCCAAGTCTTTCCGACGTTCACGCTCAAGATCTCGACGGTTGATTTAGCCAAAGGATCTTCCGACGACTTTGCATACGTCTTCGTTATTGGCTGTAACGCAGAAAACGTCAAATCAGGAGCGGGCCTGTTGCAGGTGCGAGCCAAGCGCTCTAATGCCTCGATATCCTTGCGATGTTCGGATTCTAGGTGCTCACGTATAGCGGCGAAGTCGACAGAGACCGGCCATACTTTCACCCTCCAATTGCCTCATTAAACGCCCGAAACCCCCGAAAGCCCAACAACGACCTTGGGGTTGTGGGGATTTTAATGGCTGTGGAAATCAGGGACAAAATGAGGACGGCCCCGTCAACCGGAAGAGGGACGCATACCGGTCTGATCGCCTGCGTGGCCGTGAGAGGATGGCAAGCATGAGGATGGCGCTGAGAATTGTGGGCAGTTTCTTTGCGGCGCTCGTCTTGCTGGTGATCGGCGGTATCATCAGGCACCCATACGAGTGCTTTGACTGCTTTGAGCCTTACGGATTCCCATTCACCTATCGGCAGGATGGCGGGTATGCGGGCGGTTCGTCTTTCTACCTCCGCTGGCTGACGGCGGACCTACTGGTTCTTGTAGCTCTCACCGGGTTCTTCACTTGGGCTTGGGGCCGCAGAGCTAAAGCCAAACGAAGTCAACGGGCGTCTGGGTTAGCCAAGTAAGTTATTACAGCCGTGTGTAACTCTATTCATTTAACTTATAGCCAGAATATCCCTGGGGAGAGGGGAGGGGGTAGCCGGGTAACGTGACCATGGCCACTGAGCCGGTTCCACTTCCCCAACGCAGGCGGCGCTGCGAGGTATCCTTGAATACGGCGCTGCGATCCTCTCCGGAGGACGCGGACCCGAGCGTTCCGCAACCGCCATCCAGCACCTTGTTGGTGGCGCCGTTTGCCTCGCCCGCATCTCTCTCCTGCGAGGTACTTTGCTTTGCCGTCAGACTCTGCCCTTCAACTTCGTGAACGCACGCTCGATCCGGACAACTGGGACGAACTTCGCACCCTCGGCCATCGCATGCTCGATGACATGCTCGATCACCTTGCCGCGCTGCGCGAGGAACCCGCGTGGCAGCCGGTGGCTGCCTCGGCCGCGGCGGCCATCGATGAACCAGTGCCGCGGAATCCCACCAGTGCTGAAGAAGTCTACCGCTCCTTCCAGGAAAACATCCTGCCCTACACCAATGGCAACCGCCATCCGCGCGCCTGGGGCTGGGTGCGTGGCACCGGCACACCGCTGGCCATGCTGGCGGACATTCTCGCCTCGGGCATCAACGCCCATATGGCCGGCGGTAACCAGGCGCCGGTACTGGTGGAGGAGCAGTGTCTCCGCTGGCTGGCCGAGCTGATGGGCCTGCCACCCGAGACCTCCGGCCTGCTCACCTCCGGTGGCAGCATGGCCAATCTCATCGGCCTTGCCGTCGGCCGTCATGCCAAGGCCGGATTCGATATTCGCAAGGAAGGCCTGCAATCCTCCGCGCAGGCGCGCCTCCTGGTGTACGGCTCCACCGAGACCCACTCCTGGGCGCAGAAAGCGGTTGAGCTTTTCGGGCTGGGCAGCGACAGCTATCGCCGCATCCCCGTGGGGGACGATCACCGCATCGATGTGCAACAGCTACAGGCACAAATCAACGCCGACCGCGCCGCGGGGCACCGGCCGATTGCGGTAATCGGCAACTGCGGCACGGTGAACACCGGCGCCATCGACGATCTGCCCGCGCTGGCCAGCCTCTGCCGCCAGCACGATCTCTGGTTTCACGTGGATGGCGCCTTCGGTGCGCTGCTGCAGATCTCTCCCCAGTACCGCTCCCTGGTGCGCGGCATCGAGCTTGCCGATTCGCTCGCATTCGATCTGCACAAATGGATCTATCTTCCTTTCGAGATCGGCTGCATCCTGGTGCGCGATGCTGAGGCCCATACCGCAGCCTTCGCCACGCGCGCGAGCTACCTGGAAGAGGCGGAAGGCGGGATCATGGCCGGCGGATTGCCCTTCGCCGATCGGGGCATCGAACTTACCCGTTCCTTCAAAGCGCTGAAGCTCTGGATGTCGCTCAAGGTGCATGGCGTCTCCGC
>JBPCNO010000127.1:0-33210 GCA_051001135.1 Acidobacteriaceae bacterium
CTTTCGCTATATGCTCGGCTACTCGCCCTACGATAACCTCAAGCCCGGCCGCTACCCCGCCATGCTGGTCAAGACCTCGCTCAACGACAGCCAGGTGATGTACTGGGAGCCTGCGAAATATGTTGCCAAGCTGCGTACGCTCAAGCAGGACGGCACTCCGCTCTTGCTCCACACCAACATGGCCGCCGGCCACGGCGGCGCATCCGGCCGCTACGACTACCTGCGCGAGATCGCCTTCGACTACGCCTTCCTCCTCCGCGCCCTCCGCGTCGAAACGGAAGACCCGGGTGCCCCATCCTAGCGCAGCTAGGGTGGGTTCTTGCTGTGGCTCTGGAGCGAACCGTCCCCTCTCGGCTCGCCCGACCTAACGATCGCCCATGTGATCCCGAGAAGATCTACTAAAGCAAACAAGTGTCACTCCTGGGCAAGTAACGCTCGATCGGACAAGAAGCGAACCAGAACGGTCAGCTCTCCACGGCGTATCATCGACCCTTCCCCCTGAACCCCTCCGCAGCCTATAACGTCTAAAAGAAAACCGGGCAGGCCCCGCAACTCCTGCTCCTCCCCCTCGTCTCAAACAAGAGAAGGGTTGGCGACGTTGACCACGCTCAAGGATTCATCCATCAACCTGCTGCACAGCATCCAGCTCCCGCGCAAGCCGGAGCTCGATGCCCTGCGCGGCCTGTTTCTGGTCTGGATGACCCTCACGCATCTGCCCACCCGCATGAGCGACATGGTCAATCAACCCTTCGGCTTCCTCTCCTCCGCCGAAGGCTTCGTCTTTCTCTCCGCGCTGCTGATTGCCCGTATCTACCTGCGCCAGGCGGCGGAGGATATCCAGGGCTTGCGCAATCGGCTGTGGCGCAGAGCCCTGCGCGTCTACGGCTACCATGTGCTGCTGCTCGGCCTGGCCTTCACCCTGGCTGCGGCCTTCGCCGTGCTCACCCATCGCGCCGCCCTGCTGCATCTGCTGGACTTCTACTTCGCGCATCCGGCCGTGGCTATCGTCGGCTCCCTGCTGCTCATTTACTGTCCGCCGCTGCTGGACATCCTGCCGATGTACGTGCTCTTCCTGCTGCTCTCCCCCATAGCCCTCTACATCGCCACCCGCCGCGGCTGGCGCCCTGTGCTCATCGGCAGTTGGACCATATGGCTGCTGGCCCAGTTCGGTCTCCGCGCCGTCGCCCACAACTTTGTCGTGCACGTCACCCATCTGCCCATCCCGCTGCAGCAGACCGGAGCCTTTGACCTCTTCGCCTGGCAGTGGGTCTGGATCATGGGCATGTGGCTGGGCGCGCGCTCTGCCGAAGGCGAACTGCCTCTCGCCCGCATCCCCGGCTGGGTCACGGCGCTGCTCGCCGTCGTCTGCGTCTTCTTCATCGGCATCCGGCACGAGTGGTGGGGCCCCGCGCTGGTGCCCCCCGCCTTCGGCCTGCTGCTGGACAAATGGCAGATCGGCCCGCTGCGCGTCGTCAATCTCATCGCCTTCGTCTGCGTCTTTTACTGGCTACGCCGCTACGTTGCAAAGTTCGTCGCGCGCGAGCCGTTCATCACCCTCGGCAAGGCCTCGCTTGAGGTCTTCTGCGCCCACCTGGTCTTCGTCTTCGTTGGCCTGGCGCTGCTCTATGGCGAAATCCCGCAACTTCACGGCGCCTACGCCCTCGCGCTGCTCTCCGTCACCTTTGCCGGTCTGCTGCTCGTCGCCTCCCGCGAGGTGAGCAAGAAGCAGCGCGCCCGCAAGCAACCCCCGCAAACACCTCCCGCTCTGCCACCGGCGGACCCGCCGCCCGGCTCCAGCGAAACGGAACCCTCCCTCCACGTCACCTCCTGCCCCTGATCCAACTAGCCTCCCAAGAAGAGATACACCGGGTGCCCCATTCTGACCCTGAGCGTAGCCGAAGGGGAAGGACGGGTGTCTTTCTTCCTCCCACACCCTTGTCATGTCCCACACCCTGTGTCACCCCGAGCGCAGTCGAGGGGTCTGCGTTTCCCCTTGCTCCGCAACCAATTGCAGTCCCGGCAATTCCGGCCAGCACCACTTCGGAATCCACCGCCCATCACGCTAGACTGTCGCAACACCACGCCGTCTCTCACAGCGCCCTATGCCAGACCCCAACAACCCGTCCCCCGCACCGGTCGCCCCAAATCCGCTGCCCACGGAACCGGAGTATCTCTCTGCGCCCGACGGCGCCGCGCCCCCGCCTATCCCGCAAGGACGCCGCGCCGCCGCCACCTTCATCTTTCTCACCGTCACCCTGGACATGCTCGCGCTGGGCATGATCGCCCCCGTGCTGCCGCGCCTCATCGCCAGCTTTCTCCACGGCAATGAGGTGAGCGCCGCGCAGATGCTCGGCCTCTTCGGCACCGTCTTCGCCGCCATGCAGTTCGTCTTCTCCCCCGTGCTCGGCTCGCTCTCTGACCGCTTCGGGCGCCGCCCGGTCGTGTTGCTCTCGAACTTCGGCCTCGGTCTCGACTACCTGCTCATGGCCTGGGCGCCCCAGTTGGGATGGCTGTTCGTCGGCCGCGTCATCTCCGGCCTCACCGCCTCCAGCATCCCCACCGCCATGGCCTACATGGCCGACGTCACACCGCGGGAGAAGCGCGCCACCGCCTTCGGCCTGTTGAACGCCGCCTTCGGCATGGGCTTCGTGCTCGGGCCCGCTCTGGGCGGCCTGCTCGGCAACGTCAATCCGCGCCTGCCCTTCTGGGTCGCCGGCGCCCTCAGCATGGTCAACGGGCTCTACGGATTGCTGGTTCTGCCGGAGTCCCTCAGCCGCGAGCACCGCAGCCCCTTTTCCTGGAGACGCGCAAACCCCGTCGGCTCGCTCGCCCTGCTCAGCCGCCGCGGTCCGTTGCTGGCTCTGGCCGCCCTGCTGCTCCTCGGCTACACCGCGCAGCAATCCCTCATGAACGTCTACGTCATCTACGCCGACTTCCGCTATCACTGGACCGACCGCACCGTCGGCCTCTCGCTCGCCACCGTCGGCATCTTCTCCGGACTCTACGGAGCACTGCTGGTTAAGCGCGCAGTCGCCAAACTAGGCGAGCGCGGATCGATCTCCGTCGGCCTGATCTTCGGCGCATGTGGCTACGCCATGTTCGGACTCTCGAAGACCGGCCTGCTCTTCTGGCTGGCCATTCCCGTCCTCAACCTGATGGCGCTGGTATGGCCCGCCACCCAGAGCATCATGTCGCATGAGGTTGGCCCGTCGGAGCAGGGCCAGCTCCAGGGCGCCATCAACAGCCTGCGCGGCATCGCGGGTCTCATTGGCCCCGGCCTCTTCACCTACGTCTTCAGCAAATCCATCGGCCCCGCCGCCATCATCCATCTGCCCGGCGCACCGTTCTTCTTGGCCTCCGGCATGCTCCTGGCCTCGCTACTGGTCGCCGAACTCGCCCGCCGCCCCAGCTACGCCGCCGCCTCAACTTAGCGAACCTGGAACCAACACCTTGGTCGGTATGCAGCAACTGGCCTATAGTCCGCTACACATTCAAATGGTCCATCCCGAGCGGAGGCCGTCAGTTCTCCGCTATCGCGTATGGGACGCAATTCCGCCGACTAGTTCCGAGGTAAGCAAAGGCGAGCTCAGACTTGAGAGAGCGCCGCCTTGCGGAGTCTCGCGTTCTCGCTCTCTAACGCGTCAAGCCGGAGACGCAGGGGCTCCAGCAGTCTCGCCAGCTCTTCTTCCGTGTAACGCGGGGTGATGTGCTGGGGACAATTCCAATCAAACGCTTCGATCTTGATCAGCAAAGCACGCTCAGCAGGCGACTTCTCCTCGGGTACCCGCAGTTGCTCAATCAGTTTCGCCGCCTGGGCGTCGCCTTCGTGGATCGTAGCCCGGCCAAGAATCTTCAACCTTGTTTGGTGTGGGTAATCCATCAGGAAAAGCGCCACACGCGCATCATGCTGAAGATTGCCGACGCTGACGTACTGCTTATTGCCGCGCAGATCTGCGAAGCCGAGCGTTTGATCGTCGATCACGCGAAGGAAGCCTTTGGCGCCGCCTCGATATTGAAGATAGGGCCAGCCGGTTTCGCTGACGGAAGCCATATAGAAGCCGTCCCGCTCCTGAATGAAGGCACGCTCATGCGGACCGAGCCGATCGCCCGGTTCACCCGCCCGCTCCACACGTTCATACTGCCGCCGGCTCCCATGCAGTTCCTGCTGCGTCTTCACCAGCGGCGTAAATGCGAGTTCGGCGAAGCGACGGCCCATACTCTCTCCTCGCGCAGTCCAGGTTTGTTTTGGATTGCGAGATACCCCGCTCCGATTCAGCAATCGGCGCGCAACCATTGCCGTAAACCGCGGTATACCATGGGGCGTGCATCTAGCCGTGAACCCGCCCATCTTGCCGATGCTGGCCAAGCGAGTCGCCGATCTGCCGGAGGGCGACTCGTGGATCTACGAGCCGAAGTGGGACGGATTTCGCGCGTTGGTCTTTCGCGACGGCGACGAGGTCCTGATCCAGAGCCGCGACGAAAAATCACTCAACCGCTACTTTCCCGAGCTGCTTGATCCCTTGCGGTCGCAGTTGCCCGCTCGCTGCGTTCTCGATGGCGAGATCGTCATCGCCACAAATGGCGGCCTCGACTTCGATGCACTCCAGCTACGCATCCATCCCGCCGCATCGCGGGTGAAGCTTCTCTCCCAGCAGATTCCGGCATCCATCGTGTTCTTCGACCTGCTGTGCGAGGGCGATCGGGATCTGCGGGACGATCCCTTCCGCAGCCGGCGCGCGCAGTTGGGGTCGCTGCTCTCATCCGCCGCACCGCCCATCCATCTCACGCCCGCTACCTCCGAAACCAGCGTCGCGTCCGATTGGTTTCGTCGCTTCGAAGGCGCAGGTCTCGACGGTGTTGTGGCCAAGCCGATAGCCGGCGCCTATGAACCGAACAAGCGCGTGATGTTCAAGGTCAAGCACGAGCGCGATTGCGACTGCGTCGTCGCCGGCTTCCGCTGGTACAAGGAGAGCGAGGGCACGGCTGTCGGTTCCCTGCTGCTGGGGCTCTTTGACCATGCGGGTGCGTTGCAGCACGTCGGAGTTTGCGCGAGCTTTACAAAGGAAAAGCGTCTGGAGCTGACAGACTTCCTCGCGCCCTATCGCAAGCACGCGCTCGCCCATCATCCCTGGAAGAACTGGGCGGAGAACGATGACGCAACCGCCGCAGGTGAACATCGCATGCCCGGCGGCCAGAGCCGCTGGAGCCAGGGCAAAGATCTGTCGTGGGAGCCGCTGCGTCCCGAACTGGTAGTCGAAGTCGCGTACGAGCACATGCAGGGCAGCCGCTTCCGGCACATGGCGCACTTTCGCAGGTGGCGCACGGACAAGAAGCCGAGCGACTGTACCTATGCGCAGCTCGAAGTCGTTCCGCCGCAGGAACTGATGGCGATCTTCCCCAGCGGTCGCTGACCATCGCGATGTTCGCTCACTTCAATGGCTTGCCGATCTCCCAATGATGTCCGAACGGATCGAGAATGCGTCCGACACGCCAGCCGTATGGCTGGTCCTCGACGGGCCAGACGACCGTCGCTCCGGCTGCAACAGCTTTTGCAAATGTGGCATCGGGATCGTTCACTGTCATGACCATCCGCGTTGAAGCGCCGCCAAGAGATTCGGGGCTGAAGTTCAAGTTCTCGGGAGATTCGTCCGCCAGCCAAAAGATGGCGTCTCCCACTGATAGCTGGGCCACTACCGATCCATGGTCGTCCTCGATACGGAACAGTTCGCCAGCGCCGAAGGCCCCCTTGTAGAAGTCGATGGCACGCGCCCCGTTGCGCACCGAGAGCATTGCAGCTACGGACGTCTTTAGAATCCTCGGGTTCTGCGGCTCTTCTCCCATATGGCTCCTTTCTCTGATTTCGATCTCCGCGACCGAACGTTAGCCAGACAAGTTCAGGACGCGCCACGCGTACGCCATCCACGGGTCGGATCGTCATCCGGGTCCGGAGTCTCCTGCGGCGGACGCAGCGCTTCGGGCACATGGCGCAGGTTCACTCGAATGCGTGTCCACGTCGATGACCTGCCTCGCATGGAGTCGACCAGCACGTCATCCACCGCCAAGAGTCCGGCGACCTCGGCGTGCTTGCTCTTCCACCGTTCCAGACCGGCCAGCGCCGCGTCCTTATTGGGCGAGTTCGCGACTACCACCAGCGGCATCTTCGTCCGAGGTTTCTTCGTAGCGCGTGCAGTAGCCGCAGATTTAGCAGCAGTGGATTTGCCGGCACCAGACCTGGCGCGCGAAGGCGCCACCCGCGGCGCTTCACCCTCCATCTTGCGGAAGTGCGGCGGCCATGGCGCATCGCCGAAGCCGGCGGCCTCGTCCTTTGCGGCGAGCTCGAGCAATGCTTCGAGCGAACCCGGCGTCGCGTCCATGTCAGCGTGCGGATCGCCGATCTCCGCGAAGCGGCCCGGCATCGTGAGTACGGTAAAGTCGGCTGGCTCGCAGTCCGGAACCTCATGCCAGTGCAGCGGCGCGGACACACGGGCATCGGGCAGCGGACGCACCGAGTACGCAGAGCAGGTCGTCCGGTCCTTCGCGTTCTGGTTGTAGTCGAGGAACACTCCGTGGCGCTCCTCTTTCCACCACTTCGAGCAGGCCAGGGTCGGTGCGCGCCGCTCGACTGCACGCGACAGCGCGAGCGCCGCCCGGCGCACCTCGCTGAAGCTCCAGCGCGGTTCGACCCGCACGTTCACGTGCATGCCCCGCGAGCCGCTGGTCTTGGGCCAACCGCGCAGCCCGATCTCTGGCAGCAGCGCCTGCACCTCCAGCGCGACACGGCGCACGTCCGTCCAACCCACGCCCGGGCCGGGATCGAGATCGACTCGCAATTCGTCGGGGTGGTCGAGATCGGCGGAGCGTACCGGGTGCGGATGCAGTTCGATGCAGCCCAGGTTGACGATCCACGCGAGCCCCGCCGCATCGTCCACGACGAGCTCTTCGGCGGTGCGGCCGGAAGGGAACGACAGCGTCACCGTCCGCAGCCACGCGGGGCGCTCAGTGGGCGCGCGCTTCTGATAGAACGCCTCGCCCTCGGCGCCGTTCACAAATCGTTTCAGAACGATCGGACGGTCCCGAATTCCGGCGAGAGCGCCCGGCGCGACCGACAAGTAGTAGCGCACGAGATCAAGCTTCGAGAGCTTCGTCTGCTTGGAAAAATAAAGCTTCTCGGGGTGGGTCACGCGGACTTCGCGCCCCTCAATCGAGAGCACCTCAGCGGCTTCTTCTTTCGTCACGGGAACAGCCTACACCTCTTCGCGCCAGCCTTGTCAGGCGCCTTTGGTGTACACATTGTTCTCTGGTCTTTCGCATCGGTCTTTCACATCCAGATGCAACGGCGGCTCTTCCGTGAGAACCTGTTTCGGAGTACCCGAGAAGCGCCAGAAGATTCTTACGCTCAGGGAAATGGGTGGCGAGCCCTGGCGCCTCGTATCATTTGAATTCGAGCGCGTTTCTACGCCGGCAGCCTTATAAACTTATCCCCGCTATGCGGTCTTGAAAAGGAGACGTCTCATGAACAGGCTCAAGGACAAGCGTGCCCTCATCACCGGCGGCACCAGCGGCATCGGCCTAGAAACCGCCCGCGAGTTTCTGAGCGAGGGCGCTCGGGTGGCCATCACCGGCAGGAATCCCGCGACCCTCGAAGCGGCCCGCAAGGAACTCGGGAGCAACGTGCTGATCATCCCATCGGAAGCCAGCGATGTAGCGGCGCAGAAGGCACTCGCGGAAACTGTACGCCAGGCCTTCGGGCAGCTCGATATTCTCTTCGCCAACGCCGGAGTCGCCGACTTGCGGCCGCTCGAGCAGTGGGACGAGGCCGGCTTCGACCGTTCCCTTGCCATCAATGTGAAGGGCCCTTACTTCCTCATCCAAGCCCTGTTGCCCATCTTCGCCAGTCCTGCATCCATCGTGCTCAACGCCTCTATTAACGCGCACATCGGCATGCCTGCCTCAAGTGTCTACGGAGCCACCAAGGCTGCGCTCCTCTCACTCGCGCGCACTCTCTCTGGTGAGCTCATCGGGCGTGGTATTCGCGTGAATGCCGTGAGCCCCGGACCCATCGCAACACCCCTCCACGGCAAATTCGGCCTGCCGGAAGCCGATCTCAAGGCGGTGTCTGCGTCCATCCTGGGCCAGGTTCCTCTCGGACGCTTCGGAATGCCCAGCGAGATCGCCCGCGCGGTCCTTTTCCTGGCCTCTGATGAATCCGCATTCACGGTTGGCGGCGAACTCCTGATCGATGGCGGCATGAGCCTTTAAGCGATGGCGGCATGAGCCTTGAACGGTCTTGCCGTGCAGCTACTTCTGTCCCGCGGAAGTGAGCAGCTTGTGCTCGCTCAGAACGCGCTGCAACTCGGCGTGCGGCAATGCGGGGAAGAGGATGTAGTCAGCGCCAATCATCGTCTTCGCGGCGACCATGGCATTGTCCACCGACTCCTCCGTAGCCTGGACCGTCGCCAGGAACAACGGATTGAGCGAAGAGCTGGTCAGCCGCTCCACTCTGCTCACCGGCGCTTGCGTGCGCGCGGTGCTGTTCCCATCATCTGCTCCCTGATTTGCCGTAGAAAACGCCAGGAACAGATCGCCCGAGGAATCCGCCAGGATGGTACCGGCGCGCCCCAGCCCCACCGATACACGACGCGCCAAACGCTTCAACTGGTCGGCTGTGAGCGGCGCGTCCGTTGCCACGATGACGATGATCGATCCCTGTTCCGGCTTCTGCAGGCCTTTTGTCTCCGCGTACTCCCCGTGCGCCTGGTCTACGAGTGCTCTATCGCAGGGGAGCAGATGAGCGTCTTTCAGGTGATCCGGCAATGGATCGAGCGGCTTTGCGAAACAAGGAAGCGGCGCCTTCATCTCCCGCGAAACCGGAATGCCGGCGATCCGCAATTCATTGCGGCCACCGTAGTTGCACTGCACAAAGACCCCGAGCGTATAGCTCTTGCTCCCAATGGAGACACGGCGTGACGAGGTACCGGAGCCGCCTTTGAAGCCATTGCACAGCATGCCCGTGCCACCGCCCACGTTTCCCTCCGGCACGGGGCCGGAAGCGGCTGAGTTCAGCGCGTCCAGGGCATCCTGTTTCGTGACGTGCTGGCCCTTGATGTCGTTTAACAGCGCGTCCGCCGTCTCTCCGACCACCGGATACCAGAAATCTCCGGGGTGATTCTGCTGTGTCATCCACGCCGCGGCCGCATCGCGCACCACCCCCACGCTGAGCGTGTTCGTGATCAGGATCGGCGTCTCCATCACGCCGCTCTCCTCGATCCAGTGGGTGCCGGTCAAATCGCCATTCCCATTTCCCGCAAAGAAGCCCGCGAAGACACTCGCGCCATTCTTCTTTCCGCGCGGCAGAATGGCGGTGACCCCGGTACGCACCGGCCCTTGACCCACCACCAGACGGCCCTCGCCCGAGATCAGCGTCTTGTAGCCGACCTCAATCCCAGCCACATCCGTAATGGCGTTGAACGGACCCGGCGTACCGTCAAAGGGCACACCCAAATCGCGTGCCCGATCGCGTGCCCCATCGCGTGCTGGGGGAAACTTCCCCTCCGGCGTGCCAGGCGTTTGGGCCAACAAGGCAGGCGCTAGCAGAACCAACGCCAGCAGCGCGAGCATGTGTCTGGAGAGCGAAAACTTATGGCGGATGCAGCCGGGGTACAAGAGCATCAGAACCTCCAGGGAGGGTCGAGGTGAAGCGCAGCCCACTGTAGCACGCGCATCTTCCCGTAGCTTCTTGCTGGTTGATTACCTAGCCATCTGCAGGACTTGCCGCCAAATACCCCCAGGGGAGGGGAGGGTAATCCCCGTTTCACTAGACCGCGATCGAGAACGAATTCTCAGTCCGCACCACCGAACGATAGAGCGTGTCCCGCTCCACCGGCTCGCGTCCCGCTTCGCGGATGAGCCGCATCAGATCCGTCCGCCGCATGCCCTGCGGCGTGTTCGCGCCCGCATCGTGGTAGATCTTCTCTTCCACCACCGTGCCGTCGATGTCATCCGCGCCAAAGCGCAGCGCCACCTGCGCGATGTGTGCCGTCATCATCTGCCAATAGGCTTTGATGTGCGCGAAGTTGTCCAGCAGCAGACGGCTGACCGCGATCTGCCGCAGGTCGGTAAACCCGGTGGTGCGCGGCAGGTGCTGCAGCGGCGTATTGTCCGGATGGAACGCCAGCGGGATGAAGGTCTGGAATCCCCCCGTATCGTCCTGCACCTCGCGCAGCCGCAGCAGATGGTCCACGCGGTCCTCGTCGTTCTCCACATGCCCGTAGAGCATGGTCGCATTCGATCGCAGTCCGATCTTGTGCGCGGCGCGCGCCGTCTCCAGCCACTCGCCGCCGTCGATCTTATGGTCGCAGATGATATGCCGCACGCGATCGGAGAAGATCTCCGCGCCCCCGCCCGGCATCGAGTCCACCCCAGCCGCCTTCAGCTTTTCGAGCGTCTCCGGAATGCTCAGCTTGGCGCGCTTGGCGAGGAACGCCACTTCGACCATGGTGAAGGCCTTGACGTGGACCTGCGGGAAGCGCTGCTTCAGCCCCGCCACCAGGTCCAGGAAGTACTCGAACGGCAGATCCGGATGCAGACCGCCGACGATATGAAACTCCGTGATCGCTTCGTGATAGCCCGACGCGGCCGCGGTCCAGGCCTCTTCAAGCGCCATGGTATACGTGCCCTCCGCGCCCTTCTTGCGGCCGAACGCACACAAACGGCAGGAGGCGACGCAGACATTCGTCGGATTGATGTGCCGGTTCACATTGAAGTACGCGATGTTTCCATGCAGCGACTCGCGCACCCAGTTGGCCAGCCAACCCACCGCCAGCACGTCGGGGCTGCGGTAAAGCAGAAGGCCATCCGCGAAGTCCAACCGGCGGCCCGCGAACACCTTCTCCGCAATCGCGCGCAGTCCCTCATCGTATGTACGGAAAGCGCCAGAGGCACGGGAAGCGGAAGGCGCGCGTGAAGCGGACGGGGTGCGGAGCGCGGAAGACGCGAACGCGGAAATCGCTGGATCACTCACGCCTCCATGATACTCCCCGATACTCCCCATACTCCGGCCATCCTGAGTGTCGTCATCCCGGATCGATCGAGGCTGTGAGGCCTCACCCTTCAGCCGTGAGTTCGTCAAAGAGATGCGGGAGTGTAACTCCTGCGGGATGACAACGCGGGTACCCGACGTTGAGTGTGGCAGTGCACCATCGACACGAATAGCTCTACATACCCGCGCCCGCTGATACCATGCAGAGGCGACGCCAGGAGAGTCTTTCTCGAACGATGCGTTTCCTCTTGCTCTCACTGCTTTACCTCGCGCTGCTAACTCGCCCCGCACTGGCGCAACCGCCGGACGCGCCGCTCACATTGCCCTCCGTCACCAGCTACTCCCTGAGTAAAGCCAAGGTCACCCTGCCCGCCGACCTCAGCGGAAATCGCAACCTTCTGCTGCTGTTCTTCAAGCGCGATCAACAGGAGGACGCCGACCTATGGATCACCGAAGTGGGCAAGCTGAAGGCCCGCGATCCTGCCCTGGGCATCTACACCCTTCCCATCTTTCCCCGCGCCAACATCCTCTCTCGCTGGTGGACCAACGCTTCCCTGCGTAGCGGCGCACCACCGCAGCAGAACCCGGCCACCACCATTCCGCTGTATGTGGATAAGCAGAGCTTTCTCCGGAACCTGCGCATCACCTCGGAGAAGCAGCCGGTGCTGCTGGTCACCGACAAGAGCGGCCGCGTTCTCGGCCGCGCGTCCGGACGACCGGACCCGGCCAAGCTCGCCGCAACCGAAGCCATCCTGCAGGCCGCTTCACCCGCTCACCGATAGGCATCATGGGCGCACGTCACGTTTCTGGACATGGTGTGTCTTTTCGGTGTGTCTTTTCGATTTTGCAACGCACGAACCCGGCGCTGTCATCCTGAGCGCAGTCGAAGGATGGCTACATCGCTTCTTCACCGGGTGCTGTCGTCTTGCGCGCTGTCATCCTGAGCGCAGTCGAAGGATCTGCGTTTCTCCTCCGCGCTCACGCCGAAATCATTCCAGCGGCTTGCTCATGGTGAATGCATCGATCTTTGCGGCGTAATACCCGGGAATACGGCCGGCCTGCTCAAATCCCAGCCGCGCATAGAACGCGAGAGCCGCAAGATTATCGACGGCTACTTCCAGGTGCGCGCTCACACATCCAAGAGCAGCGAACCGCTCCTCGCACCCCGCCATCAAGGCTCGCCCAGTTCCACCGCGCCGTGCTGCGGGGGCAACATCGATGGTGATGATATGCCCCACGCGCTTGCCCTTGCTCATGCTGCTTTCCGCAATAAAGAAGCCGGCCAACAGGCCGGCATCTCTTCCAATCCCATCTTCCGCAATTACGGAGAAGCAGCGGGGATGCTTCAGGAAGTAGCGCAGCTCACCGCGCGAATAAGCGATCTCGTGCGCGAAGCACTGTTGATCGAGGGCGAACAGCGCTTCGAAGTCTCCCTCTGCGTACGCTCGAAGCCGCATAGCTGTACGTAACCGTCGTCGATCGGAATGGGTCTCAGGCTCTACTGCTCTGCCCGCGCCGCAATCTGGGCGGCAGTGCCCTGCGTCTTCGGCTGCATTACAACGCCGTTGTAGAGGGAGGCGGCCACCAGACGTCCTCCGGCGGACTGAACACCCCGCACATTCCAGCCGGCATCCCACCACTTCCAGCTCTTGTCCGCTTCATTGACGGCGAGCACCCAGGTGGAACTCCACGAGGTGATCACCATGCGCTGCAGATCGCCGTCATAGCTCACCGCGCTAATGTCCGAGATCGGCAGCGAGGACATGAAATTCCAGTTCGCACCCTTGTCGTCGCTATAGAAGACACCCTCGCGGCCACCGATCCACAGGCTGCCGCCCGGAGCGATCGCCGAGGTACGCACCGCCGACAGCTTCGCCGGCAATTGCAGCGCGCTCCAGTTCTTGCCGCCATCCTCTGACAGCGCGATGCTCTGGCGCCGGGCTGCCAATACCAGTGGGCCGTTGGTGTGCACGCTGAGGAAATCGATCTGGTTCAGCACCGGGCCACCCTGCCAGGTTGCGCCCTGATTCGCCGTGGTATAAACGCCTGACGAAGTCGCCGCATACCAGGTGCTGCGCGAAGGATCGATACTGCTGACCCGGCCATCCAGTTCGCCGGCCGGAAGCACAATCGTTTTGGTCGTCTTGACGCGTTTCCTCTTCACCGTCGTCAAGACCGTCTTCTCTTCGGTCTTCACCAGCTTGCCGGTAGGCTCCCATCGCGAGCCAGTCCATTTGAAGATGCCGTGGCTGGTGCCGGCCAGCAGAACGCCGTCCGGGGATTGCGCCAGGCTGAATACGTCCCGGCCATCCAGTCCATTACTCTGCTGCTGCCAACTCTTGCCGTTGTCGTCGGAGACAAAAACGCCGCCATAGGACTTATCGTTGACCACGCCGGCATAGAAACGTTGCGGCTTCTTGTTATCCACCAGCAGCGCGGAGACCTGCCGCTGCGAAAAGCCACTGTTCGATTGTGCGAAGGAAGCGGCCTGGTCATTGCTCATCAGCACGCCGCTGCGGTCTGTCGCCAGCAGCACGTGCTTGGGATTCTTGGGGTCGATGTACACGTCGTTGATAATGACATCCGGCCCGGTCAGCCGCGTCCAGTTCGTTCCCGCGCTCGACGTGCGGTAGAGACCCTCGGTCGTACCGGCGTAAACCATTCCATGATCGACCGGGTCCTGCATCAGCACCCGCGTGCGCCGCGCGGTCGCAGGAATACCCTGAATCTTCTTGTAGAGTTCGCCACCGTTATCGCTCTTGTAGATTCCGGAACACGCGCTCGTATACACCGTCTGCGGGCTGACAGAATCGACAATGATGGAGAAGACGTCGGAGTCGTCGATCAGGCCCTGCTTGATGTTGTGCCAGTTCGCGCCGCCGTCGGTGGTCTTCCAGGGCAGGTGCCAGGTTCCGGCGTACATGGTGTTCGGATCCTTGGGATCGATCGCGACCGACTCCACTTCATGCAGTTCGTTGCTGTTCTCCGGGCTGATTCGCTTCCAATCTTCGCCTGCATCCTCGCTGCGAAAAACGCCCTTGAGCGTGCCCGCGACCAGGATCTTGGGGTTGGAAGGCGCCTGCGCGAGAGCGCGGATCGACTGCCCCTCCATCGCGTGGACCTTGGTCCATGTCGCCCCGGCATCGTGGCTGATAAACAGGCCGCCATCGGGATGGTCGACCACCCACGCGCCCACGTACAGCGTCTTGGGGTCCGATTCATCCACTGTGATGTTGTCCAGGATCAGATCGTCCTGCTTGGACAGCTTCGCCAGCCGCTGCCATGACGCGCCATCGTCCACGCTCTGATAGAGCCAACTGTTGGTGGTCCCCAGAAAGATGTGTTTGGAATTCGTCGGATCCTGCGCGAAGCTGCGCGCATCGCCGCCATCCGGTCCCACCGGAACCCAGGAAGCCGCGGTCTCGCCCGCACCCTGCGAGGCGATCGAAGTGGTCGAAGCGATGGACGTGTTTGCGTTGAGGCACAGCGTAGCGGCAGCGAGCAGCAGGCAGGGGAACAGAGAACGATTCGTCAACTGAGTACTTCCTTTAGCGCAGAGAGGCTTTACCTGAGAGTAATGCCGGTAGTGCGTGGCGACAACAGCATACCGGGCCGCGGTACCAACTTCAGCATAACTTTGGTTGTAGTTCGCTGTTTGGCACACAAAAAGAAGGCCGACCGGCGAACCGGTCGGCCTTCGGAGTGAACGCGCCGTCTTATTGTGCCGGCGCGGCTGCTTTCTTGTGGTGGCGACGGGCATGACGTGCCGGAGCGGTGCGCGATTGCGGCGTTACGCTGCTCTCGTTTACCGGCGACGTACCCTGCACATCGTTGTCGAAGTTCGCGCCGGCCGGCACCAGGTAGTTCTCAACCTGCTGTCCACCCTGTGTTCCGGTGCGTACCTGGATGCGGGAGGCGTCGATACCCTTCTCCTTCACCAGGTAATCCTTCGTGTTGACGGCGCGCTGCGATGCGAGCTTCGGACCCATCTTCTCGGTCGAAGCGGACTCACCCACAACCACCGCCGACGCATCGGAGGAGCGCTGGAGGTTGAGTGCCACATCGTCAAGGCAGGCCTTGGCTTCGTTGTCCACGCGGGCGGGACGCTTCTTATCGCGCTCGAAGTTGATCGAGCAGAGAGTCTGCGTCTTCGGTGCCGGTGGCGGCGGCGGCGCTTCAACGTTGACGTTGGTCGTCGTCGAGGCCGTCTGACCCTTATCGTCAGCGACGTTGCAAGTTACGGTGATGGAACCAGCCGGTGCGCCGGAGGTAGCCAGGCTGGCAGTGTTGCCGCTGCCATTGATCTGACCCGCCGATGCGCTGTAGGTGTAGGTCAACGGACGATTCTGCGGGCTGACACCCTGAGAAGTAATCGTGGACGTGTCACCCGGCTTGACGGTGGACGGATTCGCCGAGCAGGAGATGGTCGGCGGCTCGAACTGCTTCACTTCGAAGTTCGCGGTGCAATCGGCGAACATGCCGGCCTTCTGCCCCTGCGAAACATGCCCCGTCACGGGGTAGCTGCCGGGGTTCAGGCCATTCGTATCCACGTTGCCCGTGGCGGTGTCGCCTGTCACCTTCACGCCGTTGGTTCCCGTCCAGGTATAAGCCGGGTTCTTTTTCGGATTCAGGTTGGTGGCTGTGCCGGTAATTGTGACCGGGTCACCCGGATACACCGAAGCCGGGCTCGCGCTGCACTGATACATGACGGGTGGCGGCGGTGTGATATTGCCCATGCGATACAACAGGCCAGCGCTCAACCGGACATTTTCCAGGTTCGCGCGGCCGCCCGTCGGATACGGATTCTGCGGGCCAAAATTCACATGGTCGTAGATGTAGTCAGCCTGGAAGACACGGATGCCCAAATGATGACCGATCCCGTAATCCAGGCCGCCTCCGGCCACGATCGCCGGGCCGAACGTGTACGGCTCCTTCGCCGCGCCGCCCAGCTTGACCGCTCCGCCCTCGAAGTGCACGAACGGCGTAATGTCCTGCGTCGGATAACGGAACACGATGCCGCCAGTACCGAAGTACGCGCCATCGTTGTTGCCATCCGGATGTGCGCTGAACTCCACCTGAGCGCCCACATACCGATTGAAGAAGTAATTCACGCTCCCGATCGCGCCGTAATCAATAGCCGAATACTTGACCGGCGAACCGATGCCGATCAAGTTCCCGCCTGGAACCGTGATCGAACCCTGCGGGGCAAGGTACGAGTATCCGGCGAAGATATCGATGCGTGAGGCAAACGGCGCTTCTGGCGCATTCGGCATTGCCCCTGGCGCTGCCGCTGGTGCTTGGGCTGCGCTTGAGCTGGCCTGTGGCGCAGGCGCTGGAGCGGCGGGCGCGGGCGGTGGTGTTTGAGTATCCTGCGGCGCAGGCGCTGGAGCGGCGGGTGCAGGCGCAGGTGTTTGCGTATCCTGCGGCGGGTTAGCAGTTCCTGGGTTCGTAGCGCCTTGATCTGGCGTGGTCTGAGGCGAAGTCTGCGTCGAATTCGGAGCCGTCGGGGACGGTGGATTCGTCGTATCCTGCGCCAGTAGGCTGGTAGTACCCAGTCCCACAGCACATGTTACGAGCAGAATTCGGCTCAGAGAATTCAACGGACGTAAATGCATGCGTCTATCCTCCGCAACCGTACTGAAAGTCATACAAATCAATTGAGAACAGCTTGATACAGACGCTGAATACGCGATCTGCTTTCGAGGCTGTTCCACATACGACCGAAACAGGCAGCACTAAGGACAGCTACCATGCGCTCACTACGTTAGTGCATTTTTTGTTAAGGAAGTTGCCCAGAATGTTCATTAGCGTATCCAAGCATCACAACAGTAACCGTTCTCATGCCTGGGAACAAGACAAACCACACGCAAAAACCGAAATAGTTGCCTTGCTCGCCCCGCTTCCGGCCCCTTTTTCACCCTCGAACTCCGATGGCCATGCAAGTTCGGAGCCCTTGCGCGTCATTTCAGATTGAGGGTCTTCTTCAGGCTTCCCCGCTCCCGCTGGATCTTCTCCTGCAGCAGGGTCAAGGCATACATCAGTTGCTCCGGCCGGGGTGGGCACCCCGGAACATACACGTCCACCGGAATAATCTGGTTGACTCCCTGAAGGATCGCGTAGTTGTTGAAGACACCGCCCGAAGTGGCGCATGCGCCCATCGAGATCACCCACTTCGGTTCCGGCATCTGCTCCCACAACCGCCGGATGACCGGCGCCATCTTCTGCGACACTCGTCCCGCAATCACCATCAGGTCCGATTGCCGCGGCGAAGGACGGAAGACCTCCATCCCGAAGCGCGCCACATCGAACCGCGCCGCGCCCATGGACATCATCTCGATCGCGCAGCAGGCCAGTCCGAAGGTCATCGGCCACACTGAGTTCTTGCGCACCCAGTTCACCGCGAAATCCAGCGACGTCAGAATGATTCCTTCCGCCTGCTCTTCCCCATAACTCGACTCCAGGACTTTCGCCTGGTTCTTGGCACTGCTCTCCAGGGAACCGAAGAGATATCGATCGCGCGGCATGGTACTCATGCTGAAAGTATACCTTTGCTCCGCTCTTGTGACGATTTCGCCGCCGCATTCCAACGCACTTCGGGTGGGATTTGGGTGCCCCATTCCAGCGCAGCCAGGGTGGGGTTTTTACTTCCTCCCAGCCCGCGCGCGCAGCCAGGCGGTACCATCATTGCTGGACTAGATAATCCTCCAACACCGCGTCCTTTCTATCGCACCTGCCGTCCTTCACCTACCAGCCGGGCCGCCATCATGTCACTGCAACAACGGAAGAGCGATCCCATCACCACGTCCACGGAGCTCACCGCGACGGCGGCGCCGCGCAGCGCCGACGACGCGCGCCTGCTCTCGGAATACTTCGCGCTGCAGCCGGACCTCACCGGCCGCGTCTCCGCCTTTGCCTCTCTCATGCAGTGGATCTGGGCCGCTCGCCGTCATCGCGTCTTCGCCGTGCGACTGGAGCGCTGGATCCGCCTGCTGGAAGAAGATGCTGCGCTGCGTGCGAGCGTGCAGCGATCGTTCGCCGCCATGCTGGGCGAGTTGCATTCGCTATCTCTCTTTGCCGAAGCAGGTCTGCCGGCGCGCCAGGCGCTCTTCCAGGAGGGATTGCGCCGCGTTCTGCAGCGCCTGGTTCCCTCCGTTCGCAGTGAGGACGACAGCGCCCGGCTCCTGCTCTCCGTCTTCTCCTCGCCCGATGTGGTCGACCGTCTGATTGGACTGCCGCAGCGCGATTTCGAGCGGATCGCCAATTCGCTTTGGCGCACTCCGCACGGCGGCCTCGCCGCACCTGAAGTCGCTACCCAGATGCGGAACGATCTGGCTCAGGCGCTGCGGCTACTTGCGATACGTATCGCTGCCCGCGCTCTCAGCCCGGCTATGCGGGACCGTGGCAGCGGCCGCCCCACCCGCACCATCCCCTTCTACCGTCTGGCCTTCGTGACCGAGACCCTGCTGCAACGCTTGCCGCGCTCGCCCCTTGCGGCAGACGATCCTCACAGCCAAGGTGACAAGCCCGCGATCTCCTCGAGCGAAAGCCTGCTGCGGCTCGACGGCGATGGGGGCAGAGAAATGAGCGACCATGCTGCCGAGGAAGCCTTCCGCGAGTGGGCTCGCACCATCAGCGCATGCTCCGCCGAACTGGACGAGGTGCATCTGCATATGGAACGCGCCGGCGTCAGCTCCGATCTGGTCTTCGACCTGAAGACGGTCGAGCTCGCGCTCCAGCGCATGTGCGCGCTGGTCGAGGTGCTGCGGGCCCGCGGAGACAGCGAAGTTCTCGCGGCCGTCCGCCAGTTGCTGGATCGTCTCGCCGCCATGCAATTGGAGGACACACGCATCTCCTCTCTGCTGCGGCAGAACATGAACCTGCTCGCGCGCAAGACGGTGGAACGCACCGGCCACGGCGGCGAGCACTACATCGCGCATTCGCGGCGCGAGTACTGGCTCATGTGGCGCGCCGCCCTCGGTGGCGGGCTGCTCACCGTCCTTACCGCGGCCATCAAGATGCGCATCTCCGGAGCGCACTTCGCGCCCTTCGTCGAAGGCCTGCTCTCCGGCACCAACTACGCCATCAGCTTCGTCCTGCTGCAGGTCTTCGGTCTGGTGCTCGCCACCAAACAGCCTTCCATGACCGCGGCCACCTTCGCTGGGATCGTCCGCCGCAATCGTGGCTATGCTCGCTGGAGCAAGATCGCCGACTTCGTCGCCGCCATCTCCCGTTCGCAACTGGCGGCAGCGATGGGCAATATCCTGGCCGTGGTAATTGGCGCCATCGCGCTCGAGCGGCTGTGGCAGCGTATGTTCAGCACCTCGTATCTGCCCATCTCCAGCGCCCGCCACGTCTACCAGACACTGCACCCCTTCACCTCCGGCACCGCCTTCTTCGCCATCATCACTGGCATCATTCTGTGGCTTGCGGCCTTGATCGGCGGCTGGTTTGAAAATTTTGCCGTCTTCCATCGCCTTACCGATGCCGTGCGCCAGCATCCCTTCGGCAACCGCTTTGGCGAGGCCACCCTCAACCGGCTGGCCGACATCCTCGAACGCGACCTCGCCGGCTGGAGCAACAGCATTGCCCTCGGCTACCTTCTCGGCTTCACCCCGGTCGTCGCCGGCTTCTTTGGCCTTCATATCGACGTACGCCACGTCACCCTCACCACCGGCACGCTCGCCCTGGCCGCGGCCCGCTACGGAACCTGGTGGTTCGGTCCTGACTGGCTCTACTGGGCCATGGCCGGTATCGGCGTCACCTTCGTGCTGAACCTGGGCGTCAGCTTCTCCATCGCCGCCTACGTCGCCCTCCGCGCCTACGATGTTCCCCGCCGGGAGCAGGCCCAGCTCCTCGCCTTCATCGCCCGGGAAGCCATTCGCTCTCCACTCAAGTTCCTGCTGCCCGTGAGCCAACGCGGGACCGCCGCCGGCGAAGGGACTGCCTCCCTGGTCGAAGAGCACGAGTAAGCCACAGCCGCCGTCCATCGCGGAATGCCGGGCGCCCCATCCTGAGCGGCTTTTCGCGAAAGGTGGGGAGCCGCAACACTCCGACCACCGCGGAATGCCGGGCGCTCCATCCTGAGCCGCTTCATCGCGAAGGGTGGGAAGCCGCAACACTCCGACCATCGCGGAATGCCGGGTGCCCCATCCTGAGCGGCTTTTCGCGAAGGGTGGGAAGCCGCAACACTCCAGCCTTCGGCGCAATTAGTCCGCGCTCAGCAAGACACTATCGTTTGCTTGACACACCCCGCACTCCGGCGTAGCGTCCTTCGCGGACCCCCCTACCAGGAGAACTACATGAAAATGCACGTCTTGTTAGTCGTCATGGGCTCCCTTTGCGCCGTCACCGGTTGGTCGCAGACCAGCTCCGGAACAAGCGCCGCCACCACCCAAGCAATCAACGCACAGAACGCGAACAGCGTCTGCAGGATTTACTTTCAGAAGCCGAAGGCCGGCATGACGGCCCAGTTCGAGCAGGCTCGCAAGCAGCACTTTCAATTCCACAAGAGCCATAGCGACACCTGGATCTGGCATACCGCCGTAATTGAAACGGGGGATCACACCGGCACCTATGTCGTCTCCACCTGCGGACACTCGTGGAAGGACTTCGACGATTGGGAGAAGAAGATGGGCAAGGAAGATATGGCCGACGCCATGTCATCCATGGGCCCGACTCTGGAAGAGAACATCAATAGCTTCTACGTCTACCGCACGGACATGAGCCTCGCCACCCCCATGTTGACCGCCGCTCCGATGGAAGCGGTCACGATTTACCAACTCCACCCAGGCGCGACGGATGACTTCATCGGCGCGATCAAGAAGATCAACGGCGCGCTCAGCAAGGAACAGACCTGGCCCAAGACATCCGGATGGCTGCAACTGGCCAATGGTGGAGAAGGGCCTGAGTTCGTTCTGATAAACGAGCGTCAAGGCTGGGCGGACTATGCTCCGCGGGATAAATCGGTCAGCGATGTTTTAACCGCCAACTATGGCAAAGAGGGCGCGGACGCTATTTATAAGACCCTTCGCGACAGTACAGCGCGCATCTGGACAGAGACAGCGATACGCCGCCCGGACCTGAGCTACGAGGGGGGCAAGTAGGCCTACGATCGACCGGGGCCCATCCTGGCATACCGCGCTCTCGGCACGCATTCTTTGCGTGCAAGGTGGAAAGCTGGGATGGGTTGTTCTCTTCACGTTCTCTGCCAGTGTCCTGGCTCAGATAGTGTCCCGGCTCAGATAGTCTCCGGGCTCAGCTTCATTCCGAATCACAGTGCGAACCGCGCGTGCCAGCCGAAGCGCTCACCTTTGATAGTGCGGCGTTCGCCCGAGAACGGTTCCCGCTGCCATCCGCCGCGGGTGACGCGTCCGACGGCGCCATTCCGTGCCTTGGAGTACCGCATACCGGACAAGCCTCAACCTTCAAACTGATCTCCGCCCCACAACACGCACAAAATGCAGCCACGTATGCCTCTCCTTCTCGCGTCTCTTCGTTCCGTCTCGCTCCAATTACGCTAGCCAATCTGTATCAAGAGAAGCTGCATCGACCATTAGCCCCACCCACGATCCGCAGCCTCAGGAAACCGGTCTATTCGATGAAACGTGCAAGAACAAAGATTCGCGTGTGCGCGCGTTCCTCCGCCGGATCGATTCTCGGCGCAACGGGGTGTCACTCTGGATGCCCTCCCTAAGAGTGGGATTGCGCGGCGCGGTCTTCCTTCCTACAACAGAGTTGTTGCAGGGGGAGTGCGCATGCAGAGAGCAGCAGTCAGCAGCACGGCATCGCTCGATGTGACCGAACTGGCCAATACCGCCTGGTCGGCAAAATATGAAACGGCACTCGCAGGCGAGAATTTCACCTCTTCCACCTCTCTCCTGGTGAGCGACATCATCCGCCTGGACGGTCAGCAAAGATTGCAGGCTGACTTTGATGCTATCGGTTTCGTGATGGATCGGGCGTTGGCTCACACCGACCGATATTGCCGGGAACAAAGCGTCTCTATCCACGTCTTTCGCTCCGTGGAGGTGCTGCGATTCATGCTGCCAGGCGACGCTATGTCCTTCCTCTTCCTGTTCGAGCCCGCTGCTGCTGAGTAGATGCGCGCGTGCGTTTCGCACCACCGGTGCTTCCCAGCGTCGGCACAGCCCGCGTAAGTCTATGAAACTTGGTCGCATAGCGGCAGTTGTTCAGGAACCATGCTGCTGGCACTAAAAGAATTTACCCGGTTTCCCACAGCTCGCAAGCAAACTCCATATCTGATCGGCCCCTCTTACTGTTCGAGCCCTAGGGGTGAGCTGCAGGTATAGATCCGAAGGCCCACCCAAACAAACCTCCACCTGGTAGCCCATCAATCCGCACTTTGCCGAGAATGGCGGCACAGCCCAGCAGCCGCGGATCGCAGATGACTGCCACCTAATCAGCGTCAAAAATCGTAAAGGGAGATTCTTATGGCCAATGTCGACACACAGGCACGAAGCACCGTCGCTGCTTATTTCAGCACTCATTCCGCCGCCGAGCAGGCAGTTCGCGACCTGAAGGAAGCCGGCTTTCCTTCCAGCCAGATCGGCGTCGCCGCGAGTTCCCAACAGGATGCATTCGCCGCGGATTCTTCACTCTCACAAAAAACCGAGAAACGCGCAGGCACCGTCGGTGAGAAGACAGAAGGAACCTGGACCAGGATCAAGAACTTCTTCGAAGGAGGCGACGTCGAACCGTACGCTGACGAGAGCCGCCGCGGCGAACTCGCAAGCCGCGAGGTCACGTCTTACGATTCCGACGAATACGGGACGCAGGATGTGCACGGGTCGTTGTCCGGCCTGTCGGTGCCGGAGGAGCGCTCCCGTTATTTCGGCCATCGTCTGGGCCAGGGCTCTGAAGGCGCGGTTGTCACCGTCAACGCGGCCGGGCGTGAAGCGGAGGCGGAATCCATCCTGACACGCAATGGCGGGGACGTCGGCGGCAGTGCAGCTAGCTACGATTATTCCCGCACTGGAGAGACCAATACCCCGGCCGAGGGAACACAGCGGATCCAGCTCCTGGGTGAAGTGCTCCGCGTGCATAAGGACCGGGTCAGCCGCGGGGACGTCACCCTGAGAAAGGAAGTGGTCACGGAAAACAAGACGGTGAACGTTCCTGTCACTCGTGAGGAACTCGTGATCGAGCGTCACGCAGCCGAGGGAACAACGCCCGTGAGTGGACGGATTGGCGATGCCGGTGAAATTCGGATTCCGCTCACGGAAGAGCGCGCGTCAGCCGACAAATCCACCGTGGTGCGAGAGGAAGTCTCCGTCGGCAAGCGTAACGTCGAAGATACGCGCACCATCTCCGAAGATGTCAGCCGCGAAGATCTCGTCGTCGACGACAAAACCAAGGAGCGCTAAGCAACACTCATCATGAGGGAGTGCCCGGCTTCGCGGCACTCCCTCTCTATTTCTCTCTAATGACGAGCGTCGGCCGCCGGCACATCATCGTTCAACACGATCACCTGCCCCGGCCGCGCATAGCGCAGCCGCTTGTGCGCCTCTGCTTCGATCGCATTCGGGTCGGACTTGAGGTGGTCCACATGCTCCTTCAGCCGGCCATTCTCCTGCTGCAGTTGCTGGATTTGCGTCGCCAGCGCGCGATGCTCGGTCCGCTTCGCCGCATACGAGGAAAGCCCATTGGTACCGACAACCACGTGGTACGCCAGCAGAACCGCAAGCGCCACGGCGAAGATCGATGCCACCCGACGGCGCTGTGCATACGCAGCCGTAGCCATGCGCACCCGGCGCGTCACTCGATTGCGCTGCCCCTCCGCCTGTCCTGATGGCTCCCAACCCACGCGTCTCACCTCGTCCCGCCCGCCTGAAACCTGATCCTGAAACCTGATCCTACTGCATCACCCACGTCTTCGCTGCGTCGGTCAGTGGAGCGCTCTCCGCTTCCTTGCGCGCTTCCGTATACACACGCACCACCGGCTCCGTTCCCGACAACCGGTAGCACACCCACGATCCATCTTCGAACAGCAGCTTGAGTCCATCGGTGCGCACCACCTGCTGCACCTTGCGACCCGCCAGCTCCGTCGGATCTCGCTTGATCTTCTCAGTGAAGTTGCGCTTGATCTCTTCCGTCAAGCGGAAGTTCTCCCGCACCGGATAAAAGGAACCATACTTGGCAAACAGTGCCGCCAACTGGTCGCACAGCGGTTTGCCGCGGCGCGCCACCATCTCCGCCGCCAACAGCCCTGCGATCACGCCATCCTTCTCCGGCACGTGGCCACGGATGGTCAGCCCGGCGCTCTCCTCGCCGCCAATCACAATCTTGTCCGCCAGGATCAGCTCTCCGATGAACTTGAACCCCACCGGCGTCTCGTGCAACTCCACCCCCAGCTTGTCGGCGATGGCGTTCACCAGGTTGGTGGTCGCGACTGACTTGGCCACGCCGTTCTTCCATCCCCGCGTCTCCACCAGGTACTCGAACAGCAGCGCGATTATGTAGTTCGGCTGGATGAAGCTGCCATCCTGATCGACAATCCCGAAGCGGTCCGCATCACCATCCGTGGCAATCCCCAGATGGGCCCCCGTCTCCTGCATCTTGGCCTTGCAGTCAGCAAGCAGGTGATCGTCGGGTTCCGGCGCATGCCCCCCGAACAACACGTCGCGATAATCGTGCACCGTCGCGACATCGATGCCGTGGCTCTTCAGCACATCGGACGTATAGCCCCGCGCCGCGCCCCAGAAGGGATCGACCACGATCTTGATCTTTGCTTTCTTGATCGCCTCGAAGTCCACCAGCTCGCCCAGCCGCTTGAGATACGCTGGCTTCACGTCGATCTCATCCACCTGCTTCAGCTCTTTGCCCTGCGGGATGACTGCATCGCCCAGCGCGCGAATCGCCGCCTCGATCTTGCCCGTCGTCTCCGGCAGTGCCGGCGCTCCATCGGGCGTCGAGAACTTGATGCCGTTGTACTCCGGCGGATTGTGCGACGCGGTGAAGTTGATCGCTCCACTGGCCCTGCGCTCCCGCACCGCATAGGCGATGGCCGGCGTCGGCGCCGGTTCGGGAATCACCTCCGGCTTCACCCCGTGCTGCGTCAGCAGGCGCGCTGCCTCGTCCACAAACGTCTCGCCCAGAAAGCGCGGGTCGCGTCCCACCAGCACGCGGTGTTCTCCCGGCTGTCCAGACACATACTTCGCGATACCGGTCACGGCGCGGCGAATGTTGGCGATCGTAAACTCATCCGCGAGTATGGCCCGCCATCCCGATGTTCCAAACTTGATCTCAGTCGCCATCTCACTCCTTCAAAAGAATCAATCTCGAAGCGCTGCAAGGCCTAGGCTCAGTGTTAGTATGCCGCACGCGGCGAGCCGGTTGTATGCCGCATCATTCCAGCGCAGCCAGCGGGAACGGAGATGCAGATGAGCGAGGACATACCCGCAGTGCGCATCCTGCTGACCACGGTAGCCACCACGCAGGACGCGGAGCGCATCGCCACCACCCTGGTCGCAGAGCAGCTCGCCGCCTGCGTCAACATCCTCCCCGGCGTCCGCTCCGTCTATCGTTGGCAGGGCAAGGTCGAATCCGCCGAGGAGTGCCTGCTGCTTCTCAAGACGGACGAGCAGCACCGGCCGAGGCTCGAAACCCGGCTGAAAGAACTCCATCCCTACGATCTACCCGAGTTGCTGGTGCTGGCGCCGGAAGGCGGCAGCGCCCAATACCTCGCCTGGATCGCGGACTGTCTGGGTCATCGACATCTGGATCACTGACAACCGGGTCACCGACAACCGGATCGCCGGCAACCTGGATCACTGGCATCGCCCAGACGATCGCCCGGTCCCGCTCCCACCCGGAGCGATAGAAGCCGCCGCCTTTGGTATCCTTGCAGTGGTCGCTGAGTGCATTTTCGCGATGAGTCACGATGCGGGCAGAGCGTGAGCATCCAAGTGCGTGCGGCATCGCATTGGGGAAATGCTTGAGAAGGCTCGGTCTCCCATGTTTCTGATGTTTCTGATGTTTGCGCTGTTTGTGGTCAGCCTGTGCACCCTCTTGTGGGCGGCCATCTCGGTCGGCAGGCACATCCGCCGGGACAAGCGTCAACAGCAGTCAGTCAAACTTAGAGCTTCTTCTACAATGGCACCTGCGGAAGCGACTGAGATCGAATCGGACAAGCGAGACTCGGGCAAGTTCGAGCCGGCCAAACCGCTCGGCGACTAGCCCGCACCGGCAAGCAGCCCGGAATTGAAGTAGCACGGAACATCTGGAGTGGGGAGAGCATGACAGACACAACCTTGAAGCAATCGACTACGGCAGCAGCAGCGGTCCAGCACATTGGCAAAAACGCGGTCATCGCCGTGGCCGGCAGCGCCCTGGTCGCGCTCTGCGCGCATATTGCCATCCCGCTGGGCTTCACCCCGGTTCCGGTTACGCTTCAGCCCTTTGCCGTGCTTCTGCTCGGTCTGCTGCTCGGACCCAGCATGGGCTTCGCCGCCCTCGCGCTCTATCTGGTCGAAGGCGCCAGCGGTCTGCCCGTCTTCAATCCCCACGGACCGGGTGGCCTGCTGCAGCTTCTGGGACCGACCGGGGGCTACCTGCTCGCCGCGCCCTTTGCCGCGGCGCTCGCCGGAACCATCTACCGCCTGGGCAAGCGCCCCGCTGTCACCGCCGTTCTCGGTGCGCTCGCCGGCGATGCTCTGCTGCTGAGCGTCGGCGCGCTCTGGCTGGGCATTCTGGAACGCACGCACGCGTCGCTGGTGCTGGCACAGTCGGTGGTTCCCTTCCTCGGCAGCGATGCGGCCCAATTACTCGCCGCCGCTCTATGCGCCCTGGTGCTGCGCTCCTTCACGCAGCGGCGAGAGCCCCTGCTGCGGGCGTAACCCATCCTCTCCATTCACAACGCAGGCGCACGGCGCAAGCTAACGACGAAAGGCCTTCCACTCCAGTGAGCACTCTGTCTTCTCAACCCAAATCTGAATCGAAGTCCGAGCGCCTGGCCGATCCCGCTCCCGCCGCCATCCGTGAGATCAAGATCGCGCACAGTCCCGACTCCGACGATGCGTTCATGTTCTATGGGCTCGCCACCAACAAAGTGCGCGTTCCCGGCTACCGCTTCACCCACACGCTCACGGATATCGAGACGCTCAACCACAAGGCCATGCACGAGGCCTACTACGACGTCACCGCAATCTCCTTCCACGCCTATCCTTACCTGCAGGACAACTACGCGCTGATGTCCTGCGGCGGCAGTGTGGGCGAGGGTTACGGCCCCATGATCGTCGCCAACCGGAAGATCTCGCACGACCAGATCCGCGCATTGCGCATCGCCATTCCCGGCACTCTCACTACCGCCTATCTCGCCCTCAAGCTGTTCGCGCCTGAGATCGAGACCGCGACCGTTCCCTTCGACCAGATCATCCCCGAGATTCTCGCCGGGCGCTTCGATGCCGGACTCATCATCCACGAAGGCCAGCTCACCTATGCCGCCAGCGGGCTGCATAAGGTCATCGACCTGGGTCAGTGGTGGCGGGAGCAGACCAGACTGCCGCTGCCCCTCGGCGGCAATGCCATCCGCCGCAGCCTGGGTCACGACGTCATGCTCACGGTCACGCAGGCCCTGCGCCAGAGCATCCAGCACGCGCTCGACCATCGCGAAGAGGCGCTCGCGTATGCCATGCAGTTCGCCCGCGATCTCGACCCACAGATGGCCAACCGCTTCGTCAGCATGTACGTCAACGAACGCACGCTCGATTACGGGGATGACGGCAAGCAGGCTATCCGCACACTCCTCGAGATGGGCCACGACCGCGGTATCATCCCGCACGCCGCCCAGGTCGACTTCATCGGCTGAGCGCTAACTGAGTGCTCCCCATTCCAGCGAAGCCAGGGTAGGGTCGTTTGGTGCGAAGCTAAGGTGGGGTCGGTTGGTGCGAAGCTAGCTAGGCTGGGGTGGTTCCCTCCGTCGAGTATTCCGTTGTCCCAATCCCCTAACCCAGCGCCCGCACACACGCCTCCACCAAACCATCCTCGGTGGAAATCCCCGCCTCCGCCGCCTCCGGCCACCCCTGCTCACGCAGCGCGGCCGTCGTCACCGCCCCAATCGAGATCGCCTTCAACTCCGGCGGCCGCGCCACGCCCGCATCCCGCAATAACCGGCAGACATTGGTAACCGCCGATGCGCTCATAAACGTAACCGCATCGGGCACATGGCCGCCCGTGAACAACGCGCGCGCCGCGGCTCCCGCGCCCTGCGGCATCACCGTCCTGTATGCCTCGACGATCTCCACCCGCGCCCCCTTGCCCCGCAACGCCTCCGGCACCACATCCCGCGCCACGCTCGCCCGCACCAGCAGCACGCGCTTGCCGTTCACGCGTCCCCGCAGCGTCTCCGCCAACGCCTCTGCAACGTAATGCTCCGGCATTGCCGTCACCCGCAGGCCAAGCTCTTCCAGCGCCGCCCGGGTCGCCGGCCCCACCGCCGCACATTTCACATGCCCCCACCCGGCCGCGGCTATACCCAGCACACGCATCCGTTCGCGCAGCACCCGCACTGCGTTCGCGCTGGTCACCACCAGCCAGTCATAAGCATGCAATTGAAGAAGAGCTGCATCGAGCGGCGCGAAGGATGCCGGAGGCACGATCTCGATGGCCGGTAGCAGCAGCACCTCGGCCCCCAGTGCCTCAAGCTTTTCGATTAGGCTTCCGCCCTGCGCCCGCGCCCGCGTCACCACAATGCGCCTGCCCGCCAGCGCCCCCTCGCGCGTGATCCGAACCTCTGCGCTCACCGGCTCAAAGGCGCCGCCGCCAGCAACTGCAACGCCCCACGCTTCAACAACTGGTCCGCCACCGTGGCTCCCAGTGCCTGTGCGTCGCTGCCCCATGCCTCCGCGCGTAGTACCGTGCTGCCATCCGGGGAAGACACGCAGCCCGCCAGATGAAACTCCTCGCCTGTGCTGCCCTCCACACGGTCCCCGTGCCGGCAAAACGCTCCAATCGGCACCTGGCATCCGCCGCCCAGCGCCGCCAACGCGACCCGCTCCGCGGTCACGCAGAAGCGCGTCTGCGCATCTTCAAGCACCGCCAGGACTGTCTGGGTCGCGGCATCCTCCGCGCGGCATTCAATCGCCAGCGCGCCCTGGCCGGGCGCCGGACAGAGCACGTCTTCCGCGAAGCGCACCCGCACCCACTCGGTGCGCCCCAGCCGGTCAAGACCAGCAGCAGCCAGCACCGCTGCCTCCACCTGGCCCTCGCTCAACTTGCGCAGCCGTGTGTCCACATTGCCGCGAAACTCCACATACTCGAACTGCGGCCATGCTGCGCGGAGCTGCGACTGGCGGCGCAGGCTGCTGGTGCCCACGCGCGCACCCGGCGGCAACTCGTCGATGGTGCGGAAGCGTGCCGACACAAACGCGTCTCGCGCGTCCAGCCGTTTTGTAACTGCCGCTATGACGAATGGGGGCGCCAGCTCGGTCGGCAGATCCTTGAGACTGTGCACCGCCAGATCGATCCGCTGCTCCAGCAGCGCGTCCTCAATCTCCCGGGTGAACATCCCCTTCGATCCCACATGCGCGAACGGCACCGCCTGCAAACGGTCGCCGGTGGTCTGGATCGTGGTGATGCTCACCTCCTGGCCCAGCGCGCGCAGCGCGTCCGCGATGTGGTTCGCCTGCCACAAGGCGAGCTGCGAGCCGCGCGAGCCGATGCGGATCAACGCCGGCTCTCCTCAAAATCCTTCGCGGCTGTTGTCGAAACCTGGCGCTCGTTCCTATCGGCAGCGGAAGCGGCATCCGCGATGATGGGATCCTCGGGAGCTGCGTCAGGACAGGCCGCCTCGCCCGCCAGCTTCCCCGCAGCCAACTCCTCCGCCGGCAGATCAAAGATCTGCCGCACCGTCTCCGCCACCGAGATGTCACCCTCCCGCGCCGCCGCCTTCATCGCCTTCAGCGGCTGGTGCAGCACCTTGTTCATCATCCCGCGTGTCAGCGCATCCACCGCGCTCCGCTGTTCCGGCGTCAGCGTCCGCAGCTTGCTTTCAATCCGCCGATGCTCCTCCTGCCGCACCCGCTCGAACTGCCGCTGCAGCGCGATCACCGCCGGCGTCACGCTGCGCGTCTGCAGCCCGTGCTCGAAGCGCTCCACCTCGGAACGGATGATCTCCTCCGCCTGGGCTGCCTCGCGGCTGCGCTCGTCCAGATGCGTTGCCGTCACCGATTGCAGGTCGTCGATGTCATACAGGAAGACGCCCTCCAGCCGGTTTATCCGCGGGTCCACATCTCGCGGGACCGCGATGTCGATGAAGAACATAGGCCGGTTGCGCCGCCGATGCAGGAACTGCTGCGCATGCTCAGGGCGAAAGATGGGCTGCGCCGCGCCCGTGGACGTAATGATGATGTCGGCCTGATCCGCTTTCGCGTACAGGTCTTCGAAGCGGATCGCACGGCCGGCGAAGGTATGCGCCAGATCCACCGCACGCTCGAAGGTGCGGTTGGCAATCAGCATCGACGTCGCACCCTGCTGGATCAGGTGCCGCGCCGCCAGCTCGCTCATCTTGCCCGCGCCCACCAGCAGCACCCGTTTGCCCTCGAGCGAGCCGAAGATCTTCTTCGCCAGATCCACCGCGACCGACGCAATCGAAACCGCGGACGAGCCGATCTGCGTCTCGGTGCGCACCCGCTTGGCCACGGCGAACGCCGTCTGCAGCAGCCGCTCCAGATCGGAGCGCACCGCACCCACCGACCGCGCCACGGTGTAACTCGCCTTCACCTGTCCCAGAATCTGCGGCTCGCCCACCACCATGGAGTCCAGGCTGCAAGCCACGCGGAACAGATGCCGCACTGCATCCGCTTGGTCATATTGATAGAGGTGCGGACGCAGCGCTTCCATGTCCACCCGGAAGCGCCGGGCCAGGAAGCCCTGTACATCCGGCCCCGCAGCGGGGCTCGCCGCGTCCGGCTCGTCATGGCAGGTCAGCAGCTCCACGCGATTGCAGGTGGAGACGATCATGCCCTCGCGAATGCCCGGCGTCTCCAGCAGCGCGCGAGTCGCCTCGGCCAGCGCTTCCGGCGCGATCGCCAGCCGCTCCCGCAGCTCCACCGGCGCGCTCCGGTGGTTTACCCCCAGCAGCCGCAGTCTCATCGCAGCCTCATGGAATGGGGAACCTGTGGACCGAACTCAACTGGTTCGCCGCCCACACGCTCAGCATCACCAGAAAGATGAAGCTCGAGAGGTAAACGGCGCGCCGGCCGCGCAGTCCCACGCTGCGCCGCACCAGCAACATTCCTACGTAGAGCAGCCACATGCCGAAGGAGAGCAGCACCTTGGGATCGAGAAAGTACACTGCGCCGACACTCTGCTGCGCAATCAGCGACCCGGCCAGCAGCCCCACCGTCATGCACGGAAAACCGATCAGCAGACTTCCATAGGCGATGCGGTCCATGGTCTCGAGCGGCGGCAGCCAGTTCAGAAACCCCACGCCTGTCTTGTTCTTGAGTTGCCGCTCCTGCAGCAGATAGAGGAAGCTGGCCAGCAGGCTGAAGATCAGCGCCGCATAGGCCGCCAGCAGCGCGCCTACATGGAGGAACAGCCATCCCGAACGCACATAGGGAGTGACGAAGGTGGCGCGGTCCGGTCCGATCGCCGGCTCCAGCAGCAGCAGCAACGCCATCGGCAGCACCAGTATGCCGATCGCCGTCGCGCGATACACCCATAACACCAGCAGATAGGCCGCCACCAGCAGCAGCGCGAGTGTCGCCGCCACCTCGTGCATGCCCATCGGCAGCCAGTGGCGCGCCGTCGCCAGCATCTCTACCAGCGCCACCAGATGAAAGAAGAAACCGGCCACCGCCGCCGGCAGTGATAACCGCTGCCACTGCGGCTTGCCATAGAGCACCGTCAGCAGCGCCGCAATACTCGCTACGGCGTACAGCCCAGCCGCGACCCTCAACCAGAGCAAAAACATAGGAGTGTAGTTGACCTCCTAGTATATCCACTCACGCCGGTGCCTCATTCTACGAAGCTGGGCTGGGTTTTGGCAGACCACGCGGAAAATGGGCGCCCCATTCTTTGCGCCCCATGCCCGCTCGTTCGCACGCACACCCGGAGCGCAAAGGGTGGGGTTCATGCGCCGCAGGCGCACCCGCAATTCACTGTCTAGTTCGGCACAATCGGCGGTAGCGGCGCGGACATCGGCACATCCCGCACGCGGATCGGCTTGTTCTCGCTCAGGTCCGCCTTCTTCAATCGCCCATCGCGGTCGAAGCTCAGCACCCAGTTCGCGGTGCGCCTCGGCTGCTGTACATCGCTGAAAACCACATCCGCCGCACCGTGATCGCCAACGCGGATGATCGGCGTAACTCCGTCGCGCTTCACCAGCGCCTCGCTCGCCGCAACATCGTCAAACGGGTCCGCGACCTGGGGAATGGTGCCGCCCGCCAGCGCCACGTAGCACATTGCCAGGTTCAGCCAGCGGGAGTCGGAGCGCAGCGCGCGTTCGCCCCGGTCTGCCACCACCATGCGGTTGAAGACCGAATATGCATTGCCGCTCTTCCACACCGGATGATACGGAAGCAGCCCGTGGCTGACGTCGCTCACCACCTGGACATCGCCCGTGTCATGCGGAACCACCGCTACGAAGCGCGACGGGCCCTTGGCGCTCGTCTCGTTAGTAAACGCCAAGATCAGATGCTCCGGCAAAGCGCTGCACACCACCTGCCGATAGGTCCAAGCAATACTGTCGCTGATGTCAAATCCATAAAACGCCGCCGCGCGGCTCACATCCGCTTCGCGCCGGGCCAGCAGCGCGGCATCCTCTTTCGTCATCTCGGCCGCGGTGCGCACCGGAAGCGTCACGATATGCGCGCCCAGCGCGCCCTCTTGCTCCCCCGCAGTCGCCACCGGCGGATCGTTGTGCTCGCCCGCGATCGCCGCCGCACCCTGCTCCCGCTGCTGCGCTGCCACAGCCCGGGTCACGCACAGCAGAAAACACACCGCCAACAGCACCCAGGCAGGGAGACCAGCACGCAAGCTACGCCGGGGAAACCAGGGGAGATCCATCGCAAGCTCAATCTACCACGCTCCCGGCGGCTCCCAACCACCTTCCGCACGGTTCAGAAACCTTTGGTCACCGGCAGATCGCCGCGCACCCATCCCCGCTCTCCAAACATTCTTCAGCAAAATTTCCAGCGCCTATAGCTCCGTCC
>JBPCNO010000128.1:0-26303 GCA_051001135.1 Acidobacteriaceae bacterium
CGTCTGCTCCCATCTTGGCAGGCCCAAGGGCAAACCCAATCCAAAGTACAGCCTGCGTCCGGTAGTGGACCGGTTGCGCGTGCTGCTGGACCACGCGGTCGGCGAGCAGGTCAACGTTGCCTTCTCACCCGACTGCATCGGTGAACTCGCGCGCGAACTGGCCGGCAAACTGGAAGACGGCAAGGTGCTGCTGCTCGAGAACCTGCGCTTCCACGCCGGAGAAGAGGCCAACGATCCGGCCTTCGCCAAGGCGCTCGCCAGCCTCTGCGATCTCTACGTCAACGATGCCTTCGGCTCCGCCCATCGCGCTCACGCCTCGACCGAGGGGGTTACCCATTATGTCGCGCAGGCCGCCGCGGGTCTGCTGCTGGAGAAGGAGTTGCAGTACATGGGCAAGGCGCTCCAGTCTCCCGAGAAGCCGTTCGTCGCGATTCTGGGAGGAGCGAAAGTCTCGGACAAGATCGAGGTGATCGACAATCTGCTCGGCAAAGTCGACGCCATTCTCATCGGCGGCGGCATGGCCTACACGTTTCTCCAAGCGAAAGGGCAGCAGGTGGGCAAGTCGCTGGTGGAGACGGACAAGGTTGACGTCGCGCGCGCGGCGCTGCAGAAGGCGGAGGGACGTGGAGTACGCTTTCTGCTGCCCATCGATCACGTCCTCGCCGATAAGTTCGCGCCGGACGCGCGCACGCAGATCTTCTCCGGAGATGCGGACTTTCCCGCCGATCGCATGGCGCTCGATATCGGACCGAGGACCGTCGATCTCTTCTCCCAGGAGATCGCGCTTGCCCGCACCATCGTGTGGAACGGCCCCATGGGCGTCTTTGAGATGCCGGCCTTCGCGCACGGCACTACCGCTATAGCTCAAGCGGTCGCCGCCAATCGCGAAGCGATCTCTATCGTCGGCGGCGGCGACTCGGTGTCGGCCGTCAAACAAGCGGGTGTGGCGGAGAAAATATCCCACATTTCCACAGGCGGCGGCGCGTCGCTTGAATTTCTTGAAGGGAAAAAGTTGCCCGGTGTTGAAGCCTTGAGCAGAAAGCCGTAAGCTGGTTCGGGCTTTCCCCCGGGCCAAAGTAGCAAGGAGAAACGCGTGCCTTCTGCATTTCTGGTTAACGCTGCATTGCTGTTCGCTGGTGTGATTGTGTTTATTGCGGCCTGCTTCACTGGCACTTTCTGGCGGCGAACGCAGCCCTGGCGCTATCGTTTCATCCTCACTCCATTAGGCTTTGTGGTCGCTGGCGGCATCAGCATCTCGGCGCAAGCCCACCTGCTGCGCTGGATCCAGCATGGGCATCTGCATCATTCCCTGGCGGGCGGTTTGTTTCAGAGCGCCACCCTGTTGATTGCAGGATGCGCGGGCTGCCTCGCCGGCCTCGGCCTCGGCTCAAGTCTCGATCGCGGTTACTTTGACACGCTCATGGACACCAGCGAACAGCATCCGGTATCCAGCGCGCGGCCGGTTCCCACTTCCGATAATGTGATTCCCATCTCCGATGGCCGCCGTCAACCCGGCGTTCTGCCCCAGGTAAAAGCAGTGTCGCAGAACGACCAGGCTCGGTGAGTTCTTCCCAGACGAGCTACCGGTGAGCTGTTGGTTCACACTCTACGCTGTGTCATCCTGAGATAGCACGCAGTGCGCGGTGGAGGGATCTGCGACTCGCTTGCGCTCTCTAGCAACATGCACCCACACTGAGTTTCCACCTCGCTTGGCGCCAATCGTTACAGATCTATCCAGTCAGTCCAAACAGATCAAATCAGTCAATCCAAAGGACCCGCATGCGCACGCCCCTGATCGCCGCAAATTGGAAGATGTACAAGACTCCTGAAGAGGCACGCAGCTTCGTGGATGCATTCCTGCCACTGCTCGCGCCGGATCTTACGACGGAAGTGGTCCTCTGCCCGCCCGCGATCGATCTCTCCGTCGTTCTGCTCTCCGCCTCCGGCTCACAGGTCTACGTCGGCGCGCAGACCATGCACTTCGCGGAAGAGGGGGCCTACACCGGGGAGATCTCCGCCATCATGCTTACCGCCATCGGCGTCACCCACGTCATCCTCGGCCACTCCGAGCGGCGTCAGTACTTCGCCGAGACCGACAGCACCGTGAATCAGAAGCTCAAGACCGCGCTCCAGCACAAGCTCATTCCGATCGTCTGTGTCGGCGAACGCCTGAATCAGCGGGAAGCGGACGAGACAGAAGACGTGCTCCGCCGGCAGACGCGCGAGGCCCTGGCTGGCATCTCAGCCGAACAGGCCGCTCCCATCGTGATCGCCTATGAGCCGGTCTGGGCCATCGGGACCGGTCGCACCGCAACGCCCCAGATCGCGGCCCACGCCCATCTCATCATCCGCTCGGAAGTCGCCTCGCTACTGGGACGGCCGACCGCGGAAGCCATGCGCATCCTCTACGGCGGCAGCGTCAAGCCGGAGAACGCCTGCGAACTGTGTGGCCAGCCCGAGATCGATGGAGCGCTTGTGGGCGGCGCCAGCCTCGATCCGCACTCCTTCGCGAAGATCGTCGCAGCCGCGGGTGCATAAATCTATTCAGCTCTGACGCAATGACTGCGGCCGGCAGGCGATCCGCGCCGGCCGCATTCCGCTCTTAATGCAGCAGACTGCTGGATGCGGAGGATAGCCTATTGCACTAGCTTTATTGCACCAGGCCGCCTATTGCACCAGGCCGCCTTCCGCATCATCCGTGGGCGACTCCACTTCAGCGTCGAAGGCCGCCTTGACTCGTGCGATGGTTTCTTCCGGATCGATTCCCTTCTTCTCCTCGTAGAAGTTCGCCACATGCCGCAACACATCCGCCAGCACCACACCCCAGGCGGTCGGGTCTTCCCACCCGCCCAGTTGCAGGCTCACATGCAGATCTCCCTGCGCCACCCAGGCGCGGATCAGCTCAAAGGATTTCGGGTCCGCCTTGGCCAGCGGAGGAATCGCCAACTGATTCTTTTCAGCCATGGTGTTTATACCTTCGCGTAGACCTCGTTGCCGTCCACCTGGATATCGTAGATCCGCACCCGGTCTTCTGCGCTGTCATTCGCCTGCCCGGTACGTGGGTCGAACGCCCATGCATGCCAGGGGCATACCAGCCTGCCCTCTTCAATGGTGCCCTCGGATAGCGGCGCACCGCGGTGCGGACACACGTTGTCCATGGCCGAGATCTGTCCGTTCACGCGCACCACACACAGGCTTCTGCCGCCCGCCGACAGCTCCGTCGCCGTGCCCTCCGCGGGCAGCTCGGCGACACTGCACAATCTCTGGAACTCCGCCATCCCGCCGCACCCTCGCGTCTTCGAGTCTACCGTCAGCGAGTCTACCGTCAGCGAGTCTACCGTCAGCGTAACCGGACTTTAACGCCCGCGGCTCCATCCTCGCGCAGTGTGCCTCGCCTCGCGCGGTGCTCGTCCTGATACGCTTGAAGCAGATGGACGCATCGCACTCAATCCCGCCTCAGCCACCCACCAGCAGCACCACCGCCTCCGGGTTCTATTGCCCCCGGTGCGCCCGGCCGATCGACGATCCGCTGATCTGCGGCGACTGCTCCGCGATCATCTGCCGCACCTGCGGAACGCCCCTCGAATCGGCGGACGAACTCGCCTTCGGCTGACCATGTCTCGCGCTCCCCTCGCAACCAAACGGCCGCGACCCTACCCTTCTCACGATCCCCTGCGTCCACAGAACCCGCTGGTCAGCCACAAGTGGGTGGCCGGCGGCCTGCTTGCGATGTTGCTGTCCGCGATCGTTCTCTGCTATGGCTGCTTCTGCCTGCTCTTCTGGCAAGGGCAATGGCAGCTTCTCTTTCGTCCCTCGCACCTGGTCGCGCGCACGCCCGCCTCCGCCGGTCTCGCCTTCTCCGGCCTGCGCTTTGGCGCAACTGAGACCGGAGCCCTGCCGCTCGATGGCTGGTGGGTTCCTGCGGCCGCCGACGTTCCCGCGGCCCAGCTTACCGTCCTGTATCTCCACGGTCCGACAGGCTCGCTCAGCGATGCTCTGCCGGCTATCCAGGCTTTGCATGGCGTGGGCGTGAACGTCTTCGCCTTCGATCCCCGCGGCTTCGGCCGCAGCGATTGGGCCAGCCCCTCGGAGCGTCGCTGGAACGAAGATGCGGACGCCGCGTTTCGCTTCCTCACACAGACACGCCACCTCGATCCCCACCGCCTCATCCTGTGCGGCAGCGGCCTCGGCGCAAGCATTGCCGGGGAGCTAGCCTCCCGTCAAACATCGGTGGCGGCGCTCATCCTGGACAATCCACAACCGCCAACGCTCCCGCTGCTCGAGCGCGACCACCGAACGCAGCTCCTGCCCGTCCGTCTGCTGGCGCGCGACCGGTTCGATCCTGCAGCGCTTCTCGCGGCTTCCTCGATCCCCAAACTCTTTCTGGCGCCGGCCACTTCGAGCAAGACAGGCGTACCCTTCGCCGCCTCCGCCGCTCAGCCGAAAGAGATCGTTAGCATCCCCGCTGCAATGGCTGGCGAGTCCTTGCTCGCCTCGCCCGAAGCGCAAGCCGCAGTCCGTACATTCCTGCACCGGCTGCTTCCACCAGTCTCGCCGTAGCCCGCCTCCAGAGTTTCGCTGTTGCGGTGGCACGCAGCGCGCCCGCGGGTGCGGCCAGCACGTTTGCCGGACGGCCCTGATATCCGGATGGCAGGTCCCTGATATTGTGAGTGAATGTTTGGCTCGCTCGATCGCCTCCAACCCTTCGGCTCGCTGGTTCTTCGTCTCGTGCTCGGCGTCATTCTGACGGTGCACGGCTACTCCAAGATCGTTCCGCGCGGCGCGCTTTACAACTTCACCCACATGGTCGGACACCTCGGCATGCCGCCCTGGCTCGGCTACGTGGCGGCGTTCACGGAGTTCTTCGGCGGACTGCTGCTGATCCTCGGCCTGCTCACGCGCATCGCGGCCTTCGCCTGCGCCATCGATATGGCGGTCGCCATCCTCAAGGTGCATCTTCATCATGGATTGACAGCCGAGGGCGGATTCCAGTTTCCGCTGGCGCTCTTCGCCATCGCTCTTATGCTGATCGCCACCGGCGGCGGTCTGCTGGCGCTCGACGATCTGGTGGGCCGTGGCGGCGGGCGCGTCAGGGCTGCCCGCTGAGGCGATCCCGAATGCTTCCTGGGGAAAACTCACCTATGATGAGGTAAGAAGGCGATTGAGAGTCATCGTTTGCACCGTAGGAATGGAAGGAATGCCCGCATCGTTCGTGAGAAATACTACCGCCTCTCCCGAGAGAGCAGTCGCAAGTTGAATGGCGTCCGGCGTACGGCACCCATAATCCGCGCGGATGCGCGCTGCTTCCCCGGCAATCGAAGACGATACGGCAAGCATTCTCAAATTGCGGGCACGCAACAGAATCCGCGAATATTGCTGGGCCAAATTGTCATTACCATGCCGGTAAGGATGCGTGAGAACTTCGGTCAAGGTGAGCGTGGACGTGACAATTTGCAGATCGCCTCGATCCGCGGCTTCGAAGAAGGGCTGCACGAGAGGAAGATAGGTCGCGTGCTTTTCTATGAAGTAGATCAGCGGGGCTGTGTCGAGCCCCACGATCCTTCCATGCAGCGCCCTTAGCCAATCCACGAAGCGCGTTCACCGTTGACGTATTCCTGAGCATCGACTGTCTGCCAAATCTCCCGGCCCAAGCCGCACAGATCGAGCAGGCTGCCCGCCGGCTCGGAAGAGAGCGCATCTTCTGCGTGCGCACTCAACTCCGTAGTCAGCTCCTGAATAAGGCGCAGCTGCTCGTCCCGGCTTAAAGACTCCGCCAGCCGCAGGGCACTCTCATAGGAAGGTGTAGCCATAGCGGTTATCTCCTGAGCCGAGAATACCGATCTTTCCGCTCCACAGCAAAACACAAGCTATGGCTCTCTAGTAGTCCGCCAGCTCGGCCATGGCGCGGAACAGATCCTCCGGCTGCGGCAGGATGGCGTCTTCCAGGATCGGTTGATAGGCCACGAAGGTATCTGTCGCCGCCACCCGCTTCACCGGAGCATCCAGCTCGTCGAACAGCTCGTCGGCGATGCGCGCAGCCAGCTCCGCCCCGTATCCCCAACTCAGCATGTCCTCATGCGCCACTATGACCCGGCTGGTCTTGCGGACCGATTCCGCGATCGCCTCCCAGTCGTAGGGTGTCAAGGTGCGCAGATCCAGCACCTCCACCTCCACCCCCAGCTCGCGGCTCGCCCGCTGCGCCGCCTGCAGCGCACGCGGCACTACGGCGCCGTAGGTGATCACCGTCAGATCTTTGCCCTCACGCACGCGCTTGGCCTTGCCGAAGGGGACCATGTAGTCGGGCCCAGGGTACGTAGCGCGCCCGAAGGTCTCGCGATAGAGCCGCTTGTGTTCCAGGAACATCACCGGATCGTCGCAGCGGATGGCCGTGCGCAGCAGACCGTTGGCATCGAGCGCATTCGACGGAAACACCACGCGTATGCCCGGAGTATGGGTGAAGATGCTCTCGCCGGACTGCGAATGATAGATGGAGCCACCCGTCAGATAGCCTCCGATGGCCACACGCACCACCGCGGGAGCGGCGAAGTTGCCATTCGACCGCCAGCGCATCAGGCTCAACTCATTGCGCAGTTGGTGCATGGCGGGCCAGATGTAATCGAAGAATTGAATCTCCACCACCGGCTTGAGTCCGCGCACGGCCATACCCACGGCACGGCCGACGATATTCGCCTCCGCCAGCGGAGAGTTGAAGACGCGATCCGCGCCGTATTCGCACTGCAGCCCGGAGGTCAGCTTGAAGACGCCGCCCTTGCCCTTCACGCTGCCGTCCTTCAGGTACTCATCGCGGCTGCAGTCGGCGATGTCCTCACCGAACATCACGATGCGGTTGTCGCGAGCCGTCTCATCTTTCAGGCACGCATTGATCAGGTCCGCCATGGTCCGCTCGGGCCCCGCTGGGGCTGCGGGAGCCGTCGAGAAGGCTGCGCTGGTGGGATCGAGATCCGCCGAGTATACGTGGCGATAGATCGAGTCGACCTTCGGCAACGCGGCGCGCAGCGCATGGTCGGCCGCCGCCTGCACCTCCTCGTCCACCGATTTCTCCAGCCGGGTAATCGCCTCGGAGTCCAGAATGCCTTCGCGCAGCAGCCGCATCTGCATCTTCGGCAGCGGATCGCGCAGCGCGTCGGCTTCCAGCTCGACCTTGGGCCGGTAGAGCTTGTCGTCATCGGAGAGCGAGTGGGAGTACGGCCGGATCACATGGCCATGCACCAGCGCCGGCCCGCGGCCTGCGCGGCAGTGCGCCACGGCATCGCGAAATGCCGCATAGCTCTCGACCGGATCCGTGCCATCCACCTCGGCAAAGAAGAAGTGCGGGAAGTTCGCCACCAGCTTGGAGATGTTGCCGCCCGGCGTATTCACCTCCACCGGCGTGGAGATGGCATAGCCGTTGTCTTCCACCGCGAACAGCACCGGCAGCTTGAGGGTGGAGGCGGAACTCAGCGCCTCCCAGAACTCGCCCTCACTGGTGGACCCTTCACCGATCGAGACATAGACCACCTCATCGCCGTGGAACTTCACATCGCGAAACGCGCGATAGTCTCCCTGGTGTTTTTCCGCAGCTTCGGGATGCTTGGCGAAGTAGCGGCCGGCCTCCGCGCAGCCCACCGCCTGCAGACACTGCGTGGCCACGGACGATCCCTGCGACACGATGTTCAGCCGCTGGTGACCCCAGTGGGACGGCATCTGGCGGCCGCCGCTGGCCGGATCGTCCGCGGCGCCCACCGCCTGCAGCAGCAACTCCTCCGCAGTATTGCCCAATCCCAGGCACAGCGCGCGTTCGCGGTAGTAGGGGAAGAACCAATCGTAGTCCGGCCGCATGGCCTTCGCCGCGGCTGCCAGCATGGCCTCATGTCCCGCACCCGAGATCTGAAAGAAGATCTTCTGCTGCCGCTTCAGCAGGATCTCGCGATCATCCACACGTCGCGACAGATACATCAGCCGGTAAAGCTCGATCAGATCCTCCGGCGTCAGGCCGGCGAAGTCTTTCTGCTGCTTTTCCACCCGAGCTTCACTCACCGCGTTGGCCATGCCTCACTCCCCATCTCTCATCCGCGAACGGCTGTTGCGAACGACTGGTGATTGTATCGCGACCGGCCCATGGGCCGCCTCCCTTGCCTGGAGCGCGCCCAAAGCATGCGCAGGACACGCAGTTCCGCCCACAAACGCGCGTTTCCCTCCGCGCATTCCCGCGCATTCCATAGAGATGCGCAGGAGAGCGGCGGGCTGCTTTTCCGTAACCCGAAGGCGCACTCTTCCGGCCGGCGCGCCCCGCCATTGAGTTTGACCATCTTTTTCCAGCCATGCTCTAATCGCCCATCAAACCAAGATGGCGCAGCGGCACGCCGGTGACGGCTGCAGCCGCCACATTCCATTGCCGCAACCCGACGGAGGAAGTACACATGCAGACTGTCACCGCGCTTGCCGCACTTTGGCAGGTAAGCCCCACAGCCTCATCTACAAACAGCAGTGTGTACCTCTGGATAGCACTCGCAGTCGGCGTCGCCGGACTGCTCATCGCCTTTCTCTTCGCCCACACCGTCCTCAAGAACGACACCGGCACCGCCGAGATGCAGGCCATCTCCAACGCCATCCGCGAAGGCGCCGAAGCCTTCATGTCGCGCCAATACGGCACCATCGCCGTCATCGCCGTCGTGCTGGCGATCCTGCTCTATATCGGCTATCGCCTCTCGCCCTTCACCGCGCCCTTTGCCAATAAGGTCGTCATCAGCTTCCTGGTCGGCGCCATCTGCTCCGGGCTCTCCGGCTTCACCGGCATGTGGGTCTCCATCCGCGCCAACATCCGCACTGCCAGCGCGGCCCGCACCAGCCTGGGGCGCGCGCTGCAGATCTCGCTGCGGGGCGGGGCGGTTACCGGGCTGGTCGTGGTCAGCCTTTCGCTGCTCGGCATCGGCATCCTCTTCTTTCTTTTCGGCGGATTCGATCATCCGCGGACCACGCCCTATGAACTCGTCGGCTTCGGCTTCGGCGCATCCCTGGTCGCGCTCTTCGCCCAGCTCGGCGGCGGCATCTACACTAATGCCGCGGATGTCGGCGCGGACCTGGTCGGCAAGGTCGAGGCCGGTATCCCCGAAGACGACCCGCGCAACCCGGCCGTGATCGCCGATCTGGTGGGAGACAACGTAGGCGACTGCGCCGGCCGTGGCGCGGACATCTTCGAGTCCACCGCAGCCGAGAACGTCGGCGCCATGATCCTGGGCGCAGCTCTCTACCCTGTCTTCGGCATCAAGGGCATCCTGTTCCCGCTCATTATCCAGGCCATTAATCTGATCGCATCGGTGGTCGGCGTCAGCGTGGTGCATTCAGGGGAAGAAGAAGATCCCATGCACGCGCTCAACCGCGGCTACTACGTCACTTCGTTCGTCGCGCTGCTGGGCTTTGCCGCTGCCGTCTATTACATGTTGCAGGGGCGTTGGTGGCTGCTCGGCTGCGGTATCGTCGGCATCCTTACTTCGTTTCTCTTCGTGCGTATCACCGAGTACTACACGGAGACACGGTACCGCCCGGTCCGCTCCATTGCCGAAGCTTCGCTCACCGGCCCGGCGACCAACATCATCACCGGCCTCGCGGTCGGTATGGAGACGCCGGCCATGCCGGTCATCGTCATCAGCGCGGCGCTGCTGCTGAGCTACTACTTCGGGGTGCGCGGTCTGGCCGACGCCGCGCTGTCCAACTACGCCAAAGGCATTTACGGCACTGCTATCGCCACCATGGGCATGCTCTCCGCCTCCGCCTACATCCTGGCCATGGATACCTTCGGCCCCATTACCGACAACGCCGGCGGCATCATCGAGATGTCCAACCAGCCTGACATCGTACGCGAGAAAACCGACAAGCTGGACGCGGCCGGCAACACCACCAAGGCGCTCACCAAAGGCTATGCCATCGGTTCCGCTGCGCTGGCGGCCTTCCTGCTCTTCTCCGCCTATCTGGAAAGCATCCACGACATCGTGGCGCACCGCTTCGCCACTCTGGGCCAGGTACTCGATGCCAACTGGAGCTTCACCAACGTCAATCTGGCCAGCGTTCCCGTCTTTGTGGGCGCGCTGCTGGGGGCCATGCTCACCTATCTCTTCTCTTCCCTCGCCATCAAGGCGGTGGGCCGAACGGCGCAATTCATCATTCAGGATGTGCGCGCGCAGTTCAAAGAGAATCCCGGCATCCTGGAAGGAACCTCCAAGCCCGACTACGGCCGCTGCGTGCGCATCGTCACCGGAGCGGCTCTCAAGCAGATGGTGCTTCCCGGCGCGCTGGCCGTGCTGATGCCCCTCGCCGTCGGCCTCATCTTCCGCCATCTCAGCTCGTCGTTCAGCGTGCACGGTTCGGACACCTCGGTGTTGCCCACCATTCATGGCGTGCCGGTAAACCTGAGCGGAGCCGAGTCCGTGGCCGGCCTGCTCATGGTTGCCACTATCTCCGGCATTCTGCTGGCCATGCTGATGAACAACGGCGGGGGCGCCTGGGACAACGCCAAGAAGTGGATCGAAACCGGCCAATACGGTGGCAAGCGCTCGGAGGCCCACAAGGCTGCGGTGGTCGGCGATACCGTCGGCGATCCATTCAAGGACACCGCAGGTCCGTCACTCCACGTGCTCATCAAGCTGCTCGCCACCGTCACCCTGGTGCTCGCGCCGCTGTTTGTCTAGCGCATCCTGCTCCGCTTCAACTTCAGGGCCGTCCTCCGGGGCGGCCCTGAACGCCTGACCCTGAACCCCTGGCAGAGAATGCTTTTCAATCCATCCCGCCCGCCATCTTTGCTATGGTGAAGGCCCATGACCTCTTACCAGCTCACGAGCAGCCTGCCCTGGTACAAGCAGCGCGCCAAGCGCTGGGCCTACCTGAGCATGCTGCCCCCGCGCAGGCTGATCAGCCTCTACCTCGCCGTCTTCTTCATCTTCTCCATCTTTGGTTCATACCAGAACCTGATCCATGCGCACCGCTTTTCCATCGTCGCCGTGGTCATGATCTCCGTGGTGAACGGCGCATATTCCATGCTCTATCCCTATTTGCTCATACGGAGAGCCGTGGGGTACGTAGTGGTGACGGGATTCATGCACGGCGCCGTCAGCTCGGCCTGTGTGTCCTTTGCATTCGTACTGGATGCAAAGCACCCGCTGTGGCCGCGCGCCGGCCTCACCTTCACGGGAAATGCCATCTGGATCGCGGTCGTCGCCTCGTACATACTCTTTATCCATTTCATCCGCAGCCAGGCGCGGGAGGCGCTCCGCATCCAGAACGAACTGGAGCTCGCGCAAAGTATTCAGCACACGCTGGTGCCGCCCGTCAGCCTGTCCACCACTGCATATGAGGTCTACGGCATCTCTCTTCCCAGCGATCGTGTCGGTGGCGACCTGGTCGATGTCGTCCCTATCCGCGGCGGCACCATCGCCTACATCGCGGATGTCGCCGGACACGGCCTCCAGGCCGGCATTCTAATGGGCATGTTGAAGACCGCCGTCCATACCATTCTGCTGGATGAGACCACGCGCGATGCCGATGCGCTGCCCAATCTGCTGCAGCGCCTCGACCGAGTGCTTCCCGCTGTCAAAGAGTCCCAGATGTACGCCACCATGGCGGCGCTCCAGCTTGGCGGAGACGATCCGTCCCAGAGCAATCCGTCCCGGAGCAATCTACCCCGGAGCAATCTACCCCGGAGGAATCTGGCCGAGAACGATCCATCCGAGAGCAATCCATCTCAAACTAGTCTGGTGCGGTATGCGCTCGCCGCGCATCCACCCATCCTGCACTACCACCGCTCGGATGGCTCCATCACCCAGCTCATGATGCCGCAATTACCGATCGGACTCCTGGCGGCTCCTCCGTTTATCGCTGGCCAGGTACAGACCGCCCCCGGGGATCTGCTCGTGATTGCCACTGACGGCATCCTCGAAGCATGCAATCAGCAGGATGAAGAGTTCGGCTCCTCACGCCTGGAGGGTCTGATAGCCGCGCACGCTGAGGAGCCGCTCGCCTCTCTCGCCGCGCGTATCACGACAGCCGTGCACCTCTTTGGGCGGCAACTGGATGATCAAACCTTGCTCATGGTTCGTCACACGCAGCGTGATACCGAGGTCCGGAATACCCCGGTTCGGAATACACAGGCGCGGCACATCGAAGGCGCTCACGCCTCATGATGCTTCACAGCCCCGCGCGGCCGGAGCCATGACTGAGCCAGCCTGGGTCATGCAAAGACTGCGAAAGCCGCAGGCCGGACGCTACAGCGCGTAGCCTACCACCGCGCTCTCCGGATTCAGCGGCAGCGCATGCTGGGTCACGCGCTCCAAGCCCGCCTCGTGATACATCGCCTCCAGTTCGCGAAAGGTGTACGCATCTCCGGCGGGGGTAGTCGCCAGCATGATAAGGCTAAATTGCGCGACAGCGGGTGGAGACACGCGGTCCTCATTGGGCACGAACTCCAATGTGGCCACCCGTCCACCGGGTTTCATCGAGGCGCGCACTTTCTTGAGCAGCGCTACGCACGTCGGCGCATCGAAGTGGTGCAGGAAATTAGTCAGCAGAGCGATATCGAAGGGGCCGCCAAACCCTACTTCAAAGGCGCTGCCCGGCAGCCGCTCATAACGATCTTCCACCCCGGCGTGGCGCGCGTTTTCCTGTGCGACCCCGAGCACCGCCGGCCAATCGACGGCGACGATCCGCGCCTGCGGGTTCTGCTTCGCCACGGCGATCCCGAATAATCCGTGGCCCGCCGCGATATCCAGCACGCGCACCGGACCCGAGAGCCCCTCCAGAGCGATGGCCGCCAGAGGCGCTGCCAAAGGACCGAACATGGGCGCCATGCTGCGCGCGAACTCAACCCAGATGGGATTTTCCGGCTCCACGCTCCCGCCGCCCGGCAGCGTGGTTTTGCCCGCCCGCGCAGTCTCCGCCAGGTGCTGAAACGCATCGTTCATCGTCGGGTTGTTGAGAAAGCGCGCTGTGGATGCCAGGCATGCCGGAGATCGCGGGTCCAGAAAGACCGCGCTGGCGGGAGAGTGCCGGTAGCGGCCGTCCTCTTTCTTGAGCAGCCCCAGGATGGTCATCGAGTCGCACAGAATGCGCGCGGCGCGCTCCGAAGCCGAACAGTGGCGCGCCAGTGAGGCGACATCGCCCGCTGTCTCTCCTACGGCGCCGAACAGCCCGAGCTCAATCGCGGCCTGCAGTGCCGCTGTTTGCTGGAACGCCGTCAGCGTATCGATGATGATTTGCGGCGAGACATCCGCCTGAGTCTGAGACGCAGTTTCCATTGCACATCCCCTTTGCCAGCTTATGCATGCGGCGGAATTATACGCTTCGAAGTCGCAACTACTGCCGCATCTTCTCCTTCACACTCTTGGCCAGCTTCTCGATCTGTTCCGCTTTCTTCACCACGTCCACCGACAGCATATTCTTGTTCGTCCGGTCGACCTCCGTCTTCAATTCCGTCGCCAGCGCCAGCAGCTTGTTCGTGTCTCGCTGCAATTGTTCCTGGCGCTCGGTGTTCCGCGCCTTCATCATCCGCTCGTTCTGGCGGATGGCGTCGGGATTGCTCTCATTCCATCCTGGCGGCGGCGGCCCCGGGCCCATCCAGGGTGGGCCTGGCGCCGATTGTTGCTGCGACATCTGCGGCCCCGCCGCACGGCTATTGTGCTGACTCCACGCGACCGGAGCGATCATCGCGACAACCAACGCGGCGCTCGCGATCCACCCTGACCCGATAATGCGCAACTTGCCCCTGAGTCTTCGCATCCGTTGATTATAGAAACGCTGCCAAACTTTCATCAGTCTTCCGAAAGGCCTGCTTGTCCCTTTTGCTGGCACCCCCTAATTCGACCCAATCCGCCCATCAGTTCTTTCAAAGCCTATGGCAGGGACTACTGGACCGCCTTCAAGACTTTCTCCGGAACGATCTGCTGCACCTCATCGGCATCCTGGTGGTCGCCTGGTTCTTGTTCCTGGTCATCAATTTCCTCACGCTGCGCATGCGGCGCATTGCCGAGCGCCACTCCGGCATAGGTCTGGCCCGCGCCGCCCAGCTCAGCACGCTCTCCTCCGTCCTGCGCGCCACGGGCATCGGCATCGTCGCCTTCTTCACCGTGCTCACTATCCTGCGGGATATCTTCGACTTCAACCTGGGCCCGCTGCTCGCCTCCGCCGGGGTGGCCGGCGTGGCCATCGGCCTGGCCGCCCAGACGGTCGTCAAGGACATGATCAACGGCATGCTGATCCTGGTGGAAGACCAGTACAACGTCGGCGACGTGGTCACCCTGGCCGGCTTTACCGGTTTCGTGGAGTCGATGTCGCTGCGCAAGACCACGCTGCGCGGCTTCGACGGCACGCTCTACCTGATTCCCAATAGCCAGATCACCAACGTCGCCAATCAGAGCCGGGACTTCTCCCAGACCACGCTGAACATTTCGGTGGACTTCTCCGCCGACCCCGATAAAGTCATCGAGCTTCTCAGCAGGATCTCGAAGGAAGTGCGCAACGAACCGGCCTACAAGGACATCTTTCTGCAGGATCCGCAGGTCCTGGGTGTGGACTCCATCAAAGGCTCCGAGGTCATCTATCCCATCGTCGTCAAGACGAAAGCGCGCACGCAATACGACGCTTTGCGCGAGATGCAGAAGCGAATAAGACTTGCGCTCGAGCAGAACCACATGCTGCCGGGCAACCCCTACCGCGTACTCGGAGGAGGCAATATTCTGGAACATCCCAAAGAACCGGCCGCCCCGCCGCACGATCCCACCACCAACAAGCCGAATGACGTGAATCCCTTTACCGGAGAAGGGATGTAGCCAGCTCCTCCGCCGTGTGCACCGGCGGCAGGCACTGCATGCCCTGGCAAACGACGGCAAGACTAGCTGATTCATGTAACTGCGGCAGTTGCAGAATGCTCTCCGCCAGCGACTTGGGGAGCTTCTCTGCCGACAATGCCTGCCGCGGCACGCGCAGCACGCTTTTGGTCACGCTGTAGCCCAGCAGGGCGGCGGCTTCCATGGCATCGGCTGCGCCGTCCTCTCCCACCACCACCACCTGCACCGGAGGTTGAAGCAGACGCTCAAGCGCGAGTCCATACGAGCCCGCGTAGAGCCCGAAGTGCTCGACCACGCCGGCGAAGGCCTCCAGCGTATCCTCCGCCTTCGCGCGGTAGTCCTCGCGTTCGTTCAATGCCCACAGCCGCAGCAGCGCCCAGGCCGCCACGGGATTTCCCGCCGGTGTCGGCGTGTCCTGCAACGGCTTGCGCCGCGCGGCCAGCGCCCCAATCGCCGCGGGCGTCTCTTCTCCTCTGACGGCCTGTCCGCTGTCTCGTCCTATGTCGCGGCCCGTATCGAAGAACCCGCCGCCGGTGGGATCGTAGAAGCGCGCAATCATCTGCTCGGCTACATCGCCCGCTGCTTCGTAGTAGCGCAGTTCGAGCGTCCGTTCCCATGCATCGACGCAGGCGTGTACCAGCAGCGCGTAATCGTCCAGCACGCCCGCCAGCCGCTCGCCTCCCGGTGTGCCCGCCTCGGCATACGCCACCACGTGGGCCAGCCCCTCTGCCGGGCTCCACGCCTCGTCCAGCATGCGGTCCAGCGTCTTCAGCGCGAAGGCCTTCGCCTGTTCCAGGCGCAGCACGCTCGCTGCTTCGAGGTAGGCGGAGATCGCCATCGCGTTCCAGCCGGTATAGACCGTGCGGTCCACCAGCGGCGTCTGCCGCGTGCCGCGCGCTGCATACAGCTTTTGCCTGGCGGATGCGACCAGCGCCTCGGTCTCCGCCTCTGCCCGTTTCAAGCGCGCCGCCACCTGCGTTATCGGCGCGGTCACATGCAGCACGTTCTTGGCCGGATTATGGTGCATGTCGCCCAGCTCGCCGATGTCGTAGTACGCGCCCGCCGCCTCCATCTCCTCGGCGGTCAGCACCTCCGCCGCCTCGGCGAGGGTCCAGGTGAAGTAGTCTCCGTCGTCGTCGAGCGTCATGTCCGCGTCCTGCGATGCGAAGAAGCCGCCCCGCTCGCGATCGCTCAACCACGCATCCATCCAGCCCACCGTCTCCCGCGCCACGCGCGCAAACTCCGGCCGTCCGAAGCTCTGGAAGGCGTGCACGTAATTCTTCAACAGTCCGGCGTTGTCGTAGAGCATCTTCTCAAAGTGCGGCACCAGCCACCGCTCGTCCACGGAGTAGCGATGGAAGCCTCCGCCCAGGTGGTCGTAGACGCCGCCCTGCGCCATCTTTTCGAGGGTGACCGTGGCCACCTTCCCCGCGGCCTCGTTGCCGCCGCGCATCGCCGCATCCAGCAGCAGGTCCAGCGCCGCCGGATGAGGAAACTTGGGCTGCGCCCCGAAGCCGCCATGGTAGGGATCGAACTGATGCACCGCCGAGGCGATGAGCTTCTCCGTGATGGACGCATGCAGTGTGCCGCTGCGTCCCGCGAAGGCCTCGCCGTGTTCGATCGCGCCGATCACGCTACCCGCGGATTCCAGCACCTCGTCCCGCCGGTTGGCCCAGGCATCGGCCATGGTCAGCAGCACGCGCTCCAGGCCGGGCCGGCCCATGCGATCGTGCCGGGGAAAGTACGTGCCCCCGAAGAAAGGTTTGCCATCCGGCGTAAGAATCGCCGTGAGCGGCCACCCGCCCTGACCGCTGATCGCCTGCACCGCCGCCTGGTAGCGGCTGTCCACGTCGGGACGTTCGTCCCGGTCTACCTTGATCGCGATGAAGCGCTCGTTGATGATGGGCGCTAGGCTGGCGTCCTCGTAGCTCTCCCGGTCCATCACGTGGCACCAGTGACACCACACCGCGCCAATGTCCAGCAGTACAGGCTTGTTCTCGCGCTCGGCCCGGGCGAATGCCTCCGCGCTCCACTGCTGCCATGCCACCGGCTGATGCATGGCGGAGCGCAGATAGGAAGATCGTGCCCCTGCCAGTGCGTTGCCGGAAATAGCCGGAGACTTGCTCGAAGCGGCCGAAAGATTGCCGGTAGCGCCGGAAGTGGTGTCGAACTCGTCGTGACTCATCCCTCTGAGTCTAATCCGTGACGCCTGCCTCTATCCCGACGCGGCTAGCTCAACACCCCGCGGTCCTCTTCCGCGCGATCGTCTTCCGCGCGGTCATCGGCAGGATGCCGGTCCAGCCAGCGGCTGACCAGTGCAATGTAGATCCACGCCGTCCCCACTGCGAACACCGCGGCGAAGATCCCATACGGCACCATCTCGAAGAACTGCAGAAAGCGCGTGGTAGCGGACGTATCGTGAAAGGCGCGCAGCTTACTCAAGGTCGCCGCGGCCGCCGCCAGCAGCGCCCCGCCCAGGATGTAGCCCCGCAATCGCACCAGCAGGCAGGGACGGATCACCAGCACCAGCGGCACCGCGATCAGCAGCCATGCAACCAGGGAGAGCGCCAGCGTCCATCCCCCCCACACGAACAAGCCCAGCGCCAGGGTCTCAAGCATCCGGTGGTGTTCGCTGTCCCGCACCGCGGTCCCCAGATTCGCGGGAAAGGTGGCCACCTGCGCCAGCGCCCATCCGGCCAGTCCGCTCAACGCGGCATAGGCCAGTCGCCGCCGCCAGCGCATTGGCTTGGCTGAAACCGGCGCGCTCACCGCAGCAGGCGTCCCGCGACCTCGGCGTAGAGATCGATCGCGTCAAACAACTCGCGCTTTGCCAGCCGCTCGTGCGGCGTGTGCGCCACATGGATCGATCCCGGCCCCAGCAGCAGCGGCTCGCCCCAGTTGGTCAGCGCCGGCACATCGGTGGTGAAGGCGGCAATCATGGTCTCCAGCCCATCTATTTTCCTGAAGCGCATGAAGGGAATCTCCAGCGTGAAGTCGATCTCCGCCAGCCCCTGCACCGCCGCCTGAAGCGCCCGCCGCGTCTCTTCGCTCGGCCCCACCAGACGCACCAGCACCTGCGCCTCGGCCGCATCCGCAATCACGTTCGGTGCGCGTCCGCCCTCCACCACGCCGATGTTCAGCGTGCTGGCGCCTATCTCGTCGAGCTTCGGCAATTCCACCGCCAGCACCCGTCCCAACGCCTCCACCAGCTTGTGTACGGCGCTCTCCCCCAGCTCCGGATAGGCCGAATGCGCCATCTTTCCCTTCGTCCGCACCACCGCCCGCAGCGCGCCCTTGGACGCCAGCGCCAGGCGGTTATCCGTCGGCTCCCCGTTGATCAGATAGCGGCTTCCCCTGGGCTGCCGGTTCGCGACCTTCGCCCCCGCGGAGTCGCGCTCTTCGCCCACCACGAACAGCACTCCCGCCTTCACCCCGCCCGCGCACAGTCTCTCCGCCGCGGCAATCTGCGCGGCAATGATGCCCTTGGCATCGCACGCGCCGCGTCCGTGGATATACTCGTCGTCCTCGCTGCTGGCAATGAATGGCGGCACCGTGTCCATGTGGGTGGAGAGCACTACATCCGGCCGGTCGCCCGCGCCCAGCCCCGGTCCGGATGCGTATACGTTGAAGCGCTCCGTCGTCGCCTTGCCGTCGCCCGCGCCGCTCACCGGCATGCGCTCCGCCGCAAAGCCGCGCTGGCTCAACAATTCCAGCAGAAACCCGCCGACCGCGCCCTCGCCATAGGTGATCGATTCGATATCGATCAAGCGCCGCGTCAGTTGGATAGGATCAAGACGCCCCGCCTTCGACCTGGTATTCGATCCGGCTTTCGAACGGCTGCTCAACATAGATGTTCAGCATAACCTGAGCTGTGAGGGTGAGGGTCTGGCATCCTGAGCGCCGCACGGAGCGAAGATCCCTGCCATCCGTGAGACCCCGTCATTCTGAGCGCGGGTTTTGGCGCGAAGAATCCATGCAGACGTCAGCTTCACCATGGATTCTTCGTCGCTGCGCTCCTCAGAAAGACGGCTTGGGGAATACCGCTATTCCGCCGCGATCACCAGCGCGAGCGCGAAGCCATCATAGCCCTTGCTGCCCACCGTCTGGATCGCCGTCGCGCTCACGCGCCGCTCACGCGCGAGCAGCTCATTGAACCGCCGCACTCCCTGGACCCGTGAGTCGTCGCTCCCGGCGTCCACCACCGCGCCATCGCGCACCACGTTGTCGGCGAGGATCACGGTGCCAATACGCGACAGCTTCAACGCCCAGCCCAGGTACTCCGCATAACTCTCCTTATCCGCGTCGATGAAGATCAGGTCGAATGGTCCGCGACCCTCAGCGGCTAACTGCGGCAGCGTCTCGATCGCCGGGCCAAGACGCACCTCCACGACCTCCGCCAGACCGGCGCGCGCGAGGTTGGCCCGCGCCACATCCGCGTGCTTCGCGTCGGCCTCCAGCGTGATCAGGCGTCCGCCGGGGGCCAGCGCCCGCGCCAGCCACACGGTGCTGTAGCCTCCCAGCGTGCCGATCTCCAAAATCGTGTGTGCCCTCTGCATCCGTGCCAACAACTGCAGCAGCTTGCCCTCATTGGGCGCAACGCTGATGGGCGGCAGGCCGGCCGCGTTGCTCGCGTCCAGAGCCGCGTTGAGCGCCGGGTCGGGCGCTACCAGCAGATCGGTGAAGTATCGCTCGACTTCAGTCCATCGTTCCTGGGTCATGATGCATCCCTCAACTTCGCAACTTGAAGCGCTCCGCCGTATCATGAAGAGTGTGGAGCGTGTATCGATCGCACGCTTACGATCGCGCGGCTGCTGAAGCAACCGCATGGTACCAAATCTCCACGGAGCACGATGTCCGACGAAATCCATCCTTCTCTCCATACCAGCGGCGCGGCGCGGCTTCGCAGCTTCTTTCTGCCGGGCCCCGCCGGGCGCATGGAAGCGTTGCTGAACGAGGGACATGCCGACGCCGAGTATGCAGTGCTGATCTGCCATCCACATCCCAAAGGTGGCGGCACGCTCCACAACAAGGTCGTCTATCACGCGATGAAGTCGTTCCAGGAGTTCGGGCTGCCGGTGCTGCGCTTCAACTTCCGCGGGACCGGGTTGAGCGAGGGCGCACACGACGAAGGCCGCGGCGAAGTAAAGGACGCACAAGCCGCGCTCGCGTGGCTCCAGCGGGAGTACGGCAAACCGATGCTCTTCTGCGGTTTTTCCTTCGGCGCGAATGTGGGCATGCGCGCCTTCTGTGGCGATGCGCGCGTGCGCGGCATGGTCGCTCTCGGCCTGCCGGTGCGCGCGGACGGCCGCGATTACCGCTACACGTTCCTGCCCGGCTGCACCGCGCCCAAGCTCTTCATCAGCGGCAGCCTCGATCAGTATGGACCGCGCCCGGAGGTAGAGGCGATCGTCGCGACCGCGGCTCCGCCCGCCTCGCTCATCTGGATTGCCGGCGGCGATCACTTCTTCGCCGGCAAGCTCCCGGAGATGCAGGCGGCGCTCCGCGCGTGGCTGGCCATCAACATCCTGGCAGTCAACCTCCCGGAGCGGCAGCCCACCGCCACGGCGGCATCGCGGAAGGCCTGAAGCAGTCATGGGCTCGAAGCCTCTCACCGATCCATCAGATTACGCTCGCCAACTGGAGCAACTCCACGCCGAAGCGCGGGATATCTTCGGCTACGCGCTGCATCAGTCGAGCATCCCCGAAGCCTTCGATCGGCACCTTCACTTCGAGGGCACGCAACTGGTGCTGCATCCCTTTCCCAACGTGCAGCGCGTGATGCCGCCTACACGGGTCGACCTCGCGCAGTACAAGAGCGTGCTGGTCATCGCTTTAGGCAAAGCGGCGAACGCCATGCTGGACACGCTGCTCCTCCGCCTGCCCCGGAGATTGAAAGTGCGCGGCGTCTGCTGCGCACCGGACAAACCCCAGCGGCGTTCCTGGCGATTCCACTACTTCGCCGGCGGCCATCCCTTGCCGAACAGCGATTCGCTAAAGGCCGCGCGGACCGCACTGCGCCTCCTGCGCCGCACTTCGGAAAAGACCTTCGTCTTCTTCCTCATCAGCGGGGGCGGCAGCGCCATGTTTGAGTTGCCCGCCGACCCTGCGATCACGCTGGAAGATACCGTCGCCTTTCACGAGGCGCTGGTAGGCTGCGGCGCAGCCATCCACGAGATCAATATCGTGCGCAAACACTTTTCTGCCGTGAAGGGTGGACGTCTGTCCGCGGCGGCGCCATGCGCCAGAAAGATCACGCTGCAGTTGGCCGATGTTCCCTTGCGGCGCCTGGACGCTCTCGCCTCCGCGCCGACGCTGCCCGACCGTTCCACCCTGGCCGAGTGCCGCGAGGTGCTGGCCCGCTACGGCCTGCTCGATCGCTTTCCTCCCGCCGTTCGCAACTTCTTCTCCCGCCATCTTTCTGAGCAGGATCTGCCGGCCGCGGAGGCGAAGAACGTGCAGGATCCCTTCGCGCCGGAACGCTCCACGCTGGACACGCTGCTCTCCAATCATGACCTTGTCAACGCCGCGCGGACACGCGCGCACGCGCTGGGCTATCGCATCGTGATCGACAACACCTGCGATGACTGGCCGTACGAAAAAGCCGCAGCCTATCTCATCGGGCGCTTCGCGGAACTACGCACGAAACACCCGCGCCTGTGCCTGCTCTCGGGCGGCGAGGTCACCGTGCGGCTCCCGGGGTCGACCCGCGCGACCTCTGCAGCGAACTCGTGGGAAGATGCAGCGTCTAATCCCGCGGTTGGCGGCAAAGCCATCGGCACCGGCGGCCGCAATCAACAGTTTGCGTTGGCCTGCGCCCAGTCCCTCCACGCGCAATTCTCCGGCAGTCCCGTGGTCGTGCTCTCGGCTGGGAGCGATGGCGTCGATGGCAACAGTTCCGCGGCCGGCGCGCTCGCTGACCCCACCACCGTCAGCCGCTCGGAGAACTTTGGCTTTCGACCCGCCGTATCTCTCGAACGGTTCGACGCCTGTCCGCTCTTCAGCGCGCTCGGCGATACCGTCGTCACCGGCCCCACCGGGAACAACCTGCGCGATCTGCGCATCCTGCTCAGCGCGGAACTCACGCAGCTATCTGGTGAAGAGCCGAGCCCATCCTAAGCGCAGCCGGGGATCGGACGTTCTTTCCCGCTCTGTGAGCTGGGTACCCCATCCTTCCACCACACGTCATTCCGAGTGAAGACAATCCTGCGCAACGCGCAGAATCATCGCAGTCAAAGAGGATCTGCGTCTGCGCTCATGTGCGAAAGCATCCCTCGCGCTCGACTCACATATCTACACACAAGAGGGCTTGACCAAAACCATGAACGCGAATAACCCTGCGAAACCTCTGCCGAAGTCTCTTCCACGACACGATTGGACAGAGTGGCACCTGACGCCGCGCGGGTGGGAGATTGGCTCCATCCGCGTCACCGGCAAAGGCACGACCTGGCGGGATGAACCGGGCGACCGGCTATTGAGTTACGTCTACCGCGAACGCTCTTCCGCCGGGAACGCACGGCCCGGCGCGGCGTCGGTTTCCGCATCGACGGAAGAGTCGTGGCGCACGAAAGAATCCGCAAAGCGGTGCACACTGGAAGAGTGCCTGGCGCGGTTCGGCCCATGCCCCCGTAGTCTCATGGAATGAACATTCGCATAATTTATCTCTTTTTTATTCACTTAATTCTGGTAGATAGCTCCCACTTCCTAGATAATTACGTAAGATTACGGAAGTTGCCGGATAGTAGTGTTCCGGTCAATGCCCAGGAGGCATCTTGCAAGTACAGGAAATCATCGCGGAAATAGATCAGGAGATAGCACGTTTACAGCAGGCACGCAGCCTGCTCGCCGGAACACAGTCCAGACGTGGCCGTCCACGTGGCTCCCGGAATGTCACAAAGGCCAGTACCAAGAGTACTGCTCGTCCCGCCCGCGCCGCCCGGAAGATGACTCCGGAAGGCCGCAAGCGCATTGCGGAAGCGATGCGGAAGCGTTGGGCGGAGCGCAAGAAAGCAGACTCGAAGTAAGCTTCCTGGCGAAATAGCCTTTTCCAAATTCGAACACGAAAGGGCAGCCTTCCCGGTCTGCCCCTTTCCCCGTCATAGTTTTCCTGTCACAACGGATCCCGTCAGAACCAGATAGGAGAGATCGCCTAGCGAATCTCCTCCCCCGCTTTCACCTGCAGCACCTCGATGCCGCTACCCTCCAGGTAGGTAGACAGCTCGGCCGGTGATCCGGTCAATACCGGAAATGTTCCGTAATGCACCGGGAGCACGCGCTCGACACCAAGGTATTTCGCTGCCAGGGCTGCATGCTTCGGCCCCATGGTGTAGTTGTCGCCGATGGGCAGGATGCCGAACGACGGCGCGTAGAGTTCCTTGAATAAACGCATATCTCCGAACAAGGATGTATCGCCGGCGATGTAGACCGTGGGGCCTCGGTCGAGCGCCAGCATGTAGCCTGCGGGATTTCCGCCATAGATCAGCTTGTCCCCATCCTTGATGCTGGAGGAGTGTTTCGCTTCTACCATGGTGGCCGTCACATCCTTGAAGCGGAAGCTGCCGCCAAGATTCATCCCATTGGTGATCTCCTCCGGCACGCCGTGCTGCTGCATCCAGGTGATCAGTTCGTTCATCCCCAGGACCTTCGGCTTGTATTTCTTCGCCACCGCTACCCCATCATGGAAGTGATCGTCGTGCCCGTGCGTGATCAGCAAAAGATCGATCCGCTCGGGCATGCGGTAATCCTTGGGGAACCGCGGGTTACCTTCCATCCAGGGATCGATAAGGATCGATGTCCCCGCTGCCGTTCGCATGTGTACCGTCGCATGTCCCAGCCACGTAACCACCGCGCCGCCGAGACCCTGAGTCGCTTCCGTCATATCGCGTAACCCTCTTTCTTTTTTCATGGTTGCAAAACACCCAGCCGCAGAGGACGTTGTGCTCTGCGTGCACTCCACTGCAGCCTGTACTCTTGAGATGCAGACCGAAAGGGCTTACTGACGCGCATGCCGGAGTGCAGCCCGAACATCCTTTTAGCGCCGAACGGCCGCTGGCCCGCGGGGCCCCACCTTTCACAGCGCCTGCTCTCGGGCGCGTTGTTCCGCGGCAACTCCGCCGAATTCATGGTCTCCAATGCACGGCGCTACGGCGACCTGGTGCACTTCCGCGCCGCCGGCCGCGACGTCTTGCAGTGCAACCATCCCGAACTCGTCCATGAGATGCTGGTGCGCGATGCGCCGCGGCACCACCGCGGCATCGTGATGCAGCGCGCGCGTTTCGTGCTGGGCGATGGCATGCTGACCAGCGAAGAGCCCCTGCACATGCGGCAGCGCCGGCTTTCGCAGCCTGCCTTTCACCGCGACCGCATCGCCGGCTATGGCGAGATCATCGGCCGCTACGCGCTGACCATGACCGATCGCTGGCAGGACGGCAGCACCCGCGATCTGCACGCGGACATGCTCCTGCTCGCGCTCAGCATCGTCGGCAAGTGCCTCTTCGATACCGAGGTCGATACCGAAGTGAAACGCGTCGCCGCCGCGGTGGACGCCTTCATGGGCTTCCTCCCGCTCGCCTTCCTGCCCTTCTCGAAGACCATCCTCCGCCTGCCCCTGCCGCTCATGCGCCGCATTCGTAACGGTGAAGCGGAGCTCACCGCCATGATCGACGGCATGATCCAGCGACGCCGCGCCGAGCCGGGCGATCGCGGGGATCTGCTCTCCATGCTGATCGAAGCGGTTGATCCTGAGGTCGACTCTGGGATCGACTCCGAGATTGATTCCGGGATCGACTCTGGGATCGACTCTGGCCTAGCGACAGCAGAGAACCCCGGTCAGATGTCCGACCGCCAAGTGCGCGATGAATGCCTCACCCTGCTGCTCGCCGGACATGAGACCACCGCCAACGCACTCAGCTTTGCGCTCTGGCTGCTGGCCACGCATCCCGCCATCCAGGATGCCGTGCATGCGGAGGCCGTGGCCGCCCTGCGCGATCCCATCGCCACCGCGGCCGACTACCCCGCGCTCCCCTTCACCCGCGCGGTCTTCGCCGAGGCCATGCGGCTCTATCCACCCGTTTGGGTCACCGCCCGCACCGCGGCCCAGAGCTACGAATTTCGCGGCTTCGCCATCCCCTCCGGCGCGCTGCTCCTCGCCCCGCAGATCGCCATCCATCACGACCCCCGTTTCTACCCCGAACCCGAACGCTTCGACCCTACCCGCTTCCTCGATGACGGCGCCCGTGCCGAACGTCCCCGCCTCGCTTACTTCCCCTTCGGCGCAGGCGGCCGTCGGTGCATCGGCGAAGGCCTGGCCTGGATGGAGGGCGTGCTCACGCTGGCGACGGTGCTTCGCGATTGGCAACTCGCTCCGACCGCCGCCGCTCTAACGGAACTCGCCGTGCTCCCCCGCATCACGCTGCGGCCCAAAAACGGTCTCCCGCTGGTCCTCAGCCGCCGTTAACAGCCGCCGTTAAGAGCCGCCGTTAAGATACGCTCGTGCCAGCAGCGATCATCGGGAGCTATCCAAGGAGACCATCGCAGCCATGCGCGCAAGCGGAACATTCGAAGTGAAGATGACCCCTCAGCCGTCGACTCATGCAGACGACGCAAACGCGGCCACGGCAGTCCCAGCCCGGCTGCTCATAGACAAGCAGTTCCACGGTGAACTCCAGGCCACCAGCCGGGGTGAGATGCTGGCCGCCCGCACCGAGACCCCAGGCTCTGCCGGCTACGTCGCTCTCGAGCGGGTCAGCGGAACGCTCCACGAGCGCAGCGGTACCTTTGTCCTGCAGCACAGCGGCACCATGACGCGCGGCGTTCCCCAACTGATCATCACCGTCGTGCCGGACTCCGGCACCGGCGACCTGGTTGGACTCGCCGGTCAGATGACCATCCACATCGCCGACGGCAAGCACTCCTACGACTTCGAATACACTCTCAGCGAAAACGCCTGACCGCCAGTTGCTATTTTTAGTGCCATCCCGAGCGAAATCGAATATCTGCGTTTGCTTCCTTCCGGAACAAAATCGTCCCGCTCCGCAGCGTGAAGAGACTCTTCACGAAATAAGCCGCACATCCCGCTTGACGCCGGATCATGGGCCGCCGTATTCTGGCCTTAGAGGCGAACAAATGGCGAATACCCAGGCCGCACCCTCCCTCCCGCTCTTCCCCGAGCCCTCATTCCCAAACACTGCTCGTATGCCCCTACCCGTCCACGGCATCGCCCGCCTGGCCGCCAGCGCCACCCACCTCGCGGACGGGCACCAGATCAACTTCCGCTCGCTCCCCGTGCGCTCCCTGCTCAACCGCAGCGTCTCCAAACGCCGCCTGCGCTTCACCTGGAGCATCAATCCCTACCGCGGATGTGAGTTCGCCTGCCGCTACTGCCACGCCCGATACACCCATGAGTTCATGGCGCTGCGCGCCCCCGCCAGCTTCGAGCGCAAGATCTTCGTCGGGGAGAACGCCGCCCGACTGCTC
>JBPCNO010000129.1:0-10185 GCA_051001135.1 Acidobacteriaceae bacterium
GTCCCGGAGGACCACCCTGAAGGATGGAGCCTTCGGTCTCGACCGCGACGTTAAGGACGTGCGGGTTCTTCTTCTTAAGGCAGCGGGCAATGCCGGAGAACGTGCCACCGGTGCCTATGCCTGCGACGAAGGCGTCGATCCGGCCGTCCATCTGTTCCCAGATCTCTTCCGCCGTGGTCAGCTCGTGGAAGTTGGGATTGGCCTGATTGTCGAACTGAAAGGCGGGCCAGCCGGTGGGGGTCTTGGCCAGGGCGTCCTGCGCGCGCCGGATGGCTCCCGCCATGCCTTCATTCTCGGGCGTGCGGATGACGGTAGCGCCGAAGCCGCGCATGAGGATGCACTTCTCCTCCGCGTAGCATTCGGGAACGAAGAGCACGACCTTGTATCCGCGATTGACGCCGATGAGCGCCAGGCCGACGCCGGTGTTGCCCGCGGTGGCCTCAAAGATAGTTGCGCCACGCTTTAAGGTGCCGCGGCGTTCGCCATCGAGAATCATGCCGAGGGCGGCGCGGTCCTTGACGCTGCCGCCGGGGTTGAGGAACTCGAGCTTGGCATACACGTCTGCGTAGCCGGGCCGGGTCAGACGTGTGAGGCGCAGCATGGGCGTCTGTCCGACCAGATCCGTAATGTCGTCGGCAACGCGCAAAGAGCCGCGGGTGGGGTTGAGTGTCGTTTGGGTGCTCATAGGCGAACCGACAAGTGTAGCAGCGCGGAGGTGAAGAGCGCAGCCCGGCGATCGCCCTCGAACCTGCTGGTAGACTCCAAGGTGATCGACATATCTCATCAGGAGTTCACATGGCAGAGAACGAAGTGACCATCACCGCCCGGCCCAACGGACCGTATCGTGTCGAAGGACCCATCCGCCTGATCGACGCCAATGGCAAGGAATGGGACCTGCAGGGCAAACCGGCGATCTCGCTATGCCGGTGCGGCGCTTCCACGAATAAGCCCTTTTGCGATGGCACGCACTCGAAGATCGGCTTCCAGGCGGCCGAAGCCACAGTGGCAGCGGAAGAGAAGCAGTAGAGCTGGGATATCGCCCCCATGCTGATCCGGGCACATCCGCCGGTCGCAACTGCTGCTATCCCTCCTGGCTACCTATCGGTCGTCCTTGACAAGCGTCATCCCCGGGAGCAATCTGGCTGTGCCCCAACGGCTAGGTTGCTACACGGCTGCTCAGAACCTTGTAGATGCCGGCGCTTACGATCCGAGAATGCCAAAGATGAGGATGCCCAAGATGAGAATGCCGAGAATGTCTTTCCGCTGGATGATCGCCGCCACCATGCACCTGGCTCTTCTGGGTGCGATGCTCACACCGCACGCTCTGGCGCAGAAGGCCACGCAGCCCAAGAGTTCCTCTCAATCGGCGATGAGCATGCAGAACTCCGGCGACCTGGTTGACCTGAACAGCGCCACCGCCGATCAGCTCAAAGCTCTTCCGGGCATTGGGGATGCGTATGCCCAGAAGATCATCGATGGCCGTCCCTACGCCAGGAAGACGGATCTGGTGAGCAAGAAGATCATTCCGGAAGCCACTTACAAGAAGATCGCAAGCAAGGTGATCGCCAAGCAGAAATAGGATCGGCGTAACCCTCCCCCGTGGTTGCACCCCTTCGTTCACACATCTACGCGCGTGGAGATCGATATGTCTTTCATGGATAACCTGAAACAGATGGCCGGCTCAAAGATGGAAGAAGCCGGCGGCATGGGCCATGTGGCTGAATTGCTGCACAGCCCGGAGGTGGGCGGGGTATCGGGCCTGATGCAGATGTTTCATGAGAAGGGCATGGGGGGCCTGGTGAGTTCCTGGGTGAGCAACGAGGCCAATCATCCGATCAGTGGAGAGCAGATCGTGCATGTGCTGGGGCAGGATCGGGTCAACGCGCTGGCCGGCAAGATCGGCATGTCGCCGGACACGGCCGCGGAGAAGCTGGCGCAGTTTCTGCCGATGATCGTGAACAAGCTGACACCGAACGGGAAGGTAGAGGCTAGCGAACAGCAGGTGGAGGCTCCGCAGCAGCAAGTGGAGGAGAGCCCGCAGCAGTAGTGATTCATTCCAGACTCCGGAAAGACCGGCCCAGGGCCGGTCTTTTGCTTGGTCGCCGCACGCATCTCAATACTGGAAGACTTCGACCCAAGGAAGGCGGCTGCTTTGAAGATTCGGGGACTCCCACGTATGCGCATATCAAAACGAACGAAGGTTCTCGCTGTTTCCGGCGCGCTTCTCGGCGCGGCATCGGCTGCGGTCGCAGTGGGCACGGCCGTCGCAGCCGGAACCGCCGTAGCGTCACAGGTGCGGCGTCGCCGGGGCAGGCACGCCGACGCGCGATTCGAGGGCAAGGTGGTGGTCATCACCGGAGCTTCCCGGGGCTTGGGGCTCGCGCTGGCGGAGGCCTTTGGCCGTGCGGGGGCGCGACTGGTGCTTGCTGCCCGCGATCCGTATGAACTGGAACGTGCGCGCGCGCTCCTGCTGCAGCGAGGGGCCGCCGATGCCGCACGCGTGCTGATGATTCCATTCGACCTCCGCGAAGAAGCGCAGGCGCGCGAGATGATCGGGCGCGCCACGCAGCACTTCGGCCGCGTGGATGTGCTGGTGAACAACGCCGGCATCATCACCGTGGGTCCGATGGAGCAGCAGTCGCTGGAAGCCTTCCGCGACGCCATGAACACTAACTTTTTCGGCACGTTGCATTGCACGCAGGCGGTGTTGCCGCAGATGCTGGAACGCCATGCCGGCTCGATCGTGAATATCACGTCCATCGGCGGCAAGATCGCCGTGCCGCATCTGCTTCCCTACTCGGCGAGCAAGTTTGCAGCCGTCGGGCTGTCGGAGGGTCTGCACGTGGAGCTCCGTTCGAAGGGGATTCAGGTGACCACGGTATGTCCCGGACTGATGCGCACCGGTTCGCACATTCGGGCGCTGTTCGCCGGTGATCGGGAAAAAGAGTACCGCTGGTTCAGCCTGGGCGCGGGGCTGCCACTGGTCTCCGCATCAGCGTTCTCGGCTGCGCAGAAGATCGTCGCGGCGGCGGCGCGTGGAGCGACAGAGATCACCATCACGCCACAAGCCTTTCTTGGAGCGCGCCTGGTGGGACTCGCTCCGTCCTTCACACAAGTGTTGTTGCATTTGGCGACGTTCGCGCTTCCAGATTCCAAGGGACAAGCTAAGTTGGTAGAAGGGCGGCAGGTGCGCGGCGCCGAGCTGTCGCCGCTGGTGGCGCTGGGCAATGATGCCTCTACTCGCTACAACGAGGACTGATCGGCGTTTGCTCTGCGCCATAGTGAATGCGACAAGCAAACGCAGATCCTTCGACTTCGCTCAGGATGACATTTGGGGGGAAACTCAGGATGACGCGTGGTTGGAGCCCTCAGGATGACACGTGAGGGGATTGCGCCAGGCGGCGCACGTGGCGGGCGATCTGCGCATCTTCATCCGCGGTGAGTATGCGCACGGCACAGCGGGAGTTCTGGGTCGAGATCCGCGAGGCGGATGTTTGATTCTCCCGCGAGTCCAGGGAAATTCCAAGGTGGCCCAGCGGTGCGCAGATCTTGGAGCGCACGTCCGCGCTGTGTTCGCCAATGCCGCCGGTAAAGACCAGCAGATCGATGCCGCGCAAGACGGTGGCGTAGGCGCCGATGGTCTTCGCGACGCTGCGGCAGAAGATATCGATGGCAAGCTGCGCATCGCCGTGCCCAGAAGCTGCGGATGCGCTGAGAGCACGCATGTCGCTGCTCTCTCCCGAGAGGCCGACGAGACCGGAATCGTGATTCAGTAGCGATTCAAGATCGTCGGTAGATAGGCGACCATTGCGCGCGAGAAACAAGACAACACCCGGATCGAGATCGCCGGAACGCGTGCCCATGGGAATGCCTCCGGTGGGCGTCATCCCCATGGAGGTGTCGACCGATTTGCCATGCGAGATCGCGCACAGGCTCGCGCCGTTGCCGAGATGGGCGACCACCAGGCGCGCAGGAAGATTCGGCTTGAGCGCTTCGACCACCGATTCGTAGGAGAGGCCATGGAAGCCGTACCGCTCGACGCCCATGGCACGATACTGCTGGGGGATCGCGTAGGTGGAGGCTTCCGCGGGCATGGTGCGATGGAACGCAGTATCGAAGCAGGCGAACTGCGGCGCCTGCGGGAATTGCTTTTCCGCCAGACGGATAAGCGCGAGTGCGGTGGGGATGTGGAGCGGCGCGAAGTGTACGGATGCCGCGAGCGTTGCAAGCAGCGCGGGAGTGATGGCCTGATGTTCCCGCAGATGCGGGCCGCCGTGGACGACGCGGTGGCCGATGAGCGTGGGAGGCGCACCGCTGAGCCGCTGCAACTGCACCGCGGCATGGACCAGGGCATCGCTTTGCGTACGATACTCTGCGTCCTCCTCGAAGACGGTTCTGCCGTGCGCATCGCCGATGGAGAGTCTGCCCTGCCCTGCACCGATGTGCTCTGCAGAACCCAGGAAGACCGGCTGCTCGCGCTGGTCCCGCTGTACGTAAAGACCGAACTTGAGCGAAGATGACCCGCTATTGATGGTGAGGATGGATCCTTCTGTTTCAGCGGTCTCGTCGATTCCATCGGCTTCATCCATCAACGCGAGCGCTCCACTTCCAATTCAGGACCTCAGGCATGTCCTGCCCATGCTCCGACACATAGAGCTTGTGGCGCTGTAGCACTTCGGAGTGGCGCTGGACCATCTCCGGGACACGCTCCTTCATGCGCGGCACGTAGCGGATGGCATCGAGCGCCAGCGTATATCGATCCAGTTCGTTCAACACGGTCATGTCGAAAGGAGTGGTGGTGGTGCCTTCTTCCTTGTATCCATGGACATGGAAGTTGTCGTGATTGGTGCGCTTGTAGATCAGCTTATGCACAACGGTCGGATATCCATGGAAGGCGAAAATGACCGGCTTGTCCTTGGTGAACAGCCGATTGAAGTCTTCGTTGTGCAGGCCGTGCGGATGTTCGTCGGAGGGTTCCAAGGTGAAGAGATCGATGACGTTCACCATGCGCAGACGCAAATCCGGTGCCCAGTCGCGCAACACCGTCACGGCCGCCATGGCTTCAAGCGTCGGCACATCGCCGGCGCAGGCCAGCACCACTTCGGGATCGTGATTGTCGGTACCAGCCCACTCCCATGCGCTAATGCCGGTGGCGGCGTGCCGCGCCGCCATCTCCATGTTGAGCCACTGCGGCGCCGGTTGCTTGCCAGCGATGATGAGATTGACCTAATTGCGGCTGCGCAAGCAATGGTCGGCGACGGAGATCAGAGTGTTCGCATCGGGCGGCAGATAGATTCGCACCGTGTCTGTCTTTTTGTTGGCGACATGATCGATGAAGCCGGGATCCTGATGCGAGAAGCCGTTGTGGTCCTGCCGCCATACATGGGACGTAAGCAGATAATTGAGCGACGCGATAGGCTTGCGCCAGGCGAGCGCCTTGCATGCCTTCAGCCATTTGGCGTGCTGGTTGAACATCGAATCGACGATGTGGATGAAGGCCTCATAGCAGGAAAAAAAGCCGTGCCTGCCAGTCAGCAGATAGCCCTCCAGCCAGCCTTCGCACATGTTCTCCGACAGCACTTCCATCACGCGCCCATCGATGGAGAGGTTCTCATCGACCGGCAGCACGCGCGCCTCCCACTGCTTGCCGCTCACCTTGTAGACCGCCTGAAGACGATTGGAGGCGTTCTCATCCGGCGCGAACATGCGGAAGTTCCGAACCGGCAGACTGCGGGCCATCACTTCGCGCAGCATCTCTCCCAAAACCGCGGTGGCGCCGGTCTCGATTGCGCCAGGCGAGGGAACGTCGACGGCAAAATTCCAGAAATTCGGCATATTGAGCGGCTCCAGCAGCAAGCCGCCGTTGGCGTGATCGCTCATACTCATGCGCAGGCGGCCTTTGGGCGCCATGTCCGCGAGGGAGTCCAGGAATGTGCCGTGCTCATCGAACAGCTCTTCCGGTTTGTAACTGCGCATCCACGCTTCGAGCAGCTTCAGGTGTTCCGGATTGCTGCGGACCTCCTCCAGCGGCACTTGATGGGCGCGCCATGTGCCTTCGACTTGCTTGCCATCGACAAACTTCGGCCCCGTCCAGCCTTTGGGAGAGCGCAGGACGAGCATGGGCCAGCGTGGATACCCGATGCTTTTCTTCTCCCGCGCCTTAAGCTGGATTTCGCGGATCTCTTCGTAAATGGTGTCCATCACGGCGGCCATGCCCTGGTGCATCTCCATGGGGTCTTCCCCCTCCAGGAAATGGGGCTTGTAGCCGTAGCCGCGGAAGAGCGATTCGAGTTCGTCCTGGTCGATGCGCGCGAGAATCGTCGGGTTCGCTATTTTGTAACCGTTGAGGTGCAGAATAGGTAGGACCGCGCCGTCGGTTGCAGGATTCAGGAACTTGTTCGAATGCCAAGAGGTGGCGGCCGAACCTGTCTCCGCTTCGCCATCGCCGACGATGCAAGCCACGATCAGGTCAGGATTATCGAAGGCCGCCCCGTAGGCGTGCAGCAAGGAGTAGCCGAGTTCGCCGCCTTCGTTAATGGAGCCCGGCACGTTGGCGGCGTCGTGGCTGGGAATGCCGTAGGGCCAGGAGAACTGGCGGAAGAGACGCTTGATGCCGTCGTGGTCGCGCTCGATATCGGGATAGACCTCGGTGTAAGTGCCTTCAAGAAAAGTATTCGCAATGATGCCGGGTGCGCCGTGGCCGGGGCCGACGACGAGCATCATCTCCGCGTGATGGTTGCGGATGATGCGGTTCAAGTGAAGATAGATGAAGTTCAGACCGGGTGTAGTGCCGAAGTGGCCGAGCAGGCGTGGCTTGATGTCCTCTACCGTAAGCGGCCGTTTGAGGAGAGGATTATCTTTCAGATAGATCTGTCCCACGGACAGGTAGTTTGCCGCACGCCAGTAGGCGTCCATCTTTTGCAGTTCTTCATCCTGGATAACAGATGGCATGCGATCATCTCCTCATTTCCAAATTACAGGTTGAGATGCCTTCGTTGGCGAAGCTAGTCTCTCTTTTCACTCCTCTGCAACACCGGGCCATTCGTTGGCAATGCTTAGCGTGGCTCGCCCGCAGGGGCGACGGGAATCGTCGTCTCCACGACATTCCAGCCGCGTACCCCGACCTTCGCGGCACCGCTGCCTGCTTTCGCGGGGTAGCTCACATCGATCTCTCGCGATTCACCAGGCAATAGCGAGACGTAGTTGTCGCTGAGATACGCAGGCAGTATGCGGGTTCCGTCGCTCGCGTGCTCCAGCGTCAGCTTGACGGCGAGCGCAGCCGTGCTGGCGGAGTTTGTAAGCCGTACATGCACCTGCGCTTCCTCTGCAGTGGATTTACCGGCGTTCGCGGATGTGGTCAAAGCGATTGCCGGAAGCGTATTCAGTTGCCGGTAGGATGCCTCATCCGCGCCCAGCCAATACAGGTTCTGCGAGACGGATTGGCCGTTGGCCTGGTGCAGATCCAGCTTCACCAGTACCACGCCCGATGCAAGCAACGGCGCGAGATCAAGCGGGAAGCCGGGCGTGAGGGCATCCGCACCCGCGTTGACAGCTTGCTGGTGCTCCAGCAGCAGCTTGTTAGTCAGCGAATAGACCTTGGCGCTGACGGTAAGCCCTGGAAGCGCGTTCGGAGTCGTGTTCACGACGGCGACGTTGTAGTTGGAGAGATCGAGTTGCACATGGATAGGCTCGCAGGCCTTCTTCACGCCGTAGAAGGAGGCCTGCGTATCGTAGTCATGACTGGAGATCTCCCACATATTGCTGGGCCACGCCGACTGCGTCATCCAAAGCATGCGGCCGCTGTTGGGCTGCCACAGATGCGCATTGAAGCCTTCGAAGATGGCGCGATGGTCGACAAAGTTGAACATCTGCGCCTTGCGCTCGAAGTCGCGAAGATTCGTCGCTGCGCCGAATTCCTCTTCCAGATGCTGCATGAAGGGCGCGACGTCACCGTTCCCCTTCTGATGCCAATCGTGATACGCCCAGTCATCGCTGATAGGCCACTGGTCTGCCTCGGGGATGGAGCTTGTGAACGACTCAAGCGTGGAGAGCGATGGGATGCCCAGTTCGACCGAGAAGCCGTGATTGATGGCGTAGTACCGCGCCGGTTCGCGATAGCTGTAGGGGCCGCTATCCCGCAGATTGACGCGGTTGGAAGACGGCGTGTAGTAGCGCGTGCCATCGAGTTTCAAGATCAGGTCGCGCAGCCCCTCGTTGATGATGGGCTGTGGCACGCCTTCGTTTCGTCCGCACCAGATGACGATGGATGGATGATTGCGATACCGCTCGATCACATCCCTGGCGTTGGCGAGGAAGAGCGCGGGGTCCTGCGGCTCGATGTTGTAGTTCTGCGTGGACTCCCAGAAGTCGTTCCATACCATCTGGCCATACTCATCGGCCAGTTCGTAGAAGGTCTCTTCGGTATTCTGCCCCACCCAGTTGCGGATGATGTTGAGGTTGGCATCACGGTGCAAACGGAAGTAGGGTTCGAGACGCTCCCGGGAGACGCGCTTGCGGGAGTCATCCATGCCCCAGTTGCCGCCGCGCGCCGCGATCTTCACGCCGTTGACCTTGATGACCAGATCGGTCGAATCCAGCGTGTCGGGTGCGGGCTTCACCGCCGGGGATGTCTCGGCGCCGGGAAGCAGCGAGGCGGCCCAGCCGCGCGGGATCTCCCGCATGCCCGCGTGCGTGATATCGACGATCTGCCGTCCAGCCGCCATGGCAGCGGTGGGAGAGACCTCCATTCGCCGCAGGTGGCCCGCGGAATCGAAGAGGCTGAGCTCATAGGTGATCTCGCGGATACCGAACTTGAGCTGCTTCGTCTCCGACTCGCCGTCCGACCCCGCGAAGGAGAGCTTGAGTTGGTAGAGCTCCGGCTTACCGTAGCCGTTGGGCCACCACAGGCGCGGGGTCTGGAGCGAGAGCTGAGGAAACTCCGCCGGCGCGAGTTTGACCGTACTCTCTCCCGGCGGGATGGTCACGGTCTTGACCACTTTGATGTCGCCGAACGTAGCAGTCACGGTGCCGTGTTCCGCTTTTTCGGTCGAGTTGTGGAGCGGAACGGCAACTTCAACATCGGCGCGGCTGGTGTCCGGCAGCAAGGGCAGGCTGGTCACCACCTGTGGGTCTTCCATTTTGATACTGCCGGTGGCGGTGAGCGTCACATCCTGCCAGATGCCGGTATCCCGATCGCGGATGGAGGGGATCCAGTCCCAACCCTCGGTGGCGACGAAGGTGGGGCCGTCGAGACACATGGAGCCGCCGTTCTCGCCGGGGCCAGCCTTGATCGATTCTTCCTCGGGAATGCCGGGGTGCGGTGGCGGCGAGATGCGAACGGCGAGGGCGTTGGTCTTTCCAGACTTCAGCAGATCCGTAATGTCGAAGCTTCCGCGGATGAAGGCCCCTTTGATGTCGCCGAGGCGCGTGCCGTTGAGCCACACGATCGCGTGATAGTTGATGCCGTTGAAGGTGAGTGTGTAACGGCGACCGTCCAGCGATCTGGGAGAGGCAAACTCCGCGCGATACCAGTAGTCCTGCTTGTTGAGGGATTCGGGGATGGCGAGGTTGTTCAATCCATAGTCCGGATCGGGGTAGACGCCGCGGTCGATGAGCGTGGTGAGCACGGTGCCGGGAACGGTCGCGGGCATCCAGCCTTTGGCGTTGAAATCAGGCCGCGCAATCTGCTCCCCATCGGCCGTGACCTTCGGAGCCATCGCCAGCCACCAGCCGCCGTTAAGCGTCCACACGCGCTCGCCGCTCGGCTCAAGCGTGGTGCGCGCAGGGGGAAGAGGCTTCTCCGCGGGCTGCGAGAAAGGGGCCTCACTTCGCGGCATGGTGGATGGATCCTGCGGGTCGCGATAGCCCGCCTGCCCATAGGTCTGCAGGGGCCACTCCTTCGACCCTTCTTCGAAGTCGATCAGCGAAGGCTCGGGAGGGGTCACCGTCAGTTGCTGGATCTGTGCGGGGGTGAGCACGCTTCGCTCCAGGATGAAGCCCGCGATCTTGCCGGAGAAGTGTGGACCGGAGAAAAGCCGGCTCGATGCGGGTGGCTCCGAGACATGCTCGTCTAAAAGATGCTGCAAGACCGCGGGGAGAAGAGGCACGGGCGCTATCTGCAGCACCGGGCTCACGCGGCCGAGCGTCGGCCTGCCGCTCGCCACTTCCCTTCCATCGGCGTAGAGG